>NZ_AMZS01000062.1:0-82589 GCF_000314615.1 Acinetobacter sp. WC-323
TGATGTTGCTAAGTAAATGACCTTCTTTACTGAGTCATCAGATGAAAAGATTTTCCTTTTCTTCGTTGAATGGCGTATTACGCTATTCAACGACTCAATCGCATTTGTTGTATAAATAGCATGACGTATTTCGGCTGGATAGCTAAAGATCGTTCGGATATTTTCCCAATTGGCCCGCCAGGATTCTCCAATTTTGGGATACTGGTGATTCCATTGATCACAGAAGATGTCTAGGGACTTTAAAGCATTTTCCTCTGTACTTGCCTGATAAATCGCTTTCAGACCCGACGTAACAGCCTTGTAGTCTTTCCAGCTTACAAATCTCAGGCTATTGCGTACAACATGCACAATACACAGTTGAATATCAGTATGAGGGTAAACAGAGGCTATCGCGTCAGGAAAGCCTTTTAATCCATCTACACAGGCAACAAGAATGTCCTGTACTCCTCGATTTTTTAGCTCTGTCATGACTGACAGCCAGAATTTGGCACCTTCTGTCTGAGCAATCCACATACCCAGTAATTCTTTTTGCCCATCCATATTGATGCCTAAAGCAAGGTATACGGACTTGTTAATCACATTGGAGTGCTGACGGACTTTGACAACAATACAGTCAAGATAGACAACAGGATAAAGGCTATCTAAGGCTCTATTTTGCCACTCAGTCACTTGCTCAATCACAGCATCGGTAACTTTGCTGATGAGAGATGCTGACACATCGGCATCGTACATTTCTTTGAAGAAGGCTACAATTTCCCTATTAGTCATTCCTTTTGCATACAGTGAGAGGATTTGGTCATCCATACTGGTGATGCGTGTTTGGTGCTTTTTGATAATTTGTGGCTCAAATGAACCTTCTCGATCACGGGGAATATCTAAAGCCAGTTGTCCATCTTGAGTTGTAATGGTTTTAGAACTAAACCCATTACGGCTATTTGAGCCTTTCTTGGGCTGATGCTTTTCATAACCGAGATGGTCTGAAAGTTCAGTATTGAGTGCAGTTTCAATCATGAATTTTTTAAAGACTGCTGTCATTTGGTTTAAGTCTTCTGGTGTTTTTAGACCTTTAGCCAATTCGGCAGCCATACTTTTGATTGTTGCTTCATCCATGTGAAGTACCTTTTGTAATTATCCTCTGAAGGATAAATGAAAATTAAGTACTTACACAAAATTTAGAACAGTCCCGATAAAAACCGTATTCAGATCTTCCGCTAGAAAAATTGCGATCTTGTCTAAAACAGCATAATCCTTAGCAAAAGTATTGATACTGTTAAACAAAGCAATATTTGAATCTTTAAAAATCATTTCCGTTGCTATCCATACTATCCATGACAGATTTATAGCCCCACCATACAGGACTAAAATGTAAAAATTATGAATTTTTATTTTTTATTCTGCACAAATTTGCAAACACGACTCAACCACGTCTTGATTGGAAATGATCATCCAGTTCACTGAATAAATAGAGTCATTCACCTCTATTTATTCAGCTTAAATTTTGATTTTGTTAGAATTTAAATTCTAAACCACTACCGACTACAGGTTGCTTATCTTTAGCATTGGCCTGCTCAAAAGTTGAATAGCCGCCATAACCATAGACTTTCACTTGTTTATTGAAGGCATAATCTGTTCCGACAAGCAGTTGCTTGACATCGAAATCAGCTGCGCCATTTTTAAAACTGGTTGAGTTCTGGCTATATTGCGCCTTGACTGCCCATTTTGACTGATTAGGCAACTTGTACTCAACACCGATTAACCAGCCTTGTGAATCATCAATATCAACAGCTGCCTTATCATATCCCTTTTTTAAATTCACTTTAGAGGTTTGATATAGGGTTTTTAATGCCAGTCCTTCGATTGGCGTCAAACGCCCAATCACACGTACCGTATCGGCTGCGGCAAATACTTCATCAACTTTAGTTTCGGTGTCTTTGCTATTTAACAGGCCATGTCCCAAGAAATCACTTGGAATTGCCTTGTCATAACCAACACCAACCAAGAACATCGGATGGTTATAGCTCAACGAAGCAGACCAGGCATCGCCCAAACCACGTCCCGCTACATTAACCCCACCATGCCCATCATCTTCAATCCCTTTGCTCTCGCCTGTTGCCAGCAATACACTCGCTTCCAGATTACCTTCATATAGTGCAATCTCAGGAGAGTCATACACCACGACATTATTGACCCGGTTCTCCCCGGTCATAATTCCCGTGATATCGGCCTTATTACTGATATAGTTATTAAAACTATCAACTGGGCTTGATAAATCTTTTAATGGGGTATTATGTTTACCTACTTTAAGTGTACCTAAACGGTCATCTTTCAAACCGATAAAACGATTACGTTGCGACCAGTCGGTTTTATCACCATCGGCATAAAATGCCCATTCAGCTAAATAAACAGCACTTAAATGCTCGGTTAATTTTTCTTCACCTTTAATCCCGACAAATGAACTATTACTGTTCACTTTCCATACATCGCGGTTGGAGGAATGGGCATTCATTTCGGGTAAATAATCCAGACTGGCATCAATTTCACCATATAATTTTGGCGCTGCAAATGCAGAACTTGCTGCAATACTCATCATTGTGACGAATAAAATTCTCATCTTCATTGTTATCTTCCTAACCATCTCAAAAAAAAATTAAACAAATCTGTTTCGCTCTATTCCAAGCAAAAAATAAATAAACAGGGATTCAAATCAAATGATGTGCTTTTATATTTTCGAGATAAAAGCACATGAATAATCAGAATTACAGATTATAAAATGGAAAAACACCAAATATCAAAGCACTACCCATGAGTACGCAACAGGTAATAAATGCCCATTTCAAGGTAAATTTTTGATGATCGGCCAATTCAACAGAGGCTAAACCACATAATAAATAGGTCGAAGGTACCAGTGGAGATAATAAATGAATCGGCTGTCCAATAATCGAGGCACGTGCTACTTCAACCGGGCTAATTCCATAATGTGATGCTGCTTCAGCCAAAATCGGTAACACACCAAAATAGAAAGCATCATTCGACATGAAGAAGGTTAGAGGCATACTCAAAACACCTGTGATCGGTGCCAGATAAGGTCCTAAGCTTGGCGGAATCACAGCAACGAAGCCTTTCGACATCGCTTCAACCATACCCGTGCCCGATAAAATACCGGTAAATACACCTGCAGCAAAAATCACACCGACCACGGCCAACACGCTATCCGCATGCATCGCAATCCGTTTTTTCTGCATATTGACGCATGGGTAGTTCACCACCAATGCAATACAGAAGCCCAGCATAAACAGGATCGACATCGGTAAAATCCCTTTTACCAAAGACGCCATGAGTACCAGGGTAAGAATACCGTTAAACCAGCGTAAGTGCGGACGTTGTGCTTCCGGATCTTTGGAAATGGAGATATTGTCCGCATGGCTAATATCCACCAGTTCAATCACGCCGAGACGTTTACGCTCATATTTGCCATAGAGATAGGCCAGGAAGAATAACCAGGCTGCTGCAATCACCATAGACGGAATCATCGGGATAAAAACATCACTGGCATCGACCTGAAGCGCACTGGCTGCACGTGCGGTTGGCCCGCCCCACGGCGTAAGGTTCATCACACCACTGCACAGCAACATTAAGCAGGTCATGATCAGCGGATTCATTCCCACCCGTTTATATAATGGCATCATGGCTGCCACACAGATCATATAGGTGGTTGAACCGTCACCATCCAAGGATACCAGCAGGGTTAAAAAGACCGTTCCTAAAGTGATTTTTAGTGGATCACCTTTGACTTTCTTCAAAATCCATCTGACGGACGGGTCGAATAGGCCCGAGTCGATCATTAAAGCAAAATATAAAATAGCGAAAAGTAGCATTACGCCTGTTGGAGCAAGCTTCTTAATACCATCCAGCATGGTATTTCCAAGCTCAGCCAGCTGAATATGGCTCAGGCTTTCAAAATAGAAACCTAAGCCCCAGGCAATAATAGCGAAGATAAAAGGAATTAAGATTAATGCAACCAATGCACTGAGACGTTTTGACATGATCAAATACATGAAACACATGATCATGCTGATACCTAAAAAAGTCAGCATTTAAAGCAATCCTTAGCCTGATAAGTTTTTTTTATGGGTAAACACCTTACCCGAATTAAGGACCGATTCTATGCGATTTAACTTTAAGCAATTCATTTAATTTTATTATATGCACACCCCACCCATTCACATGAAAAATGTTTTAAAAATTAAAGCGGGTTCATTATTATCAAATTTATGATTTTTAAAATATTATTATATAACGAACAATCAAAATAAGCTTTTTAAATGACCTATATTGATTAAAATAATGACACATTATGGTGCAATTTTTGATTAAAATTTAACACATTTCATTGAATGATAATTAAAATAAATATCATTTAATTATCCGGCAACACACTTGGCTAAAATACAAGCGGCTATCTGCTTATTTAAAAGGGCTGGAAAATTATAACAATATACTTTCTAATTTATATCAGAACATAAAAGAGTAAATTCATATTTTGAGAATAAAACCTATTTTTCTTATTCAATTATCTTGTTTTTATGCGCTCTATATTCATTTGGTGAAATACCCACCCAGTTCCGGTAAGCTTTCCTGAAATTCGAGGTATCTGAAAATCCCAATCGTTCCGCAATTTCATCCACACTTAAACTGGTGGCTAAATATTCATCTGCCAGGCGTCTTCTGGTGCTATCTAAAATCTCCTGATAACTGATCTCGAGATCTGCCAGACGACGGTATAAGGTCCTTTTGGATAAATGCAGTTGATCCGCGATTGCTTGCGCGGTCGGAAAGCCCCCGACCGAATCCAATAGTAACAGGCGAATGGTACGTACCAATTCCGGCTCTTGTTGCTCGTCCGCTGTACCCAGCATTCGTGCACAAAAGGATTGGCACATGTCCGCTGTAATCGGATTGGCATTGGGACAGGGTTGATCTAGCCACTCAAGTGCAAAATGCCACTGCATCACATCAGCATCAAACTCCACCGGACAACGGAAGGCTTTTTGATATTCTTCGGCATAGGCCGGCGCAGGATAAGGCAGCAACAGTTTTTGCGCTTGAAACGGGGCTTCCAATACACATTCAATCAGGGTTTGAATGGAGCTAAACCAGAACTCGCACACCAACGGTAATAGCTTACCCAACGCGATAATTTCATGACCTTCGAAAATGGCCGTGTTATTTTGAATATAAAAGGTTTTTTTGAGAACGGGGCCTGCAAGCTTGATATGGCGCATCCCTAACTCAGCGGCCTGTTGCAGATTGCGCGATGCATATAAGGCATAGCCATATACCCCAAAATCAGATAACCGTTGCTTTTGTCCGGCACATATTCCGATCAGAGGGTCTTTAGACAGGCGCTGGATATTCTGAAAAAGTTTTAACTTCTGATATTGAGAGACATTGGACGTGGCGCTGGTCAAGGCTTCAACTGCAATCCCCGTTCCTTCCAGCACAACGGGTATCGGATATCCTTGCTGCTGCATTTCATTAAGCAAACTGCTTAAGCCAAGTAAGGGAATTCCCGAGCCGGTATCTGGATCATCATAGCGCCCTTCAATCACATTGTGTCCAGCAGCTGATTTACGCATTTTCTCACCTCTTTCCTTGAGTGATGATGCATAATGGCACGAAATTACTTTTTGTTGTCTCAATTTAACATCGACCACAAAGCACATCAATCATAAAGTCTATTCTACTAATAAGCATGAAAGGAGCAACAAATGACACTTTCAACTTCCCACGCTTTGGCTGATTCGGCAACTGAACATATGTATTCGGTTTTTAAGCAACAACGTCGTGCTTTTGATGCCAAGCCTTATCCGGAGCTGGATGATCGTCGCAGCAAGCTCGTCCAAATAAAAAAACAAATCATCCGTTATCAAGATGTAATTGCCACTGCAATCAATAGTGACTTTAGTTCACGCTCAGTTGATGAGTCAAAATTACTCGACTTGCTCGGTTCAGTACTTGAGGCAGAACATGCAATTCGCCACTTAAAACGCTGGATGCGCCCAAGCAAACGCCATACTGAATTGCTGTTTTTATCCAATCATCTTCGTGTGCAATATCAGCCCAAAGGTGTGGTTGGCGTGATTGTGCCATGGAACTTCCCGGTTTATCTGGCTTTAGGTCCCCTGATTGCGGCAATTGCTGCGGGCAATCGGGTCATGATTAAACTGCCTGAAGTGACACCCGCCACCAATGCCGTGGTTAAACGTATGCTGGCCGAAGTGTTTAGTGAAAATGAAGTGGCGGTGTTTGGTGAAGAAATTTTAGATCCAGCCCAATTCACCTCTTTGCCTTTTAACCATATCGTATTTACAGGTTCACCTGCGATTGGCCGTGTGGTCATGCGTGCAGCGGCAGACAACCTGACCCCGGTAACACTGGAACTGGGGGGTAAATCCCCGGCTCTGATTAGCCGTAACTATCCTTTAGCCGATGCAGCAAAGCGGGTATTACATGGTAAAGCGACCAATTGTGGTCAGATCTGTGTTGCCCCTGACTATGCATTAGTGCCAAAAGAAAAGGTGAATGACTTCGTTGCTGAATGCCAATCCAGCTTTACCAGCATGTATGGTGCAAATATCAGCACGAACTCTAACTACACCTCGATTGTAAATGACCGTCATCTCAAACGTTTATTAGAGATACTGGATGATGCACAAGCCAAAGGTGCACAGGTGATTGCCTGCAGTGAATATGATCGTGACAAAGATGCACGCCGTATGCCGGTACATATCGTATTGAATTGCACAGCAGATATGCGGATTTTAAAAGAAGAATTGTTTGGTCCTGTGTTACCTGTTGTTGCCTACGATACTTTAGATGAGGCCATTCAATATATTCGTTCAGGCGAAAGACCGCTGGCCTTATATTGTTTTAGCCATGATGCCGGTGAACGAGATTATATTCTCAAGCAGACTCACTCAGGTGGGGTCACCATCAATGACTGGGGCTGGCATGTGGTCAATCATGATGCACCTTTTGGTGGCATTGGCAACTCAGGCATGGGGACTTATCACGGTGAAGAAGGCTTCCGCGAACTTTCACATGCCAAAACCGTATTTGCCCGTCATCGTTTCTTCCCGACCCAACTGTTCTATCCACCTTATGGGACTTGGGTACAAAAGCTGGCATTACGTTTCTTCTTGAAACAGGGCGATCCGAATATCAAATAACCTCTGTATCAACAGTAAGTTTAAAAAAAGCATCTTGTCATGAGATGCTTTTCTTATTTTAGTCTTATGTGGCTTATGCATCTCTGCTGTTTAGCCCTAGATAAATTGAAGTGTGGCAGTCCACGTACAACACAGCTTTTGCAATAAAATTATTTGAATTCTGAAAATTGGCTTAAAAAACACCAAAAACTTAAATCATGAAGAAATAAATCTCATTTTTTACAAAAAATCTTTGACCAAATAAAAAACTTTTTTTTCAAAACTGCAAAAATAAATGATTATTATTTGAAAATAATATTTTATATTTATCATCATATTACCAATAAAAACACATATGTATATAAATTTTTTAAGATTTATTTTTGTCCACTTTCTACGATCTTCTCATACTGTCGAGTTCATTTAGAACATTTACTCTTATTTTAATTATGGTATTTTTGTTACATGAAGTTATAGCCAATCACGATAGATAACTTTTTGTTGTCAGATCATAGCTTCTTAACACTTAAGAATCTTGAAGTTCAAGGAAAGATTAAAAATGAAATTAAAACATCTTAGCACTGCCATGATCTTAGCAACGCTACCTGCAACTGGAGTTTTTGCAGCTGCGTTAGACCGTTCAGGTCAATCTATTTCTGCTTTTTTACAGCCAGGTAATTATTTTGAAGCGGGGATTTCAGTTCTAGATCCAACAGTAAAAGGTCAAGAAGCTGGCACCACGGCAACTACGCGTAAAATTAATGATATGGGTGACGATTATTACTTCCCTAGTGCCGCATTAAAACTTCAATTGACTGACAAATTCTCTTTTGGTCTTCTTTATGACCAACCTTTTGGGGCAGATGCAAAATATACTGGGGATAATGTTTTTGTTGCATCACCAAATGATCGTGTTTTAAGCTCACTACCTGTTACCACCTCATCGATTGGTGGAGCAACCACTGGTAATACCTCTGTTGAGGTAGATTCACAGAACATTTCTATGATTTTCGGTTTCCAACCAACTCAAAATTTTAATATTTATGGTGGTGGTGTATACCAAACGATTAAAGGAAATGTACATTTACGCGGTTCAGCTTATAGCGTGTTTAATGGTTATGATGCCACTATTAAAGAAGATGGTGCTGTAGGTTGGTTAGCAGGCGCAGCTTATCAAATTCCTGAGATTGCATTAAAAGCTTCTATTACTTATCGCTCTGAAGTTGATCATAAATTTAATGCAAGTGAAAATTTAAGTTTAGCTACACCGTTAGCTAATGCAGCTCCAGCATTAGGCGGACTTGTTCCACCAGCCTTACTTCCAGCTATTTCACAAGCAATCGGTGGCTTTGCTGCAGCAAATTCAGCTGAGGGTCAAACTAAAATTACGACTCCACAATCTGTTAACCTTGATTTCCAAACAGGTATCATGGCAAATACTGTTGCCTTTGCAAATGTTCGCTGGGTGAACTGGAAAGACTTCTCAATCACTCCTTATAAATTTGGAAAAGCAGCTGAAGCAGTGGGACCATTAGTAAATCGTCCAAATGGTTTCTCTCTAGTTGAATATGCCGATGACCAATGGTCTGTAAACGCTGGTGTGGGTCGTAAACTTAGCGAACAATGGGCTGGTAACGTTTCTGTAGGTTGGGATTCTGGTGCAGGTAATCCTGTAACCACACTTGGTCCAACTGAAGGTTACTGGAACGTTGGTTTAGGCTTACAATATAGCCCGACTCCTGCAACATTTATCGCGGGTGGCGTGAAATACTTCTGGTTAGGCGATGCGAAAGCACAAACTGGTGCACAAGCAGGCGGTAATGACTATGTCGCTAAGTTTGAAGATAACAATGCGATCGCTTACGGTTTAAAAATTGGTTATAAATTCTAATCCAGTCATTTAAAGCAAAAGGTCATCTCAGGATGGCCTTTTTTATTCCCTTTTAATAAATAAAATCAAAATAATAGTTAAATATCATTGCTTATTTAGCGCACAGAATTCGCCAATAAAAAATGTGAATGCTCAAGTATTTTTGGTGACCTTAGCAGTTCATTTATTGACATTTGTAAAATATTTAAGCCCATAAAAATTATGATACTTTTCGCGCCATTCTGTTACAAAGTGATTTGAGAGAACATATTAATGAAGCTGAATGCTATTCAAACGGCTCTTCTACTTAGCTTGGTTCCAACAACGACAACATTTGCCGCAGCACTGGATCGCTCGGGCCAATCCATTGCAGCATTCCTGCAACCCAACAATTATTTTGAAGCGGGTATTACCATTCTTGATCCGAATGTATCAGGTAAAGATATCTCCCAAAACAATACAGGTAATATGGCAAACCATTATTACTCGCCTAATGCTGCCTTAAAAATTCAAGCCACAGATAAATTTTCAATTGGTTTGATCTATGATCAGCCTTATGGCGCCGATGCAGAATATACAGGTCATAGTAACTTTATCGAAAGCCGCCCTGTCCCGTTTAAAGGTGGCACATCCGTTACTGTGGATACTGAAAACTTAAACCTGTTATTTGGTTACCAGCCGAACCAGAACTGGAACCTGTATGCAGGTGCGGTTTATCAAACCCTTGACAGCACCGTGTTATTACGCGGTCAAAGCTATAGTGCCTATAACGGTTATGATTTTAAAACAGGTCGTGATGAAGCAGTGGGCTGGTTAGCGGGCGTTGCTTATCAAATGCCTGAAATTGCACTCAAGGCTTCTTTAACTTATCGCGCCAAGATCAAGCATGAAATGAATGCTTATGAAAAACATGGTGCTGCAGGTATGACAAAATACCCAGACATCAATGCAGGTTTTACTCAGATTAATAATTCTGAAGGCCAGACAGAAATCACCACACCTCAATCCATCAATCTTGATTTTCAAACCGGAATCATGGAGAACACGATTGCATTTGCAAACTTACGTTGGGTGAACTGGAAAGACTTTGCAATCCGCCCATATAAATTTGGTAAAGGTTCAGTTCTATCGGATATTGTAAAGAATACAGGCAAAAAAGACGGTTTCGATCTGGTGGCTTATACCGAAGATCAATACTCGATTACCGCAGGCGTTGGCCGCAAAATCAATGACCAATGGGCAGGTAATCTATCTGTGGGTTGGGATTCTGGCGCTGGCAACCCTGTCACCACATTAGGCCCAACAGAAGGCTACTGGAATGTTGGCGTAGGTGTTCAATATAGCCCTACACCTTCTACCTTTATTGCGGGTGGAGTGAAATACTTCTGGCTCGGTGATGCCAAAGCGCAATCAGGTTCTCAATTTAATACACCCGGTTATGTGGCTGAATTTGAGAATAATGATGCAATCGCATATGGCTTAAAAATTGGCTATAAGTTCTAATGAGTACCCCATAATAAAAGGCGCTTTAAACGCCTTTTATTATTTTGGAATTTTAAAAAATCAGCAATCAAATGGATTCATTATTCAGGAATATCACGTTGTGATACTGAACGAATCGCCTGTTTTAATGCTTCATAGCCATGCAATGGTGGGAACTGCGGAAACTCGGCAATCACATTGTCTGGCGCATCAAACAGGAAACCATGATCCGCTTCACCCAGCATGGTGGTATCGTTATAAGAATCACCTGCCGCAATCACACGGAAGTTCAAGCCATGCAAGGCTTTTACCGCCTGACGCTTCTGATCAGGCTGGCGTAATTTATACGCCGTAATCATACCGTTGTCATCAGTTTCAAGCTTATGACAGAAAATGGTTGGCCATCCCAACTGTTTCATCAATGGATGAGCAAACTCATAGAAGGTATCAGATAAAATAATCAGCTGGAAATGCGTACGCGCCCATTCCACAAACTCTTTCGCACCCTCAAAAGGCCCCATCTCTGCAATCACGGCCTGAATATCATTTAAGCCCAAACCATGCTGTTTTAAGATATTCAAACGCTGAGTCATCAACACATCGTAATCAGGAATATCACGTGTCGTTGCCTCAAGTTCTTTAATCCCTGTTTTTTTTGCAAAGTTAATCCAGATTTCCGGAACTAACACCCCTTCAAGATCTAGGCATACGATTTCCATGCTTATTCAACTATCCTATGTGTTAAAAATTGCGCTAGTTTAGCATGGAGATGTGCTCAACAATTGCTCTTTTTGCATGCCCTAACCATAGATTTTTTGAATAAGAATTTACTTCACGGACATATCCGACCCGACATAATTGGATTACTATAGAAGGCAGTATGTCGTGTAGACGATAAAAACCGATGAGCATAAAAGGCAACGCGTTATGACTTTAAATTTGGATCAAATCAATACAGAATTTGGCAATGATGCTGAAAAACTAATTGAATGGGCATTAAGCTTAAATGAAAAAGCCATTGTGACAACGAATTTCCGTCCATTCGAAGCTGTCATTCTGCACATGTTGACGCGTGTCAAACCTGATATTCAGGTGGTTTGGATGGATAATGGTTACAATACCGAAACCACCTATAAATATGTAGATGAAATTAGCAAGTTACTGAACTTAAACCTTCTTACTTACCTGCCAAAACGTTCACGCGCACATCGTGAAGCACTGGAAGGCCCTGTGCCGGCACTCGATGATCCAAAACACGAAGCCTTTACCGCTGAAGTAAAGTTAGAGCCTTTTGAACGTGCCATACGCGAAACTGCGCCTAAAGTCTGGTTTACCGCTTTACGTGCCACCGATACCGCAGTTCGTGCAGAAATGGACCCGGTCAGTATTAATCCGGATGGTCTGATCAAGGTTGCTCCATTATTAAAATGGACATCAAAAGACCTATGGGAATATATGCAAAAACATAATTTACCGGACAATGAAGATTACTTTGATCCGACCAAAGGTGAAGAACATCGCGAATGCGGTTTGCACCTAAATCACTGATTTTCGCTCCGTATTAAAATAAAACCACTGATTCGTCAGTGGTTTTATTTTTCCTGACTCGTCTGTACAAAGTCATATTTTAACCAGAACAAACAGTATATACTGCGCAGAACGGTTCAATAAGACGAATAAGAACTCATAGAGTATCTTATAAAAAATGCGATGAGAGGCTAGATCTGCTATGCGCCCACTACACCCCATTGATTTTATTTTTCTCTCATTAGAGAAACGGCAACAGCCTATGCATGTAGGGGGATTGTTTCTATTCGAGCTTCCTGAAAATGCATCATCGACCTTTGTACATGATTTAGTTGAGGAAATTCGTCAGTCCAAGAGTATTCCTGTGCCTCCATTCAACAATCAGCTGAATGGCTTATTCTGGGGTGAGGATAGCGAGTTCGATCTGGATCATCATTTCCGTCACATTGCCCTGCCAAATCCAGGACGTATCCGTGAACTGCTGGTGTATATCTCTCAGCAGCATAGTTCGCTAATTGACCGCGCTAAGCCGCTGTGGACCTGCGATATTATTGAAGGTATTGAAGGCAACCGTTTTGCCATGTATTTCAAGATTCACCATGCCATGGTCGACGGCGTGGCAGGCATGCGTCTGATTGAAAAATCACTCTCTCATGATCCAAATGAAAAGCATGTGGTACCGTTATGGTGTGTAGAAGGTAAACGTAGCAAGCGCTTGAAAGCACCTAAACCACCGACGGTGAGTAAAATTAAAGGCGTGATGGAAGGAATTAAATCCCAGCTTGAAGTTGCGCCAAAAGTCATGCAGGAACTTTCGCAAACCATCTTTAAAGAGATGGGCAAAAATCCGGACTATGTCTCGACCTTTCAGGCACCGCCTTCGATCCTGAATCAACGTGTCAGTTCTTCACGTCGTTTTGCAGCACAATCATTTGAACTGGAACGTTTCCGCCGAATTGCCAAGTCATTGGGCGTAACTCTGAATGATGTGATTTTGGCCGTCTGCTCGGGCGCATTACGTGAATATCTGCTCAGTCACAATAGCTTGCCGAAAAAGCCGCTGATTGCGATGGTGCCTGCGTCTTTACGGACCGACGATTCGGATGTCAGCAATCGTATTACCATGATTCTGGCCAATCTGGCCACTCATATTGAAGACCCGATTGAACGTCTCGACATCATTCGCCGTAGCGTACAGAACTCGAAACAACGCTTTAGTCGTATGACCGCCAATGAAATTTTAAACTATAGCGCAGTCGTCTATGGTCCGGCTGGTTTAAACATTGCTTCAGGTATGTTGCCGAAGCGTCAGGCCTTTAATCTGGTGATTTCCAATGTTCCCGGCCCACGTGAGCCTTTGTACTGGAATGGTGCCAAGCTAGATGCACTCTACCCGGCATCGATTGTGATGGATGGCCAGGCACTGAATATCACCATGACCAGTTATCTGGATAAACTGGAAGTCGGCTTGATTGCATGTCGTAATGCTTTGCCGAAAATGCAGAATTTACTGACACATTTAGAAGAAGAGATTCAACGTTTTGAACAGGCGATTCAAGATTTGCCGCAAGCGCAAAAAGTCGAAAATTAGAATAACAGAATAAATTAAGGGGCTTTCGTTAGCCCCTTACTTTTTAATTGTACGGCAACGCTGTAAGAGCTGATGGCAGGCTGAGCGAATCATCGCTGTGGTAATCTGAACTTCTTTACCTTGACTGTCGACCATGTAGCAAGTGTTTACAGGGGTGCTGTCTAAAACGTGTTTAAAACCGTGACTCACTAATCTTTCAGTTACATTCATCATTATATACCTCATATTATTTGCTAAGGGACCCAAAAGTACCTATGGCTCATTCTATGGTTCTAGTATTTAAAATTCATGATAGAAAGTAAAATTTCAGTTGTAACAAGGCTTAAGCGAAATCTTGTTACAACTTTAGGTTAAAATGATATCGTATTGCTCTTGCGTATACAGATTTTCCACCTGGAATTTAATCACACGATTAATAAAATGTTCTAAATCCGCGACAGCTGGGGCTTCTGCTGTTAAGAGCCGATCAATCACTGCTGGATGCGCAACGACAGTAAAGCCACCCTTGGAATCAAATGCACGGGCATAACGCAGAATCTCTCGAAATATCTCGTAACATACTGTCTCTGCTGTTTTTACATATCCTCGCCCCTGACATGTTGGGCATGATTCACAAAGTAAATGTTCCAAAGATTCACGGGTCCGTTTACGCGTCATCTCCACCAGACCTAGCTCGGAAACCTGAGTAATTTTGGTTTTGGCGTGGTCGCGCTCGAGCATACGTTCGAACTGGCGCATCACCTCTTCCCGATGCTCAGCTTCCTGCATGTCAATAAAATCAATGATGATAATACCGCCCAGATTACGCAGCCGTAGCTGTCTTGCAATCACCTGCGTGGCTTCCATATTGGTTTTAAATACCGTGTCTTCCAAGCTACGCCCACCGACATAAGAACCGGTATTGACATCAATGGTAGTCATGGCCTCGGTCTGGTCTATCATCAGATAACCGCCCGACTTGAGCGCGACACGGGTTTGCAAGGCTTTTTGAATATCTTCTTCGACGTTATATAAATCGAATAACGGTTTCTCACCTGGATAATGAATCAGACGGTTTTGAATGGTCGGCACAAACTCATCCACAAACTCGCTGAGTTTGCCGTGAATCTCGCGTGAATCGACATAGATCTTTGCCGTTTCATCACTGGCCAGATCACGTACGATGCGTTGCGGTAAAGGTAACTCTTCAAAAATCAGTTCAGCCGTTGCCGCTTCTTTTTGCTTGCGCTGGATAAATTCCCATAACTTGCTGAGATAGCACATGTCCTGTGCAATCGCAGCTTCATCGACGCCTTCAGCGGCAGTACGCACAATCACACTGCCCGGCAAATGATGCTCGGCCTGAATACCTTCGATAATGCCACGTAAGCGGTCACGTTCATCTTCAGATTCGATTCGCTGAGATACACCAATGTGATTGCCATACGGCATCAACACCAGATAGCGCGAAGGAATGGAAAGATCGGTGCTCAGGCGCGCGCCTTTGGTTCCCAGCATGTCTTTCATGACCTGAACCGTCAGCATTTGCCCAGGATGTAATAACTCGAAGACATTGGGGGTGGGTTGCGAACGCGACCACACCATATCGTTAATATGCAAAAAAGCGGTTCGAGACAAACCAATATCAACAAAGGCCGCTTGCATCCCCGGCAGGACACGCACCACTTTACCTTTGTAGATATTACCCACTAACCCACGTTTAACCGTACGCTCAACAAATAGTTCATTGACCGTACCATTTTCAATCAATGCCACACGACATTCCATCGGGGTGACGTTAATCAGCAACTCTTCTGCCATAACAAACTCAAAACTTTATAAAAATTCTTATATCCGAAAGTGTTATCCCCAGTATTCCAATACTTAGGCTTTAACCCTTTCTAATAACTGTGCTGTCTCATAAAGAGGCAAACCGACTACATTACTGTAGCTGCCCCGAATTTGAGGAATATATTGTGCAGCAATTCCCTGTATCGCATAGGCGCCCGCTTTCCCTACTGGCTCGCCAGTCGCCCAGTATTTTTCCATCTCTGCCAGACTCAGTGGCTGCAACTCGACCTGAGTGCATACCGCAGTACTCAGCACCTGTGCAGACGTTGCCACACAGAGGCCAGAGTAAACCTCATGCCATTGTCCAGACAGTATGGCCCAGATTTCAAAGGCATGCTGTTTTGATTCCGGTTTTCCAATAATCTTGCCCGCAAAACTTACACTGGTATCCGCCGCAATCACAATGGCATCAGGAAACTGCTCTAATACCACTTGCGCCTTGGCTCGGGCCAAACGTTCAACATAGTGTTCAACCGCTTCCCCCTCCTGCACAGCCTCGTCGATATCCGGACTGTAAATTTCAAAGTCCAGACCCAGTTGTGTCAATAGCTCCTGCCGACGCGGCGAGCTGGATGCGAGAATTATATGCGCCATTTATGCAAACAATAATAAACCAGTGGCCATGCTAACACACCTGTCACCACAGGTTGCCAGTGACGTGCAATCGAGAAATGTGTTCCGGCAATGGTCTGGCTAATCCACAGAAAGGTAATATGCGCAACAATTGCCAGTACCGCAATCACCCAGGAATTTCCGAAGGTCAGAATGCGGCGTTCACGAATCAAATAGCGTGTCGTAAAGGCAATCAGTACAAAACTCAGTGCATTTAAGCCAAACGGTGCATCGAGCAACAGGTCAACAAAAAGCCCTATCCCGAAGGCAAACCAGACCCCGCACCAGACCGGCTGGTAAAGAATCCAGAACAGCATGATCATCAACATCATCGATGGACGCCATCCGGATGCCTCATAAGGGATCGGATAGATCATCAATACGGAACCTATCACAATCGACAGGATAATCATCAACAGTGGATCTTTGCGTTTCTCATAGTTCAGTTTAGCGATCGGCATACGGTTGCTCCTGCGCTAAAGATTCCGAGAATAAGACGACCACATGATGACCACTAGCCAGCTGGGCAGCAGGTGCCACGTCGATTTCAGCAAATTCACCCGAGGTATGTCGACTGACTTTCGATACCGTACCCACTAAGTAACCTGCCGGAAAATGTTCACCGAGTCCAGAGCTATAGACCTTGTCCCCAACCTGAATATTGGCACTGGTCGGCACATATTCCATTTTAAGTTGTCCCAGATCACCCGTACCCGTGACAATGGCACGCATTCCTGTACGCTCTAAACGTACCGACAATGAGTGTTCCTTGTCAGAGAGCAGCATAATGCGTGAACTATGTGGATAGACATTAATAATCTGCCCCATAATCCCCTTATCATCCAGTACAGTTTGACCTGTTCTTAAATGATCTACCGAACCACGGTTAATGATAATAATATGCCGCAATGGGTCAGCATCGGTGCCGATCACTTCGGCAATCTGCATACGACCATCGATAATCAATGGGGTATCCAATAGCCCTCTTAAACGGTTATTTTCCGCAGAGAGTTCTGAAAGCTTTTGTAGACGGACTTGTGCCTGAAGGAGTTCAGCCTGCATGGCCGTATTTTCACGGCGCAATTGGGCTTCAGATTTGGTTTGTTGGTTAAGCCATTCTCGCGACAGTACAGGATAGCTTGCCAGCGCATAAATCGGATTATACGCGGCATACAAGACATCCCTTGCGGGTTGGATGACATAGGGCATGCGCCAATCAAAGAAAAGCACCACCAGACATGTAATGACCGCAATGACAAATGAGCGAAAAGATGGCGGTTGTCTTGAAAAAAGATTCGGTTGCACCGCCTCGTCCTTATGATTTAACCAACGAAAAGCATGTCATGGTTTGGATTGTCAAAGAACTCTAAAACTTTACCGCCACCACGAGTAACGCAAGTTAAAGGATCATCTGCAACAATCACAGGCAGACCTGTTTCTTGCGCAAGTAATTTATCCAGGTTACGTAGCAATGCACCACCACCAGTCAACACGATACCGCGTTCTGCAATATCCGAAGACAATTCAGGAGGCGTTTGTTCAAGTGCAGATTTCACCGCACTGACAATACTTTGTAATGGATCAGCAATGGCTTGGGTGATTTCATCAGAAGTCACGGTAATCGCGCGAGGAACACCCTCTGCCAGATTACGGCCGCGAACTTCGATTTCAAGGGTTTTGCCGTCTGTAACAGCCATACCCACTTCTTTCTTGATCACTTCAGCTGTGGTTTCCCCGATCACACAACCGTGCGCTTTACGAACGTAGTTGATGATCTGTTCATCAAATACATCACCACCGATACGTAATGAATCTGCGTATACACAACCTTGCAATGAAATGATGGCGATTTCAGTGGTACCACCACCGACATCAACCACCATCGAACCACAGGCTTGCTCAACCGGCATACCTGCGCCAATTGCAGCCGCCATTGGTTCTTCAATCAAGCGGACATCACGTGCGCCTGCATTGAATACAGCCTCACGAATGGCACGACGCTCAACCAGAGTCGATTTACATGGCACACAGACCACCACACGTGGTGCTGGTGGGAATAAACGCTTTTCATGCACTTTGCCAATAAACTGATTCAACATGGTCTCAGTTACTTCAAAGTCAGCAATGACACCGTCTTTCATCGGACGAATCGCTGAAATATTCGCTGGTGTACGGCCTAACATTTGTTTAGCATCAAGACCTACAGCGGCAACAATTTTTTGTGAACCACTGTGACGAATTGCCACAACAGTTGGTTCATTTAATATAATGCCACGGCCTGGTGCATAAATAAGTGTATTTGCAGTACCTAAATCAATGGCTAAATCCGGCGAAAACAAGCCAATTAGTCGTTTTAGAATCACGGGGGCGTTCTCAATTAAACTTTGTGTGAATACAAGGTGGCAACTTTAACTAAATGTGATGATTTGAACAAGTCAATCGCTTATTATAACGCACGATATTTTGAAATTTTTTAATACTGAATTAGGTAAAGTTATGTCTACATCATCAGATGCTCAGCAGACAACAGACTTAAACGCGCAAACGGTCTCACAAATCGCACACCTTGCACGTTTATCTCTCAATGACACGCAATCTGCTGAATATGCTCAAAGTTTAAATAAAATCCTTGGCATGATGGAAAGCTTGAAAGGCATTAATACCGATGATGTTGAGCCTTTAAAGAGCCCATTTGATAACCCGCAACCTTTACGCGCTGACGTTGTGACTGAAAGCAACCATCGTGATGAATATCAAGCGGTCGCCCCTGCTACTGAAGCAGGTTTGTACCTCGTACCTCGCGTAATTGAATAAGTTTTATTCGATTAGTCAATATTTTATATTTAGAATGTAAAGAAATTTTTCATATGACAGATTTACATCGCTTATCAATCCGTGAACTCTCTGAAGGCCTGAAACAAGCCCAATTTTCATCACGTGAATTGACTGAACATTATTTAAAGCGTATTGCCCAAATTGACCCGAAAGTAAAAAGTTATGTGACCGTCACCGCAGAACAGGCATTGGCCGAAGCGGATGCGGCTGATGCAGCACTGAAGTCAGGCAATGCACATGCGCTAGCGGGTATTCCCCTTGCCCATAAAGATATTTTCTGTACCCAAGGCATTAAAACCACGGCCGGTTCAAAAATGCTGGATAACTTCATTTCACCTTATGACGCAACCGTGGTTGCAAAAGCCAAAGCTGCGGGTCTCGTGACTTTAGGTAAGGTGAACATGGACGAATTTGCCATGGGTTCAACCTCTGAAAATTCTTACATCGGTGCAACGTCTAACCCTTGGGCACTGGATCATGTACCGGGTGGTTCATCTGGTGGCTCAGCAGCGGCTGTGGCAGCTGATCTTGCACCGATTGCGACAGGCACCGATACAGGTGGCTCAATTCGTCAACCTGCTTCATTCTGTGGCTTAACCGGCTTAAAACCGACTTATGGTCGTGTATCTCGCTTCGGTATGATTGCTTATGCATCATCACTGGATCAAGGCGGTCCAATGGCACGTTCTGCGGAAGACTGTGCTTATTTGATGAATGTGATTGCTGGTCATGATGCCAAAGACTCAACGTCAATCAACAAAGAAGTGGATGATTACGTTGCTAATTTGAACGGCACATCTGTAAAAGGTTTACGCATTGGTATTCCAAAGCAATACTTCAATGTTGCAGGTTTAGACGCAGATGTAAAAGCACGCGTTGAAGAGTCATTGAAAAAGCTTGAAGACATGGGTGCAATCTTGGTTGAGATTGATCTCAACATGACTGAAGCCTATGTACCAACTTACTACCTGATCGCGCCTGCGGAAGCATCTTCGAACCTGTCACGTTTTGACGGTGTTCGTTATGGTTACCGTTGTGAAAATCCTGTGGACTTGATGGACTTGTACAAACGTTCACGTTCAGAAGGTTTTGGTGCAGAAGTACAACGTCGTATCTTAATTGGTACTTACGCGCTTTCTGCGGGTTACTACGATGCCTACTATGTCAAAGCACAAAAAGTTCGTCGTTTGATCCAGCAAGACTTCCTCAAAGCATTTGAAAATGTTGATGTGATTGCTGCACCATCTGCACCAACTACAGCTTACAAAATCGGTGCGAATCTCAGCCCGACTGAAATGTATCTAGGCGATATCTATACCCTTGCGGTGAACTTGGCGGGTCTACCAGCCATCAACGCACCGGTTGGTTTTGATAAAGACAGCTTGCCTGTGGGCTTACAGTTGATTGGTAACTACTGGTCAGAATCACAATTGCTGTCGATTGTGCATCAATATCAACAAAACACAGACTGGCATACCAAACGTGCGGCAATTGCTGAGGAGAATGCATAATGGCTGAAGCTCAAAAGTTAAAGTTAATTGACGGTTGGGAAGTCGTTATCGGGATTGAGATCCATACTCAGCTTGCAACCAAATCTAAAATCTTTTCTGGTTCATCGACTGAATTTGGTCAAGACCCAAATACACAAGCCAGCCTTGTTGATTTGGCCATGCCGGGCGTATTACCAGTATTGAATGCGGAAGTGGTTGATCTTGCAATTCGCTTTGGTTTGGGGATTGATGCCTATATCGACCAGGCCTCTGTATTTGCGCGTAAGAACTACTTCTACCCAGATTCGCCAAAAGGCTACCAGATCAGCCAGATGGACAATCCGATTGTGGGCTTGGGTCATATCGACATCCAGCTTGAAGATGGCACTGTGAAGCGTATTGGCGTGACTCGTGCCCATCTTGAAGAAGATGCGGGTAAATCGATTCATGACCAGTTCGAAGGTATGTCGGGTATCGACTTAAACCGTGCGGGCACACCATTGCTTGAAATCGTATCTGAGCCTGATATGCGTTCGGTTGAAGAAGCGGTTGCCTATATCAAGTCAATTCACACGCTCGTGCGTTGGTTAGGTATTTCTGACGGTAACATGGCAGAAGGTTCATTCCGTGCCGACTGTAACGTATCACTTCGTCGTCCGGGCCAATCGTTCGGTACCCGTTGCGAGTTGAAAAACCTCAACTCATTCCGTTTCATTGAACAAGCGATCAATGTTGAAATTGAACGCCAGATGGAAATTCTGGAATACGGCGGCGAGATTGATCAGGAAACCCGCTTGTTCGATCCGAACAAGATGGAAACCCGTTCAATGCGTTCGAAAGAAGAAGCGAACGACTATCGCTACTTCCCAGATCCAGACTTGTTGCCAGTGATCATTGCTGACGAGCAGATCGAAGCGGCACGTGCTGCTCTTCCAGAACTGCCTAAAGCGTGCCGTGCACGCTTTATTGCTGACTTCGGGGTGACTGAGTACGATGCGCATGTATTGACGCTATCACGCGAAATGGCGGACTTCTACGAAGCGGTTGTGGCTGCTGCGGGCGGTGCGAAGCAAGGTAAAGTTTCTGCAAACTGGGTAATGGGTGAATTCTCAGGCGCTTTAAACAAAGCCGGCCTGGAATTGGCGGACTCTCCTGTTTCTGCTGAGCAATTGGGTGGCATGATCGCACGTATTGTCGACAATACCATTAACGGCAAAATCGCGAAGCAAGTGTTTGGCTTTATGTGGGAAGCAGAAGGAAAATCTGCGGATGACATTATTGCTGAAAAAGGCTTGAAGCAAGAAACCGATACCGGTGCGATTGAAGCGATTATCAAAGACGTGCTTGCAGCCAATGAAAAAATGGTTGAAGAATACAAGTCTGGTAAGGAAAAAGCCTTTAACGGTCTGGTTGGTCAAGTCATGAAAGCTGCAAAAGGTAAAGCCAACCCTGCTCAAGTGAATGAATTAATGAAAAAATTGATTGGTTAAGCTAATTTAATTTTAAAAGAAAACCCGCTTTAGAGCGGGTTTTTTGGTTTTATAGGATAAAATATTTACATAGTAAATTTTTAAACTAAAACAGACATGATCCTTCAACTTATGAGAAATAAATTACTGTTGAGTACCTGTTTACTTTTAATCAGCAGTTCTAATTTTGCACAAACACCCCAAGTTCCTAAAGCCGATGCTGAGGCCATTTTTAAAGCGGCAGGGTTTAAAAAACAAAAACATGGTTGGGAAGGCAACTGCGATATAGGTGAAATTACTACATATAAAGACTTAAATGGTGATGGACTAAAAGATGCCATTATTTCAGATGCTGACTCAACATGTTATGGTCGAGAAATGGTTGGTTACCACATCATCTCCCAGCAGAAAAAAGGGATATGGAAAATGATCGTCGAAAATCGAGGCATTCCAACTTTCTTAGACACAAGAGGTAAAGATGGTTGGCCAGATCTTATTAATGCAGGTTCTGGTTTTTGCTTTGCTGTATTCCGTTGGGATGGTCAAGAATATAAGGTTCACCGTTATGAATATGAAGGCAAACCATGTTCATTACGATAAATGAAAATGCAATAAAATAAATCCCTCATGAACGAGGGATTTTATAACTTATTAACGTATCACACCCAACTTATTCCAGATATCAGGCGTTAAAAAAGTCGTAACCAATTTATTTAAATCAATATAACGCAAGGTACCTTGCAACTGCTGTCTGACCGCAGGGTCTTTGACAATATCCTGCCCTGCACTCTGACCTAACTGCTGAAAAGCCTGACCGACTGCTTGAATTCCTTCAGCTTTAATCACGGCTTTGGTCTGCGTCGAACACTGCTCTACAATCACACGCTGTAACACCTGCGCCAGTTTCTGATCCAGCTGGGTTTTCTGCTCAGGCGTGACATTGCTGAATGCCTTTAAATCAGGATGCGCAGCTAAAGCACTAAACGTCCATTGCAACACTGTGGTTTTATCCGCTGCGGTGGTCGCTTTCACCAAACAATCACTCAATTGATCGACTGTTGGCCCTGCCGTTGCCATTTGGGTTGTACCCAACACAGCCGCAGCCATCAAGACCGAACGAATCAGATGAGAAAATTTACGGCGGGTAGAAGAATAAACGCGAGACATAAGCACAGTTCCAGATTGCAATCTTTCCCTTTGTACCATGGACGGTGCAAATCATCTGTTATGACGCTGTAAATTGCGTAAGCCCACGCCTTTAAAGCTTTGGCAAAGTGTAAAATGATCTTCTATAACAAACCTATATTCCTGCATGCGCATTTATTCCATACCGGCATAATCCCAGGATGCAGGTATATTTGGCTGCTTCGATACTTTATTTAAATCAATATTCAGGTTACGACTGCCCTTAAATGATTTCTCACCCGAATCTGAGACAGGTGATACATCCAGACTGTAGCGATAACGGAATTGCCAAAGCATCGGCTTGATCGGACGAATATCCAGACTCAAACCATCTTCATCATGACAGTTACCCTTGGAACGTACATAATCCTGTTCCGAGAAACAGGCCCGAATCATGCGATAAAAATGAAAAGGATAATTTTCAATAAAGCGATGCGTCTGACCAGAATCCTTTAACTCATAAAAGCTGGCCCGTTCAATCCCCGCCCCACCACCTGAATACATTTCAGAAAAAGTATCAATCACGGCAACGGCATAACGGCTCTGATCCATGGGAAATAGCTTTGGAAAAATATACTGTCCTGATCGTGCTATTTCTTCCGCCGATGCCAATGGAATATGCCACTGTTTCAATAGTTTAAAACCTGTTGTTGAAATACCAAACCGAGCAATATTGCCCTCAGATAATAACCATAGACCTTGATCAGGTGTTTTCAAACTTAGCAATTGTGGTTTGTTCTGACATAGGTTTTTGACCTGTTCACAAAGTTGCGTCTGTTCAGTTGAACTCAGTTGTCCCTTTTTAAATTCCAGAATCTGTAAAGGGGCAGCAAGAATAGTTGTACTAAAACAGGTGGATGTACCCAGCAGAATCATTGCAGGCCAAACACTTTTATCCTTTAGCATGATATTTCCTTAGGCTATTTTTATGTCCAATACATTATTTAACGATGGCTTCGATCTGATCAAGATCCCACACCCCACCTGCGGCTAGTCCTTTACACATCCCTGTCCAGCGATCTTGAGTATGTACAAACTTCTGTCCATCCCACACCCATTCATCACTGGCCCAGCAATCACCAATACCACGACCTTTTTGTGAGCTACTGATAATACCGTTATAAAACTCGGAAGCCTGTTCAGTCACAAAGTTTGCCTTGTTTGCAAGTGAATCATCCAGCACCCATGCGCCATAACCTTCGTTATAGGCACCACGCCAGCATAAGGTCATCGCCAATACTTTTTTATTGGTCAGTTTATATAGCTCTATCGTTTGAGGCTTTGTTTCACCATCCTCATACATCCCTTCACAAAATCCCTCCCGTTTTGGCATCGGCTGAGCTGCCATCAAATTACGATATAACGCTGCATAGCGTTTGTTATTTGGCTGCAAGGTTAGATAAGGTTTACTGGAGGTTTTGATCTGTTTGACCGAAAATCTGGGTTGAGCTGCCAATACCTTCGACTCATCCGCTTGGCCCTTTTTAATCAAAGCGCCTACCGTACCAATACGCTTCTGGAAATCATCCATTTTCAGCAAGACTGCAGTCATGCCTGCATCTGAAATATTCCATTGCAGCTGCGCATTTTTAAACAAGATCTCGGTCTGTTGCCGGGATTGCTGCAATAAAGCATTCACTTGATTTGCCGAGAGTTTCCCCATCAGTGGAAATTCAGTCCCCTCAAACGAGACTACGCCCAAATCTTTACCATTGATATAAAAATGAATATTTTTAAGCTTGGCGGCCGGAAAAGACTCCTCTTCATAACGTGCCAGTGCGAATTCCACCTGTACAGCTTGCCGTGGTCCCGCCTGACGGGTCAATAATAATGAAGCAGGCTCATTACGCTCCGCTTCATTTTGATAACCCGCAGCCCGACAAGTACCCGTATTGCTACAGTAGATTTCCCAATCCTGATGCGAGAAAGAAATGCCCTTAATGTCTTGGGCAAAAGCACTCGAACTCAACATAATAAAACAACAGACTGTAAGGATCTTGTTCATAGGGATTATGTCTCAATGCAATTTATTTATTATTCGTTGAAATATTCTAATGCGATTGCATAGAACAGGTTGTAGGTTCTTGTATTGCAGAATATATTCATTTGAACTCAAATCTAAAATACTTAATTAAAAAATGAAGATCTTTTCCGCTATTTCTACTGTTTTATTCATCTTATCAGTGACTTCGGCTCATGCAGAAGTCCGTAGCTTTAAACCCACTTTTCCCCAATTTTCAAATACAGTCCAACAGCGCAAAGCTGACAATCAAATCTATGCCTTGGGTGAAGTATCCTTTGCCAACGATGTCCGCGTTCCCTTTTATGGCGTTACCGTACTCAATCCAGTCGATGATGGCTTATTAAAAGACTTTAAACGCTGTACAGCCAAAAGCTGCCATTTTGACTTTAAGCTGAATGCATCTCAGGCCAAGCAGCTTAAACTTGTTGCACTCCCAGAAATTGGTGCCGTGCTGATCCCGAAAGATTGGCACGATGTGGAGGCAAGTGCAGGTGCAAATGGTACCGGTTCAGCTTTGCTGATGAGTCCAAATCAAAAACAGGCGATTGAATTGTACGACTCATCCGTTTGTGTGGGCTGCGGTATGCCCTATGCCACGCTTTATTTTCCTAATCTGTTAAAGCAGAGTATTGAAAATGAATATGGCGGCTATAAAGACCCGCAAAAACTGGTCAAGGTGGTACATCCCTCCAAACAGGTGGCGTTCTTTAGCTATCAGATTCCACAACTGAATTACAGAACTCATGGTGTGGCTAAATATATTGATGAAGGTGACTTTAACTTCAGGGTCATTAAAGTGACGCTGGATCAATCACAGCAACATCTGGCCGGGCCGATTTTAAACTTCTATCACTTTAACCACTGAACCGTTTCAAACCGCCTGACTGGCTTTGAGTAAACTCAAGAAATGCTCAACCCGAACACTATTGCCTTGGGCACGACAAATTGCATAAATCGGGGCGATACAAGGTTTTTTAGCTTCTAAAGCTTTATAGATGACCTGCTTGTTCCAGAAGTCCTGAATTGACGCGGGGACAATAGACAGCCCAATGCCTGCGGCAATCAGATTAAGGCTCGAGGTTAAGCGCGGTGCCTCTTGAACAATATTGGGACTAAAACCGGCCTGATAGCAGTTTGCCAGAATATTATCGAACAGGTCCTGTCCCGCGATACGGCGATACAACACAAACTCATACGGCTCCAAATCGACTAAGCGGATTGCTCCCGCTTGCCCAGCCAAAGGATGATTACTCGGCAACGCGACAATCAAAGGCTCATCCAGTACATGAATACTTTGGACTTCGGTATGAATCGGTGCCGGTTTGCGTAGAAAAACAATATCCAGTTTTTCATTGATGACTGCATCCGTTAAAGCCGTGCTGCTGTCCTCTTCCAGATGAATCGCTACCGCAGGAAACTGTTCCCTAAACTGACGCAACACAGCTGGCAAAAAAGGATGTAAGCCTGCTGAGTTGGTAAAGCCAATATTGATCTGACCTTCCAGTCCCTGGGCAATGTTTTTTACCCGTTTCGGAATCGACTGGGCATGCGCCAGAATGGTGATCGCTTCCTGATATAAAGCCTTACCGGCTTCCGTAACTTCTACACCACGAGGCAAACGTTTCAGCAAAGCCGTATCCAGCTCTTGTTCCAGACTTTTAATCAATCGGGTCAATGGCGGCTGTTGCATATGCAGTCTGACCGCTGCTTTGGAAATATTGCTTTCTTCCACCACAGCCACGAATGCATTGAGCTTATGAATATCGATCATACATACCTTAAAAGTATAGATAATAGCAAAAATAGCATTTGTGAATATACCATAAATCTTTCATGCTATAGCTCACAAGGTTGAACAGAAAGGTAATCCAATGAAAGCCCAAGTCCTATCAATAGAGCGTGAACCATTAACGACTGCTCCTGATTGTAAGGCACTTTTTACGGGGTTTATGAAATTGGGATTGATGGGTTTCGGTGGCGTGCTACCACTGGCACATCGCATTATCGTTGAAGAACATAAATGGATTGATGCTGGCAAATTTACCGACTTACTTGGCGTGTGCCAGTTATTACCGGGCGGTAACATCATCAATATGGCGGTTGCCATTGGAATGGAATTCCAGGGCGTGAAAGGTGCGATCAGTTCAGTCCTCGGTTTGATCTCCGCCCCAACTGCAATTGTGCTGATGATCTATCAGGTCTATGAGCATTTTCAATATCTGCCTGCCGTCAAACACATGATCCAGGGTTTGGCCGCAGCAGCAGCAGGCTTGCTGTTTGCCACAGGCTTTAAGATGCTCAAACCCATCTTGAAAAGTTATCTGACCCTTTTTACCATCGGCCTGACCTTCCTGTTTATGATCTGGATCAAGCTGCCGTTGGCACTGACTTTAGCGATTCTACTGGCCATTAACATGCTGGTATTGGGAGTGAAAAAATCATGATCTTAGTCACCCTTGCCGTGGTTTTTACTCAACTTTCATTGCTGGCTTTTGGCGGTGGTAATGCCATCCTACCTGAAATGCAGCATCAGGTGGTAATCGTGCATCAATGGATGAGTGCAGAGCAGTTTAGCTCGCTATTTGCCATGGCGCAGGCGGCACCCGGTCCGAATATGATGATTGTGCCTTTGGTCGGCTGGCATGTCGCAGGCCCAGCAGGTTTACTGATCACCTCATTGGCAAAATTTGGTCCATCTTCCATCATTACCATTTATGCACTCAAATTCTGGGAACGCTTTAAAGCCAATCCGTTACGGGCGCGTTTTGAGAAAGCCCTGAAACCGATTACTGTCGGTTTGGTTTTAGTCAGTGCCTGGATGATTGCCGATGCTTCCGCACAGAACCTGCTTCTGGTCATCATCGTGATTTTGACTGCGATTCTCGGGATGTTTAAAAAGATTCATCCACTTTGGGTGATGGCCGCAGGCGCAGGACTAGGAATTGCCTTCCTTTAAATATAAATAGAGCCAATAAAAAACCTGCATGATGCAGGTTTTTTATTGAATTCTGGATTACCAGATGCTGACCCGCTTTTCAGGTGCCAAATACATTTTGTCCCCGGCTTTAATCTTGAAAGCATCATAAAACGGCGCCTGATTGACTAAAGCACCGTTGGCCCGGACTTTATCAGGTGCATGTGGATCTGTTTTTAAATATACAATCGCTTGTGCTTCACGGGTTTTGGCGCGCCAGACTTGCGCCCAGCCCATATAGAAACGCTGCTCACCCGTACGCCCCTCAATCACAGGCGCAGATTTGCCTGCCAAAGACAATTGATACGCTTTATAGGCAATCGATAATCCCGAGTTATCGGCAATATTTTCACCCAGCGTCAGTTCACCATTAACGTGATACCCTGCAATCGGCTCATAAGTATTGTACTGTGCAATCAAGGCCTGGGTTTTGGCTTTAAATTTCTGATGATCTTGCTTGGTCCACCAATTACGCATATTGCCCAATTCATCAAACTGGCTGCCCTGATCATCAAAACCATGGCTAATCTCATGCCCAATGACACTTCCAATCCCGCCATAATTGACCGCATCATCGGCCTCGATATTAAAGAAAGGCGGTTGTAAGATGGCAGCAGGGAAGACTATTTCATTGGAGGATGGATTGTAATACGCATTCACGGTTTGCGGTGACATAAACCATTCATCACGATCCACAGGCTTACCGAGCTTATCCAGTTCGTCCTGATGCTCAAACTCGCTGGCACGAATCACGTTGCCAATGAGATCACCGTCTTTAATGTCTAGCGCGGAGTAATCACGCCATTTCTTCGGGTAACCCACTTTAATGGATAGGCTAGCCAGTTTCTTTTTGGCTTGTACTTTGGTTGCAGGACTCATCCAGTCCAGCTGGCTAATACTTTGATCATAAGCCCGGATCAGATTCTGAACCAAGGTATCCATGCGCTGTTTTTTATCCGCAGAAAAATGTTTTTCTACATAGATTTTACCCAGACCGTCACCAAGCACACCGTTTACCGTTTGTACGCCACGTTTCCAGCGCACTTCCTGTTCAGCCACATCACGTAAGCTTTTACCATAAAACGCGAAACTTTCATCAACAAGAGCTTTATTCAGATAAGGAGCGAAACTGCTGATCAGGTTCCATTTAAAATAAGCCTTCCAAACGTCTAAATCGGTTTTATTCAGCACTGGATCAAGCGCCTTAAAATAACTGAGCTGATGCACCTGAATAGTCTGAATCTTATCCTTTACCCCAACCGTCTTCAGATAACTATTCCAATCAAAGTTACGACTTAACTGATTCAAATCTTTAAGCGGGTAAATATTGTAACGCTTGGATAAATCACGATTTTGAACATTACTCCACTGAATCTTGGCCAGTTCCGTTTCCAGCTGGAGGATTTGTCTGGCATGCTGGGCGGCTTGCTGATCGCCAGAAAGCTGCAGCATCTTTTCAATATGCTTGAGATATTTTGCACGCGTTTCTACAAACTTCTGATCATCTTTCAAATAATAGTCACGATCTGGCAGGCCCAATCGACGCTGTGCCAAACCTGCAATCATTACATCAGAGCGTTTCATGTCCTGATCAATACTGATATCAAATGGCGTTCTCACGCCGATACGCGAGAAATGCCCCATTAATTGAGCGAAGTCTTGTTTATTTTGAATTGCATCTACCTGTGCCAGTTCCTGCTGTAAAGGTTGAAGGCCTTGTGCTTCAATTGTTTTTTCATCCATAAAGCTGGCATACAGACTGGCAATCTTTTGCTCTACGCTGCCTGCTGCCCATTTTTGGGCACTCAGTTGTTCAACAATGGCATGCAACTGGTTGGTCGATAATTCATGTAACTCGTTAAATGCGCCCCAACGTGACTTATCTGCGGGAATTTCAGTATCTTTTAACCATTTTCCATTTACATGATCGTAAAAGTCATGCTGGGCAGACACGGTTTGATCGATATATTGTTGGTCTATACCTGAGATTTTTTGAGTTGGAGAGGATTTAATTGCTTGGTCTGCCCATACATTTGCAGTAAAAGCAGTCAGTGCAAGCGCTAATGCACTTTTGAGCAATGCAGGTTTCATGATTTATCCTATTTATTTAAGTTCTACGCTATACAAGAGAGAAATGAAAAGAGATCATTAATTTTATCAAGGGACTATAGTGAAAGCACACGCTCAAATAAAGTAATTTTCACAGAAATACATATGCAAACGTCACATAAGAAACAAATCCACTCAGCATACAGCCAATAAAAAAAAGCCTTCACATCAACTGAAGGCTGACTAAAATTAGGTCATTCAAACTAATCTAACGTTTTTTCAAATGTGCGAAGACGTTTATAAATTGATAGTAACTCAATAATCGTTGGCCATGAAGTGATAAGATATTGAAAAGATTTTCTAACCAATTGGAATACATTCATAATCTGCATTATGATCCCTAGAGTAATCGCACCTGCTGCAATTGATGGTGCTAAAATAAAAAATCCATATAAATTATCCAATTGTAAATACCAAAACCGCACTAAATTAAAATAGGTATAGTGGAAATACAATTTAAAGTAATTCAAACGTACCTTACTAAATAGCTCTTTCAGTGTTAAAGGATCAGCTCGATCAGCATGGTCTTCACCATAAACTAACTCTTTACGATATGCAGCTTCAACCTTTTGATTATTAAACTCCAATCCTGGAAGCTTAGCACCAACTACCATTAAGACTACGGTTCCAAAAATTGCCCAACCTAGAGCAGCTATCATTAGTGTATGCGGAATTTCGCCAACTATAGGTAAAACTTTGACGTGAACTGAAAGCTGGATCAAAATCGGTAAAAAGGCGATTAAAGTCATAATCGCCTCAATCAAACTTACACCTAGCCCCTCTAAAGTCCCAGCAAATCTCATCGTATCTTCTTGAATACGCTGAGATGCACCTTCTATATGACGTAATCGCTCCCAATACTGGGTATAATAATCATTCATTGCTGTACGCCAGCGAAAGATATAATGGCTAACAAAAAATAAATTCAATATAGCGATGGTGACATAGACCATGGCTATCAAAATAACAGTAAACATTCCACTATAAAGCTGCTTTAAATCACCACCACCACTCGAAACCATTTTCTGTATTAATGAATAAAAAGGGTTATACCAAGCATTTAATACGACATCGACTTGTACTGAAAACCAAATGTTAAACAAAATAAAAGCTGAGCCCCAGATCGACCACTTTTGCCATTTATGATCTGAAAAAATACGCCAAAAACCCGCAAACAAAGCTGTAGCAATAAAGAACCAGCAATAAAACCAGATAAATGAAGGCGCCCAAAAGCGACTGACATCAATCGGTAATTCTGCATTAGCATAGCCTTTAGGAAAACCCAGATATTCGCCCCAGCTATGTCCACCGCTGTACCAAAGCAGCATATTAAGTGCGAGCCAGACCACCGCAGAAATAAAAAATAGACGCGGGTTCGGAAAGAAAGACTTAAACATCTGTTTAACAATCCTTGTTATGAAACAATTTATTTGATGAGGTCATCCTATGACCTAAAACTTAAAACTCTCTGATAGAAAAGTTTTATGATTTGTAGTTATTTACTATTTTTCTGGGCGTTTTAATAGCTTTTTGTAGAATATTTATAAGCTGTTTTTATAAAAAATGAATTTTAGCAAATAGACTCAAACACTTAAGTCCATCTATAAATCTGAACAATATTCAATCATCGTGGCAGGGCTGAATTTTGCTTGACCGCCATATTCTGCTGATCCGCTCTAGAGGGCTTGCTTTTATTTTGAATGGCCCATTGTATATCGGCCAGTTTAGCATTTGCTGCATCAATGCCTGCCTGCATGGTCTGCTCACGGCCTTTTACATCAAAAATATGTGCTTTCTCGCGTAGGTCAGGTTGAATCACAATATCTGCTTCTTTGAGCTCTTCTTCAGCCAGACGACCTTGCATGATATTGATATTCTGGTTAAACAGGCCCCACACATTGGTGGTTTCGGTATGGATTGGCTGAGCCAGAATATCCACCGCAATCACCACATCTGCGCCGAGCTCACGTGCCACCTGCACAGGTACCGGACTGACCAGCCCCCCATCGACATATTCCACATCATGAATCATGGTTGGTACAAACATACTTGGAATCGAAGCGGAAGCACGAACCGCCTGTCCGGTATTGCCATAGTTAAATACGGTTTTTGACCCGTCCTTTAACTCGGTCGCCACCACATACAGCGGGATTTTCAACTTTTGTAAGGGCGTATTATGGACTTGCTGGTTGATATAGTCTTCCACCTTCTTGCCATCAAAAAAGCCTTTTAGACTCAGATTGACATCACGGACATCAGTGGCTTTTAGCTTTAAGGCAATATCACGCAGTTCAGCAGCACTTTTACCGCTGGCATAGATTGAACCGACAATACTGCCCGCACTGGTTCCAACAATAAAGTCAGGGCGAATGCCTTGTTGTTCTAGCACTTCGATCACACCGATATGAGCATAACCCCGTGCCCCGCCACTGCCCAGCACCAACGCCACCACAGGTCGCTTTTGTTGCTGTTTGATATAACTAAAAGGTTGCGAAACAGTATGTGCCTGAGCATCTTCCACAGCAAGGCTTACATGCGCTGTAGTTTGGCAACCTGCCAAGAGCATGATTGAAAGACCAAGGGCCCAGAATTTAAGCTGTTTCATACGCAGTGTTGCCATATTGTCTGTTTTTCTGTGTCGGATTTTAGCGTCAGCACATCTGAAAAGATGTATCAATTTCTTTGCATAGGTCATGAAATCTTCATAAAAAAAGTCCCTCGCAAGGGACTTTTTTTATACATTCAAAGCGTTATTCAAATCACTTACCAGATATCAGAATCAACTTTTTTCTTAAACTCAGGATGATTATCGAGTTTAAATTCAGGATGCTGAATACCTTGTTTTAACTGAGAGGTATAGTCTTTTAAAAGCATGCGCAAGAATGGTGTAAGCAATAGAATTGCAATCAGGTTAATGGTTGCCATTAAGCCCATAGACAAGTCAGCCATTGACCAGATTAACGGTACACTGGTGATCGCACCGAAATACACCATAAGTAGTACCAGAATACGGAAACCGAACATGACTTTAGGGCTGTTGTTAATAAACTGGACATTACTTTCTGCGTAAGCATAGTTACCGATAATAGAAGTGAAAGCAAACAGGAACAGAATAATTGCAAGGAAACTGCCGCCCCAGCCACCAATCTGACTTTCCAGTGCCTTTTGTGTCAGCGTCACCCCTTCAAAACCAGCTTCGTGATACATGCCGGATACCATAATAATGATTGCTGTACATGAGCAAACCACGAATGTATCGACAAATACCCCAAGCATCTGTACCAGGCCCTGATTAACCGGATGCTTAACATCAGATGCCGCTGCGGCATTTGGAGCAGAACCCATACCCGCCTCATTTGAGAACAGGCCGCGTTTAATCCCCATCATCATGGCCATTGAAATCATGGCACCGAAGAAACCACCCGCTGCAGCTTCAAACTCAAATGCTTTGGTAAAAATCAGTTTGAAAATTTCAGGTAACATCGGCAAGTTAATCGCAGCAATATATAAAGCTACCGCGATATATAACAACGCCATAAATGGCACAATGCCTTCTGCGACTTTAGCAATACGCTTGATCCCGCCAAAGATAATCAACGCAGTCATGACAACCAGAATCAGTCCTAACCAGGAAATCTCGAGATCAAGACCACCTAGACCCAAGGTCAGATTGGCTTTATCCCAGCCCCAGGCATGTGATGTGGCTCCAATAATTGCATTTGCCTGAACAGCATTAAATACAAAACCGTAAGCAAGAATCAATGCCAAGGCGAAAACAATACCAAGCCATTTCTGCTTCAGACCTTGGGTAATATAATAGGCTGGTCCGCCCCGGAATTGCTGGTTCTGGTTATCCCGAACCTTGAACAACTGCGCCAGTGAAGACTCGACAAAAGCGGAACTCATCCCAAGAAAGGCAGTAACCCACATCCAGAACACAGCTCCAGGTCCACCGATGGCAATGGCGATTGCAACGCCGGCGACATTCCCGACTCCTACACGGCTGGCCAAGCCAGTAACAAAAGCCTGAAACGGAGTAATACCATGATCATCCTGACATTCCTGACGGCTGCCCTTCATAACCTTGATACTGTGCCAGAACAGTCTTAACTGAACAGCACCAGTAATGATAGTATAAAAGATTCCGACAAAAAGAAGAAAGATAACCAGAAAGTTCCATAAAGGATCATTCAAGAATTGGACCCACGACATGAGCGTGGCATTCAGTTGTTCATTCATATTCAATTCACTTATATGCTGCCCGAAGTGCAGGGTTACTATATTCCATGAGAGATTCAGCAAAAAAGCCCCGTATGGGGCTTTTGGTCCGACTTAGACAAAGAATTTCAGGATGACTTGAATCACCGTTGCATTGATCAAATCAACGAAGAACGCACCACATAGCGGAACAATCAGGAACGCTTTATGAGATGGTCCATACATGTTGGTAATGGCTTGCATGTTGGCAACCGCAGTTGGTGTTGCCCCCATACCAAAACCACAGTGACCTGCAGCCAATACAGCCGCATCGTAGTTTTTACCCATCACACGGAAAGTAATGAATGCTGCATACAATGCCATGGTAATGGTTTGCGCACCTAAAATGACAACGAGCGGTCCAGCAAGATCAGCCAGCTGCCATAATTTGAGTGAAAGCAACGCCATTGCCAGATAAAGTGACAATGAAGCATTACCAAACACGTCAATGGCACGATCAAAGATATCTACCTTTAATACGCTTTCCAGAATATTACGTAAAATAACACCGCCGCCAAGCGCCCAGACAAAGGTTGGTAACTCGAACCAGGTCCCTTTACTGTAACCGGTCATGAATTCTGCAAATGCAAGACATGCAGCAAACATACCCAAAGTGGTAATGGCATTATCAGCAGTGATTAAACGGACTTGATGTGGATTTTCAAATGGTGCCAGCTCGTCAGGATGCTGATCTAGATGCGTATCACGGTTCTTGATCTCTGCCGGTGTCTGCGCTTGAGCAAGGCTATAACGGTTAATTAACAATTTCGCCAAAGGACCACCGATAATACCCCCGATGATCAGACCAAAAGTTGCACTCGCCATACCTAAAGCCAAAGCACCTTGAATCCCGTGCTGGGTTTCAAGAATTTCGCCCCATGCCCCTGCTGTACCATGACCACCGGTCAAGGTGATTGAACCTGCAATCAGACCGACCAGTGGATCAATACCGAGCAAGGTGGCCAGACTCATACCGACCGCATTCTGTACCACAATGAAAGATGCAACACAGACCAGGAAGATCACCAAGCCAATACCGCCTTCTCTAAGCTTCATGAAATTGGCACTTAAACCAATCGAAGCAAAGAAGATCAACATAAAACTGGTTTGTAATTCGCTACTAAAAACAATACTGTAACCCCATACAGAGTGCACGAGTAATGAAATTACGGCTGCAACCAGACCGCCCGCAACAGGCTCGGGAATGTTATAGCGTCTTAAGAAATCAATTTTATTAACGAGCAAACGCCCTAATAACAACACGATAACGGCTGAAATCAGGGTATAAAAACCATTAAAAGTAAATTCCATATCTTCTTCCGTTTACTTTATCAATTCCTTCAATGGCGGGTAGCCACTTTAAAACTGCTAAAATAGTAACTCTCAAAATGAGTGAAAACTCAATCAACTTTATAAAAAGCATACAGTTCAATGTGAGAACCTTTGCAAATTATGGTGATTCAGTTTTCACGGATGATTTTCATCTGCGGGTTAAAATGGCTTAGAAATTATAGCGAGCCATTGCCCCTACACGATTATCTTTACCTTTTTGCCCGTCAAAAGTTTTACGTTCACCGTAGATATATTCCAGACCGAACGTAATCGGTGTTACTGGTGAATACATGATATTCCACCAGCCCTGTTGCAGGGTTTTGTTCTGGGCGGTGTCTTTTGCAACCACGGCCTGTTTTGCAAAGTCATTGCTGTCATCTGCAAACATGGCGCCATAGGCCAAGGTACTGCGTAATTTCGGGTTAATCTGATAGGTTGTACCGACTGTCACTGCATCAAATTCATTCAGATTCAAATCAAAATTATTTGAATTTACATTGAAGGCATTGTTGGTATACAGCAGGAATTTGCTATCGCCTTTGACATGCGAATAGTCAATCATGGCCTGTAATGAATCAGTGAATTTATATTTTGCACCTACAGCAACACCCCAACCCAGTTCAGCTTCGCCTGAATTGGTGCGGTTATTGTTGTTGTCGTAGGTCGCTTTACTACGTGCTTCTGTCAACAAGGCACGTGCAGAAGTGGTTCCCTTGCCTTCAGCAAAATCATATTTTACTTTTGAGGTTAAGGATGGCGCACGGTTATCGTCATTGCCTTTTTCTAAAGCAACCGCATAACTGGTTTCTGGTGTGAACTTGCCGCTATAACGAACCATAGGCGTACGGTAAGTACCAATTCCCAGTGGCGAGTTAAAGTCCAGCATTTCCGGTTGCAAATCTGTGGCCAGGAAGGTCGATGTGGTTTGACCAAATAGCCAGTCGTTATAAGTCATATAAGCATGACGGATACGAATGGTGTCATTGCTGCTACCACCACGGAAGTCCACTTCTAACTTACCGCCAACGTCAGCGCCTTCAACCGGTGCTTTAAAATCAAGACCAAGACGGGTCACGGTTGCAGTGCTATAGAAACGGTCACTGTTCTTTTCAGCGCCTTCCAGATCAACCTTATTGATGCGGTTAAAAATACCGTCACCACCTTTTGCCTGATAAGACGCGTCACCACGCAAGAAACCGTACAGTTTTACTTCCGCACCAGAAGCAGTGCTAAAACTTAATGGAGATTTTTTCGGGGCAGCGGTTGTGACTACTGCTGCTGTATTTTGATTATTGGTTGCAGCTACTGCAGTTGCAGGGGCGACGGCAACTTGAGCGGCATCATTTTGTTGTTTTGCCTGGGGAACATATTGCTGTAATAAAGCTCTTAATTCCTTGACTTCATCGCGAAGTTGCTGAATCTGTTCTTGCTCGCTGGCAGCGTGTGTACTGTTCATCATTAAGGCAGCAACTGTGATTGCTAATCCTTGCATTACGAACGGCTTACGGATGAGAGATAAACTCATGAGAAGCTCCTTGTATATAGTGTATATTTCAACATTTCCCACAGAGATTGAATTGGATAAATTCAAGCTGTCTTTAAAATAGAAAATTCCCCCTTAGCCATTCAGCAAGGAAAGTCTAATCATTTTTAAAAAGGGCGTATTATGCATAAATTTCGGATATTGTGTGTACTTTTTATTTAAAGAGTTTTATTGATTCCATTGAGTAGGCATAAATATTATTTCGATTTCATTATGTTACTTATAGAATTATTTTTCACACAAACCTAACAAAAGATAGAAAACTCACAACAATTAGTGTTAATCCTCTAATTTTTTTGCGTATTTTTTATGCAATCCTATATTTATACCTGAAAAACCCGCAACAAAAAACATTTATTGATTTATATTCTCCTGTCATTAAAAGATCAAAAGGTTAAGGAGTTTTCATGAACACGGAACAAGTCCGCTTGGTGGACGAGGCCATTACCTCTCGTCATTCGGTACGTGCGTTTTTAGATACCCCTGTTGACACCCAAACCATTAAAGACATCCTGACTGTCGCCAGCCGTGCCCCTTCTGGGACCAACGTCCAGCCCTGGAAAGTCTATGTAGTCACTGGACAAAAACGTGCCGAAATGATTGACCGTGTGTGCGCTGCACAAATCGAACTTCTACAAAAACCAGAACTGGCCGCACAATATCAGGAGACCTTTGCCTACTATCCTGAAACCTGGATTTCACCATTTATCGATCGTCGTCGTGCCAATGGCTGGGGTCTCTATGGCTTGCTGGGCATCCAGAAAGGTGAAAAAGAGAAAATGGCAGCGCAACAGCTGCGTAACTTCCAGCTATTTGATGCGCCAGTCGCCCTGTATTTTACCGTGAATAAAATCATGGGCATCGGTTCAAAAATGGATATTTCCATGATGTTGCAGAATGTCATGGTCGCCGCCAAAGCCCGTGGTCTAGATACCTGCCCGCAAGCAGCCTGGAATCATTTCCACCCGATCGTTCTGGATATTCTGGGCGCGCCAGAAGATGAAGAACTGGTGTGTACCATTGCCTTGGGTTATGCCGACCCTGACCATATCGTCAACACCTTCATTACCCCTCGTGAACCGGTTGAAAACTTCACCGTATTTCTAGATTAAAGCGTTCGAATTGCAGCAGTATTTCTTTAACCAGAGATACTGCTTTGTTGTTTACCGACTTTTAAGATGGCAAAGAAACCGGCACTGGTAAATAACAACATCATGATGCCCATATTCAGCGATGCTTTCCAGAACAGGAAATTCAGGATGATCCCAGCCAGTAAACCGCAGGCAAATTGCATACTGCCCATAATTGCACTGGCTGTACCTGCACGTGCACCCTGTTGAGACATGGCCAAAGCCATGGCATTCGGCCCGGTTAAACCAATCCCGGAAACCACTAAAAACAAGCCCGGCATCAGTAAGGCTAGAGGTGCATCTGCCATCAGCCCCGCGCCTAGTACAATCAAGGCTCCAAAACACTGAATCGCACCTCCCAGTTTTAAACGCTGGAAAATTCCCATACGGGTATTCAGGTGTTTATTAATCGAGGACATTAGCATGATGCCTGCTGCATTTAAGGCAAAGGCATAAGAGAAATGTTGCTGAGATAAGCCATACTGTCCCATAAAAACCGCAGAAGCCGAGCTGATATAACAGAATAAGGCCGCACCGGTTAAGCAGCCTGCAAACATCGGCACACGGAAACTCTCATCTTTTAAGATCGCTGCATATAGCGTGGTCACCTGATAGACCGATAATTTTAAACGGCGCTCAACCGGCAAAGATTCTTTAAAGAAGAAATGTACACAGAGCCAGCACATTACCCCAATCAGCGCCAAGGTAATGAAAATCGCTTCCCACGGAAAAAAGTTGAGAATCCATGCCCCAAAGATGGGTGCCAGAATCGGTGCCAGTCCCATCACAATCATCATGCTGGAAAATGCCTGTGCAGAACCCTGCATATCCAGACGGTCACGGATTGCAGCACGCGCCATTACAACCCCAACACAGCCGCCCAAAGCCTGGAAAATACGGGCTGCGATCAAGGCCCATTCATTGCTTGCAAAGACACACGCCAGACTGGCGATGGCATATAGTGCCAAGCCAAAATAAAGCGGCTTTTTACGCCCAATCCGGTCACTGACCGGACCATAAATTAGTTGACCCATTGCCAGACCCAAGAAATAGGCAGGCAAGGTATTGGCAACCATTTGTGTACTTACCCCAAATTCATCGGCCATTTGCGGCAATGCGGGTAAATACATATCAATCGATAACGGCCCTAACGCAGTTAACAAAGCAAGCAACATAATCCATGCTGTTGAATATTGACGTTGATTGGTTTGCTCGGCCTGCATACTGCCCCACTTTAACAAATTTTGGAATATTCTAAGCTTAGCATCCCCATCAGTTTTGTGCATAATATTAACGTCTGCGAACACTTTAACCCTGTGAACAGCCACGATGAAAATTCAATTGTAGAATACAAGAAGGACAACCCTTGAATCCTTGGTTCGGACGTTTAAAACAAACAACCTATAACACCACGTTGATGTATAACGTGCGTATGCTGATTGCCTTTACCGGGACAGCTTTCGTTCCTTATTTACTCGATTATCAACTCGCCACCATCCCCTTAACCCTCGGTGTGGTTGCTGCCGCGATTAGTGATATTGATGACCGCTTTTCTGTGCGCATCATGAATCTGATTTATACCTATATCGGATTTTTTATCACCGCTGCATCGGTTCAACTGTTATTCCCTTATCCGGTTGCCTTTGCAATCGGCCTGATTGCTTCCTGTATCGGCTGGATCTTGCTTGGCTCGCTGGGAAGACGTTATGCCACCATTGCGTATGGCTGTCTAGTGACTTCCGTCTATGCCATGCTAGGCGTACATTTATTTGAGCAATGGTATGTTCAACCCGCGCTTCTCGTTGCGGGTGCGGCCTGGTATGGCCTACTCTCTACCATCAGTTTTCTGCTGTTCCCGGTACGAAAAGTCCGGGATCAGCTTTCGGCATCTTATTCGGCGCTGGGAAGTTTCCTGTTTGCCAAGTCCAACCTGTTTGATGTCGACATGACCCCGTCCAGCTATCAACAAAGCATGATTGATATTGCCATGGAAAATGGCAAGCTGGTGGCGATCTTTAATGATCTGCGCATGTCCTTATTAACCCGGCTCAAAGGTGACCGCGGTCAAAAAGATACCCGACGCAGCCTGCAATATTATTTTGTGGCGCAAGATATTCATGAACGCGCTGATTCAGCGCATATTGATTATCAGAAACTGGCCAAAGTGTTCCAGCATAGTGACATCCTGTTCCGCTTCCAGCGCATCCTGTCGATTCAGGGCAAAGCCTGTCAGGATCTGTCTCAATCGATTTTAAGTCGTACCCGTTATGTGCATAACAAACGCTTTAAGCATAGCTTTGAAAATTTACGTACCTCTCTGGAAAAATTGCGGGAAGATGGACATTATGATCAGGTGCGGATTAATGCTCTGTTTGCGCTGTATCAGAACCTGAAATCGATTGATGCGCAATTACAGAATCTGGAAACCGAACGCAATCTGCAAAAGATCAATGCCCAGCATGCAGAAAGCCAGCTGAAAGATGATGATCTCAAAGGCTGGAATGACATTATTGTCCGTGTAAAACAGCATCTTTCTCCTGAATCGGTATTGTTCCGTCATGCTGTACGTTTATCCATTGTGCTATTTATTGGCTATGTGTTTATCCAGATGACCGATATCGCATACGGTTACTGGATCATGTTAACGGCGCTGTTCGTCTGCCAGCCGAATTTTAACGCCACCAAACGCCGCCTCTATTTACGGATTATCGGTACATTGGTTGGTATTATTGTCGGTCTTGCGATTATCTACTTTATTCCTTCAATTGAAGGACAACTGGTCATGCTGGTGCTGAGTGGTGTGCTATTTTTAGAACTGCGCAGTAAGCAATATGCACAAGCCACGGCCTTTATTACCATTCTGGCGCTCATCAATTTCAATCTGGATGGCTCTGCCTTTGCAGCAGGTTTTCCCCGCTTTATTGATACCGTGCTCGGTTGCGCTCTGGCCTGGTTTGGTGTGAGTTTTATCTGGCCGGACTGGAAGTTCCGTAGACTGCCTCGCTCGATCCGCCGTTCTTTACAGGCGCAATGTCAATACCTGAGCGAAGTGGTCGCGCAATATCATCATGGTCGTAATAATGCCCTGAATTATCGGGTGGTACGTCGGGCGGCCCATAATACCGATGCAGAAGTGGCATCACTGATTTCGACCATTGCCACCGAACCGAATATTGATGTTAACCAGAAAAGCCTGGCCTTCGAATTTCTCTGTCTCAGCCATACCTTTTTAAGCTATATCGCTGCCTTGGGTGCGCACCGTGAAAAAATTGAAGATCAGGAAGTGCTGTCCTTACTGGATCAGGCACTGGATGATATTCAGGGAGCGTTACTCAGAGACGAGGTGCCTGATTTATCCGCACAGAATATGATGCAAGCCATCCGTGACCGTTTAAGCCGCAATGAGGAAAATGAACAGAATTCATTGATTATCTTGCAACAACTGTCACTGATGCTGGGCGTACTCACCCGTTTGAGTATGCTGAAACAAAGCCTGAGTCATGAACCCCATGAAGACGGCACCGAATATGCATCGCTCTAATCATTCGCCATTGGCATAATATCTTTGCATGCCAATAGGTGTTAAACTTAACCCAGTTCTAGACTCATTTTTTACACTATGACCGCCAAAACGCTATACGCTTATACGCTACAACCTGTTCCTTACGAAGTTTCTGAAGCTGAACAACGTCAAGCTCAACTTATGATTTGGCGTAGTACCAACAAATTCAGCCGCAAAGCATGGATGATTATGATTGCACTTGTGGTGCTTTCCTTGGTTGCAGCAGGACTAATTAAATATTACTCAACCTACTCAACCGTACTGTGCTGGGTGGTGATTGTAGGGGTGGTGCTGTTTTATCTGATCAAGAAATTTGGTCTGGAATGGTACGTGAAACGCAAGATGACCGAATTCCCTGTTCAGGAAATTAAAGGCTTACGTTTAGGTGTACAACCGCACGGGATCGTGATGCGCCAAAAAATGGGCCTACAAGAAGGTACTGCTACCATTGGCTGGAAAGATATCTATGAATGGTATAGCTCTCCTGACTTTATCCTGGTGAATTTCAAGGTAAAAACGCCTAAAGGTGAACAACAACAAGGTGCTTACATCTTGCCAAAGCGTATGGATTCAAAGAACTTTTCTTTTAATACCGTTCGCAAGCACTTAAATGAGACTGTAGGCGCGCCTAAATCGATTTAAGACACGGATGAACAAGAACCTCTCGCCATGAGAGGTTTTTTATTGCCCATAAAATAAATGAGAATCAAAATCAATATTACCTGCAAAATCCACATTGTATTCTTATTCTTGAGTTATAATTTTTTACATGAATTCCACTCTATTTACATTTTTTGACCATGTTTAAAAAAGTTTTCTTCCAGATACACTGGTTTTTAGGGATCACCGCGGGGCTTATTCTCTCTTTAATGGGAGTTACAGGGGCGATTTACTCATATGAACCACAAATCCTTAAATGGATCAATCAAGACAGCTATGTTGTTGAAGTGGCTCAATCACCCAAATTAACCCCTGCCCAGCTTTATCAACATTTCAATCAACAACAACCAGAAATTGAAATTAACAGTATTACCATCGCTGCTGATCCCGCTGCGTCCTCCACCGTCAATATCAAAAAAGAAGGTGCGCGCCGTGGCTATAACATGATGGTCAACCCATATACAGCGGAAGTTTTACCTGATATTAAAGGTCGTGATACGTTGCAATTTATCCAACGTTTACACCGTAATTTAACGGCAGGTGAATTTGGGGCACAGATTACTGGTGCCTCTACCCTGATGCTGATTTTCTTTGTATTGAGTGGTCTGTATTTACGTTTTCCCAAGAAGCATAGCTTTAAACAATGGTTCTTCATTAAACCCAAGTTGAAAGGCCGTAATTTCATCTGGGATTTACATGCCGTTGTCGGCACATGGGTGGTGATATTCTATCTGCTGTTTGCCTGTACCGGCCTATACTGGTCCTATGACTGGTGGCGTGCGGGGATGTTCAAAGTCATGGGGGTTGAACAACCGCAACGTAACCAACAGCACAATGAATCTGGAAATAGAAAACATAAACAACAAGCTTTATCGACCGAGCAGGTCAATCACATCCTGACCCAGAGCTGGACGGGCGTCAATGCGCAAATCGGGCGTGAATATTCAAGCCTGACCTTAACTATTCCAAAGCGTGACGATGCCAAAGTTGAAGTGTCTTTTGTCGATGCGATTCCACAACATGAGCGCGCACGTAACCAAGCCATCTATAATTACCAAGATCAACAGTTTGAAAAACTTGAACTGTATGAAGATAAAAAGCTCAATGAAAAAATCATGAGCAGTATGCTGCCTGTACATCGTGGCAGTTTCTTTGGTTCGACCTATCAATTTATTGCCATGCTGGCGTCACTCAGCATGCCGCTGTTTTTTGTGACCGGCTGGATGTTGTATTTAAAACGCCGTAAACAGAAGAAGCTGACCCAAGCCGCACGTCAATCCCTTAGCACTCAACAGATTGACCCGAATGCGCAACCTTGGCTGATCACTTATGCGTCTCAAACCGGTGTGGCAGAGCAACTGGCGTGGCGTACAGCGACGAGCCTGCAAGAAGCACAACAACCCACCACGGTAAAACCGATCCAGCAACTGACTGAACAGGACCTGCTACAAACAGCACAGGTTTTATTTGTGATCAGTACCTACGGGACTGGTGAAGCACCCGATCTCGCCTCAGGTTTTAGCAAAAAACTGATGCAGCAAAAGCTTGATCTCAGCCAGATGCAATATGCCGTGCTTGCGCTGGGCTCCAAAGAATATCCAGAAAGTTATTGCAGCTTCGGTTATGCAGTTGATGCATGGTTAAAACAATGTCAGGCACAACCCTTCTTTGATCTTATTGAAGTAGATAATGCCAATGCGCATGATATTCAGCGCTGGAACCAAGCCCTTTCAGTGGTGACCCGACATGAATTACATGCCATGAATATCGAGAAAGTCTTTGATCAATGGACGTTAAGTGCGCGTACGCTGCTCAACCCAAATAGTGTAGGTCAAGCGGCTTATAATATTGAACTGACCTCTGCTTCGGATATGACTTGGCATGCCGGTGATATTGCTGAAATTCAGCCAGCAAATAGCCCAATAGCGATCCAAAACTTTTTAGCCAAACACCAGATTGCAGCACAGACTGTTGTGCAATCGCTCAACCAGACGGTTGAACAGGTACTGTGGGATAAAAACCTGCGTATTGAAACTCAACCTTTCAATAGCATCGAAGAGTTACTGGCGCAGCTTCCAACCTTGCCAACGCGTGAATATTCAATTGCCAGTATCCCGTCGCAACAGTTGTTAAGACTGGTAGTGCGTCAACAATATGATGATAACCATCAACTCGGTTTGGGTTCTGGCTGGTTAACCGAATATGCGCCGCTCAAACAAGCAATCGCGCTACGTATCCGCACCAATGAATCGTTCCATTTGATTGATGATAACCGTCCAATTCTATGTATTGGTAACGGTACCGGTATTGCGGGTTTAATGAGCCTGTTACAGCAGCGTAATCGTCAAAACTACACCGCCAACTGGCTGATCTTTGGTGAACGTCAACGCGAACATGATTTCTTCTATCAGGAAACGATTGAAGCGTGGAAAAATATGGGCACATTGCAACGACTTGATCTGGCCTTCTCTCGTGATCAGCAACAGCGTATCTATGTACAAGATATTCTACGCAATAATGCCGATGAGTTAGTAAAATGGGTCGAGCAAGGTGCGGTGATTTATATCTGTGGTAGCATCGAAGGCATGGCCTCAGGTGTAGACCAAGCTTTAACAGATATTCTCGGTGAACAAAAACTGGATGAATTACGTCAAGCAGGCCGTTATCGTCGAGATGTGTATTAAGCCCTCTCATTAAAAAAAACGAGTGCCAGTCACTCGTTTTTTTATAAGACAATCGCAGTGTTGCCTTTCTTTTAATTTTGCATACACTTAGCACGATTCAAATCGACACAATTAAGATTATGCAAATAAGTTTATGGATTCGCCTTGCTTTAGCCCTTATCGGTTCAGTTCTGTTCTTAGATGGCGCAATTCTGATTGCCTTTAAAAAGATTCATATTGGTACTGTACTCCCGCTACTGCTCGGACTGTTTTTCTGTCTTTATGCTTATTTCTATTATCATGTTGAACGTTTCTTTTTCTACCACTTCCATCTGCATAGCCTGTGGCGTTTTGGCTGGCTGTGTTTTTGGGCATGGTTGGTCAGCTTAGGCTATTTCTTTGATTACCTTGCGGATAATCGTACGGAAACACAACCTGTTGCACCGGTAAAAGCCATTATTGTTTTAGGCAGTGGCGTAGAAAATGGACAACCTTCTGCGACGCTGGCAAAACGATTGGATCGTGCGGCTCCTGTAGCTTTAGCGCAGCCTGATGCAAAACTGGTGCTGACAGGCGGGATTGATTATGGTGAAACCGAAAGCGAAGCTGTGGTGATGTCTGGTTATTTACAGCAGCACTACCATATTCCTAAGTCACAAATCATTCTGGAAGATAAAAGCACCAGCACTGAACTAAACCTTAAAAATAGTCAAACTTTATTACAGGCCCAACACATCAATATCCAGCAACCGATTGCAATTGTCACCAGTGATTTCCACACCTTAAGAGCTGCCGCCATTGCTAGAAAACAAGGCTATCGTAATATTACCCTGCTCGGAGCGACCACACCTTTGGCAACACGCTATAATGCCTGGTTAAGAGAATATTTTGCTTATGCCAGTGGCTGGTTACTGAATGAATATTGATTGAGCCCTTTACTATTCCAATGAGGATGAAGCTGGCTGATGCAAACGAATATCACGCGGTAACGGTAGTTTTAACTCAGCAAATACATCGGGTCGTTGTAAGTAAATCTGGTATAAAAAGTTCTTAATATCTAATAATAAAGCATCGGGGCTAACCAGCAGGTTATTCCCTTCAGGGGTTAAATCCAAAGATAAGATGGTATTATTTTCTTTTAAAAATGGAATCATCTTCTCAATAAAAGCCAACAAGGGTACTTCCTGAATTTCGTATTGTGCCCAATTGTCTTTAATCAATAATTTCGCCAAGCTTTTATTTTGCCATACCGATAATGCATGCTGACCTGATGGTGTTGAACATAAAGCCCAGCCGTCATGATAGAGCGCTATCACGTGACGTTGCATAATAATGTTTTGAATAAACTGACGGTAAGTGTCTTTAAGTGAAGAATTGGCAGATGTAGCTTGAGATTTCGACGCAGCCTTGCGTTGATAAGGATTTCTCATAAAGTACTTCGTATTAGAATCATTATTGATGCTAATCATAAAATAACTTTGTAATGATTACAATGATATGAGATTGGGGAAGATATATGGTGGGCGCTGACGGGATCGAACCGCCGACATTCTGCTTGTAAGGCAGACGCTCTACCAACTGAGCTAAGCGCCCTGAGGAATAAAAATTGATTGAATATCAATTTTTATGACGCAAGACAAACGGAGTGCGTAGTGTCTTACATTATCACCCTCTTGAACAGGGAATCAAGAGAATGGCGCAGCGGACGGGGCTCGAACCCGCGACCCTCGGCGTGACAGGCCGATATTCTAACCAACTGAACTACCGCTGCACTGTATTACTTCCATAGAGAAGTAAATGTCACAAATTATGGTGGGCGCTGACGGGATCGAACCGCCGACATTCTGCTTGTAAGGCAGACGCTCTACCAACTGAGCTAAGCGCCCTGAGCGAGGTAACAAATCTAAAGCATCGCTTTAAAAATTTGTTTGAATATAAAAGACATAAATTCTAATCTATTCAACTCTAGCTATTCTTGCAATCTTAAAGTGGCGCAGCGGACGGGGCTCGAACCCGCGACCCTCGGCGTGACAGGCCGATATTCTAACCAACTGAACTACCGCTGCACGATAATTTTGCAATCATAGCAAACGAATATTAAAACTTAAGTGGCGCAGCGGACGGGGCTCGAACCCGCGACCCCCGGCGTGACAGGCCGGTATTCTAACCAACTGAACTACCGCTGCACTTGAGTCTTAACGTAAAGGCTTGGTGGGCGCTGACGGGATCGAACCGCCGACATTCTGCTTGTAAGGCAGACGCTCTACCAACTGAGCTAAGCGCCCTTAACGTCTTCATCGTTTGTGAGGTGCATTATAGAGAATCTTTACAGCCTGTCAAACGCTTTTGCCATTCTTTTCTGAAAAAACCGTACGAATGATTAAAAAATAAGTGATTCCATGCAAAAACTGATATTTTCGTATTTTATTTAAGCACTTATTTGCATTTTCACATATCGTTTTCTAAGGCTTGTTCGGATATATACACCAGCGCCTGTTCGGAAATGAGTTCAAATAGCTCGATAATTTCATCATTTTTCATTCGAATACAACCATGCGACATCGGAACACCCATTGGCTCTGTATCCGGCGTACCATGAATATAGATATAACGCTTAAAGGTATCGTGCCCTTCCCCATGGTTGAAGCCTTCTTCAAGACCATCCAGCCATAAAATCCGCGACAAGATCCAGTCTCGTTGAGGAAATTGCTGGGCTAATTGCAGGTCGTATACTTCACCTGTCGGCTGACGTGCAATAAATACTGCATTCTTTGGTGCATCGCCGCCAATCTTTTGGGCAACCTGATGCCAGCCTCTTGGGGTCTTTCCACTATTTTCCTGTTCACCAATACCGTTTTTGCCCGAAGAGATCACATAGAATTTATTCTGTTTCGGCAAACGTAGTGTTTGCTGTGCCAAGTCTATGATGATGTCTGCCTGATCAAGGGTATAGGTCATTGTTATCTCGATAGATGATAGAACATCTTCATTTCAACATAGATGAAGTCTTTTTTCTTGTAGTTTTCAGTAGTTTTAGTCGTGTATCAATCTTAAAGTTGGTGTAGGAAAATAAAATACCATCGGAAGATATTGGTTTGGTTCTTTGTTCGTGTTATTCGGATATGTTTTGAATGGGGTTTAAGACAAAGATTGCTTAATGTATTTCCTCGAATACGGTTCTCGTCTTGCGCATGAGGAATCTATTCCGTAAGAGCGTTGCTTTTCTTAACTCGCCACTCGCAGCATAGCTGCTCGTCTTGCGCATGAGGAATATATTCCGCAAGAGCGTTGCTTTTCTTTACTCGCCACTCGCGGCATAGCCGCTCGTCTTGCGCTTCGGGCAAAGCGTTGCTTTGCTTATCCTCGCTCAGGCTCGGGTCTTAACCATAACCACACAGCCACGATAAACATGGTGACATCGGTAAAGACTTTCACCCAAAACGGTGCATTGGTGAACAGCATCAAAATACCGCTAAGCAGCATCATGATACTGGCAATCCATTTCGCCTTCCGCGGGACTGTGCCATGTTCACGCCAGTTGCGTAAGGTCGGGCCATATTTAGGGTGATTTAATAACCAAGCATCCATTTCCGGCCAGCCTTTGGAAGCCGCCCATGCAGCCAGAATCAGAAAAACCGTAGTGGGCATGCCTGGTAAAATTGCCCCAATGATTCCCAACGTAATAAAAATCACGACCAGACTACGCCAGAATAAAGTTTTCATTGAGCAATTAACCAACACCTGTTTACAACCGTGCTAGTATAAAGTGTTTTTATTGTGGTTTCTTAAACTTAACCTATTATTTCCATGATTGAGTGGCTTGATGTCTAAAATGCTTACCACCCCTTGTTTTTTTGAGCCGTGGTTACAGTTTAACAATCCGATCGTACGGCATTTAGCCTTCTGTATTGCAAGCCCCAATATTCTGGCAGACATTCCAGACGATCTCAGCCTGAAAAATCATTTTGAATTACATCCAGACCCGATTTGGCAAACCCATTATCAAAATTATGAATCACGTTTAAAGCAACTGGATCAGCAGCCCCAGCCGCTGGTTGATTTTCTGGCACAACTCAAAAGCACACGACTAGGCCTGCGATTTGAGAACCTGCTCTGGTTCTGGCTACTGGACGATGATTACCATCCTTATCAGTTGCTCGGACATAGCATTCAAAAAATTGCAGGTGCGGTGACTTTAGGCGAACTGGACTTTGTTTTGCTCAATCAGGAAACCCAACAAGTTGAACATTGGGAAGTGGCTTTAAAATATTATTTAGGTGAAGGAAAACTGGCACTGGCTCAATGGTTTGGATTAAATAGACAAGATACCTTACAGCGCAAACTCAAACATTTTACCGAACGTCAATTCCAGTTTACTGAAGCCAACAACCATCTCATTCAGCGTAAGTTTGCAGTCATGAAAGGTCAGCTGTACCTGCCTACGCAACAGGATAAATCAAGTCTTCCATTTTGGATTAATACTTCACGGCGTTTAGGTCAATGGGGAACTCAGATACCAAGTACGCCTTATTATCGTTTGCAAAGACATGAATGGCTCTGTCCTGATCAGGAGGCTTCTTCACAACCCGCTCTCTGGTGGACCAATGGTCTGTATTATCAATCTACAGCCACACCAAGTTTTTATATGTACCGTCAGGCTTCACTTTTATGTAGTTTTACTTCATTCACTTGTTAATAGCTAAGATAACATTTTATAACACATTTACCATCAAACCCTTATGTTCATTTTGCAGTAATTTTTTTAGCCTCTTAAGTACATCATAATTACATTTAAACGGAGAAGATGATGAAAAAAATCTTAGTTGCTTCGATCATGACTGCTTTTGTTCTCACTGGCTGTAATACATTTAAAGGTTTTGGGCAGGATGTATCTAAAGCGGGTGATAAAGTCTCTCAAACTGCCGAAAAAACTCAAGATAAAATGTAATTTCTATAAAACAAGCTGTACCGAACCTTATCTAGAACTAGATAAGGTTTATTTTTAATACCTTTCTCCATCAGATTCCCCTATTATACCGGTTCATATTTCACCAGATTTAGCTACATCCCGCATGAACCATTCCGATACGCTTGAACTTAGTTTACAACTCCTACGCCAGCCTTCAGTAACCCCTGTTGACCATGATTGCCAGAAGATTATGGCCGAACGCTTAGCAAAGATTGGCTTTAATATCGAAAACATGCGTTTTGAAGATGTTGATAATTTATGGGCGCGTCGTGGTACTGAAAGTCCGGTATTCTGCTTTGCAGGCCATACCGACGTGGTGCCGACCGGTCATTTAGATGCATGGAATTCAGACCCGTTTTTACCGAGTATTCGTGATGGAAAACTCTATGGTCGTGGCTCTGCCGATATGAAAACAGCGTTGGCGGCCATGGTAGTTGCGTCTGAACGTTTTGTTGCCAAACATCCCCACCATAAAGGCTCGATTGCATTCTTAATCACTTCGGATGAAGAAGGTCCATCGATTAACGGTACCGTTAAAGTGGTTGAAACACTGGAAGCGCGCAATGAAAAAATGACCTGGTGTCTGGTCGGTGAACCATCCAGTACACATCAGTTGGGTGATATTGTTAAAAATGGTCGTCGTGGTTCGTTGAATGCGGTTTTAACCGTTCATGGTAAACAAGGCCATGTGGCCTATCCGCATCTGGCTGAAAACCCGATCCATACTGCATCTAAAGCGCTGAATGAGCTGTGTGAAACGGTCTGGGACAATGGCAATGAATATTTCCCTGCGACTTCTTTCCAGATTTCCAATATTCAGGCAGGCACAGGCGCGACCAATGTGATTCCTGGTACGCTTAAAGTGACTTTTAACTTTCGTTATTCAACTGAAGTTACCGCCGATATCCTGAAACAACGTGTGCTTGAGACTTTAGATAAACATCAGCTCAACTATGATATTCAGTGGACTTTGTCTGGCTTACCCTTCCTGACTCCGGTAGGCGAACTGGTGAATGCAGCAAAAACCGCGATTAAAAATGTGACTGGCGTTGATACCGTACTTTCAACCAGTGGTGGAACCTCTGATGGTCGCTTTATCGCGCCAACCGGTGCACAGGTGCTTGAGTTGGGCGTATTGAATGCCACCATCCATCAGATCAATGAACACGTCAATGTCGCAGAATTAGAACCGTTAGCTGAAATCTATGAGCAAATTTTAGTAGAATTGCTAGCTTAAGCTTGTAGCTAAGCGCATAAAAAAAGGAACTCCAATGAGTTCCTTTTTTGATTACAACCCCAGTTGGGTTTGGATGTTTTGCAGATGAGGGACATAAAACCTGTTCTCCCCCATCTTCACATATTGAAAGACCGTCTTATCATCGATGTCCCGTTCTTCATCGACAATCTCCGAAATACGTAAACGGATCGACTCAGGCATTTCATTACAGACTAGGGCAAAACGCTGCGATACATCTTCACCTTCGATCACCAGCGCCACACCTTGTTTCTGTGCAGGATCATTTACAGCGTACACAGGCAGCTTTAAATCATGCCATTCAATATGTTCAACATTGGTCTGGGTATCCATTGCCGACAACACGATATTTTGCGGTAACAGCATCGGAACCTTTTGATGACATTCAATAATGTAGGCATCAATAAATCCGGTTGAAACCGTAATTAAATGTTGTAACTCTTGCTGGTCAATCTGCCCCAATGCCGAGTTTGCGCCTTTATTTACCATTCTTTGCTACCTCTTAGCGCACAGCCAGTAAAGTTTCAATATTTTCCAGCAAAGCCTCTTCCTGGAACGGTTTACCCATATATTGACTTACACCGAGTGACAATGCGCGTTCACGATGTTTCTCACCGGTACGTGAGGTGATCATGATAATTGGCAAGTCCCGATGCAATTCATGGTGTCGAACCAGATTGGTGACCTCGAAACCGTCCATACGCGGCATTTCAATATCCAGTAGCATCAGATCAGGTTTCACTGTTTCGAGTTGCTCCATCGCATCCACACCGTCTTTGGCCGTGACCACATCATAGCCCTGGCGCTCTAACAAACGTGAAGTGACCTTACGTACGGTGACCGAGTCATCGACAATCATGATCAGGCGACGTTCATCATAACGCTGTTTAGTGTAGCTTTCATCCGCCTGCTTGCTGCGTGCAGTTGACTGCGCTTGTCGTGCAATGTTCTGACCATCCAGAATCAAACAGACCTGACCATCCCCCAGAATGGTTGCACCCGCAATCACGCCAATACTGGAGAACTGCTGTCCGACCGGTTTCACCACAATCTGACCACGCGAACCAATCAACTGATCCACCAGCAATGCCGTGGTCTGGCCTTGGGCACCTTTGATCAGCAATACCGGTAAAGAATGCACCACACCACTTAAACGCGGTATTGGCTGGCCTGCCACAAACTCAGAAAGATAGCGTAAACGGTAACGTTCCTGATCAATGGTGAAATAGTCATCCTGACTGTCAAAGTACTGTTCCAGTGCCATAGGTGAAATACGCACAATACGGTCAATCTGGGCCAGCGGGAATGCAAACTGTTGATCGCCTGCTTTAACCATCAAGGCATCACTGACCGCAACCGTGGTTGGAACACGGATGGTAAAGGTCGTACCTGTGCCATAGGTGGATGCCACACTGACATGGCCGCCTAGGGCTTTAATATCGCTTTGTACCACATCCAGCCCGACACCACGCCCAGAAATCTGGGTGACCTGAGCCGCAGTACTAAAACCTGGATGGAAGATAAATTGTAAAATCTCTTCCTGTTCCAGCTTCTGATCTGGCGTCATTAAACCGGTTTGCAGTGCTTTTTCCTTGATACGATTGACATCAATGCCCTTACCATCATCACTGAAGGTTACGACCACATCAGTACCTTGACGGCCAATGTTCAGGACAATATGCCCGGTTTCAGGTTTCTTGGTCTGTAAACGCTGTTCACGATCTTCAATCCCATGGTCAATCGCGTTACGCAACATGTGCTCAAAAGGTGCCACCAGACGTTCAAGAATACTGCGGTCCAATTCCCCTTCAGTATTGTTCACCACTAATTCAGTTGGACGGTTCAATGCCGAAGCCGTTTGGCGCACGATACGCTGTAAACGCGGTAACAGACGTGAGAATGGTACCAGACGGGTACGCATGAGGCTTTCTTGAATTTCAGCCTGAATACGGGATTGCTGTAATAGCAAACCTTCTGTATCACGAATCTTTTCAGACAATGTGGTTTTGAAATCCACCAAGTCCGAAGCTGACTCGGCCAGTGATTTTGACAACTGGTTCAGCGATGAATACTGATCCATCTCTAATGGGTCGAAGTCGGCATAACGCGCATCTTCCCCGCCATGTCGTGCAATAATCTGGCTTTCCAGCTCACCTTCCATTCGACGTAACTGATCGGCCAAACGCTTGATCGCCAGTTCCATTTCTGTCAGCGTACCGCCGAGTTGCCCCAGATCCATCTCGATACGCGAACGGTTGATCGCATTTTCTCCTGACAGGTCAATCATCTTCTCGATGACATCCGCAGAGACACGAATCATCTCATTATTCTGCTCAATGCGCTCTGTCGTTTCCCACTCGCCCAGCATTGATGGCGGTTCTGTGCCATCGCCCTGAACAAACTCCATGCTATATTCAGGTGTGAAGATATCTCTCGCAGAAAGTTTCTGAGGAAGCTGTGCAGAAACGTCGACAAACTCCATCTTCTCCAGACTTTGTTTCAACCCATCAAAATTGGCATATTGACGTTTAAAGATGGCCTCATGCAACCATGCCAATGCGGTATTTAGCAGGTTGTCATACACATTTGAATTGAAATGATGCACACCAAACTGCTCAAAAGCATTTTCCAGATGGTAGGCAATCACGGCAATGGCATCCATCTCAGCCATGCGCGCGCCGCCTTTTAAACTGTGGGCATTACGCTGTAACTGCAGCAACAGACTACGATTACCGCGTTGTTCAAACCATTGCTTCAATAAGCTTTGAGCCTGTTCCAGTAACTCTTCTGCTTCCTCAAGGAAAGTCTGCTCCACCAGCGAGCGAACATCATCCAATGACGCTGCCACCGTCTCAACGCTTTGAGTTGCTGAAGTCGTATCACGTATCTCATCCGAAGCAACATCACTGCTTTCAGGCTGCAAGGTCAGCGTTTGCGTATCAGGTTCAGCTTCAACTAATTCAGGTACTTCTGACTGGGCCTCAACAACATCCGCTTCAATTGTTTCAAAGGTATCTACCGGCTCAAGCACAGGCTCAAGCATTGCAGGTGCAACCGTTTGGTCTGCCTGTTGCAGTAACTGCACCACATGCGTTGATGGATAATCGGTTTGCTGATCGCGAATAGTCTGAATCCGGTCTGCAATGTCATCCTGAACTAAGCGAATAATCGCAACCAGTTGTGGTGTTGCCTGAATCTGCTGATTAATCAGCTTTTCATAGAGACTTTCCAGCTCATGCGCAATCAAGCCAATATGAGGCGCCTGAATCATATTTGCCCCACCTTTCAGGGTATGCAAATAACGCATCAGATTTTTTAGCGCATTTAAATTGTGATGATCGGCAGTCCAAGTAGTTAAGTCCGCATCAATTCCGGCAAGCAGTTCATCGGCTTCTTCAAGGAAAATATCCAGCAAGTCTGGATCGAAGTCACGATTGGACGTTGCTGATTGTAATTGTTGCTGATCCAGTGCCAGTTGTGCGGCAAATACAGTGACATCGACAGTTGCATTGGCTGGGGTTGCAGTTTCCGAAATACTTGTATCAACAGCGCTATCATTAGCCTGTGTTTCAACCGTTTCAAGAACAGGTTGCGGTATAGCGGAAGTAACATCAGCTTGCGGAGCTGTAACCGCGATTTTTTCCAGATTATGGAGAGCAGCCAAAGTATGCGTTGCTGGATAATCGACCTGCTGATCACGGATAATCTGGATACGATCCGCAATATCATCCTGTACCGCACGAATCACGGCAATCAGTGCCGGCGTTGCTTGAATTTGCTGGTTAATCAGCTTTTCATAAATGCTTTCCAGCTCATGCGCAATCAAACCTATATGAGGTGCCTGAATCATATTTGCTCCACCTTTCAAGGTATGCAAATAACGCATCAGATTCTTTAAGGCATCCACATTGTTATGATCCACCGCCCATGTATTTAAATCAGTATCAATCCCGGCAAGCAGTTCATCTGCTTCCTCAAGGAAGATATCCAGCAAGTCCGGATCAAAATCACGGTTGGCTTCATCGGCATTTAACTGTTGCTTATCCAGTGCAAACTGGGCAGCTAAGTCAGTCACAGCGCTTGACGTTGCTTGTGGTTCAACCGCCAAAGTTTCTTCAACTGTATGGGTCTCGACATCCACAGGTTCTTGCTGCACAGACTCAACATTTTGTTGAGTAAATGAGCTTAATTCATTTAAGACACGTTCATGTGCTTTGGTTAAGGTGACACGCTGGCCGGCTGCCAAGGTATCAAATAACTGGATAAACTGTTGATGAACTTGATGGTAAAGTTCAAAAGCATAATCGAGATTGAGTAAACTTGGTTTAAAAATAAGATCTTGATAGCTTGAACGTAACAAACTGGTGTACTGATACATACCAATCGTTGCATGATGATGCGTATGCTGTAACAGGATTTCTGCCTGCTGACTCAATAACTGGATATATTGCGGGAACTCATGCCGTGCACGTTTCTCGAAATCAAATTCGACATCCAGTAAATCATTAATTTCCAATTCAATTAACTGAGACACCAGACCTTGTGGCCGTACTGCATCGCCATGCTTTTCTTCGAGCTGAAAATCATAACTGTCCCAAGCGACATTAAAAGTCTCATAAATTTCATTGAGCTTCTGCGGGCTGCCTGCATGCTTCAAGGTATGTAAATAATCCCCGACAAACTGTGCATAATGCGTCAGCAAAGCCGTCTCATCTGAACTTGAGTCCAGTTCTTCCTGCAATAAGGTTTTAAACAGGTTTTCAACTTTTGAACTGGCTTCAAAAACATGATCGACATGCGCCATGGCAGAACTGCCACGCAAGGTATGCAATGCACGAATCAGGGTATTGTATTGATCATTGCTTGGGCGGTCATTTTGTAAGAACTGGTTGATGGTCGCCAGATGCTCTTCGGCCTCTTCCTGGAAAATGGCCAGGGTTTCTTTGGCCAAGGCCTCATCTTCAAATGGTGCAATCCCTTCAAGCTCCGAGACAGACTCAACCTGCTGTAGCGCTTGTTCCTGTGCAGCAGTTTCAACGGCAGCATCATCTCCTAGCTCAAGGCCAGTCAGCACCTGTTCATGATTAAGATCAATGGCAAGATTTAAAAGCTCTGCCAGCGCAGGTTCAGGACTTTGCTGCTGTTGTAATTGTTGTCCGAGTAAAACCAAGGGTTTGAAATCAACCTGATGGACCTGAACTGCCTTAAAGTCATGCGACAGTTTAAAACGATAAAGATTAAAAACCGTCTGTACATAGCGTTGAATATCAGCATTCAAAATAATCGTGCCCGCAATCACACGATTTAAAGTATCTTCAACGGTCCATGCCAGTTCACCCGACGACTTCGCCCCGACCATTCTTCCAGAGCCTTTTAAGGTATGGAAATGACGGCGAATATCGCTCAGCACATTCTGTTGATGTGGTTGTTCTGTCCATTGAACAAGTAATGGTTCTAACTCAACAAAGATCTCATCCAATTCTTCAATAAAAATTTCAAGAATCTCTGCATCTTGTTCAAGATAACTGTCTTCAGGAAGCGTCATCGTTTCAACTAACGTTTTTAATATTTGTTTCATAGCTGCTTCTTTCGTTTTTATCCACTAAATGTGGGTAAAAATTACGTCTATCTATCAGACAAGATGTAGTTCCACTGCGCCATCACCTTGTTGAGATATCCAACACATCTAAAATGGAAAGACAGACACCCCCATCTGCCTTTCCAATTCGGTTTACTCAGGTAACTTAAAGTCAGTTACTGATTCACGTAACGATTCAGCCATGTTTGCCAACTCAGAAACCGAGCGTGCGGTATCAAACGTAGCGGTAGTCGTTTGTGAGGTAATTTCCTGTACGACATTCATCGTGGTTGCAATATGACTCGCAGAAGCCGACTGAAGTTTTGCCGCATCCGAAATGCTTGCAATCAGTTTCGCCAGGTCACCCGAGACCGTTTGAATCTCATCCAGTGCAATCCCCGCATCTTTTGCCAGATTCGCACCACGTACCACCTCGGAAGTGGTTTGTTCCATCGAGATTACGGCTTCATTGGTATCGGTTTGAATGGTTTTCACCAGACTTTCAATCTGTTTGGTTGCTGAGGCAGAACGTTCTGCAAGACGCTGTACCTCATCGGCGACGACCGCGAAACCACGACCTGCTTCACCGGCCATCGACGCCTGAATGGCGGCGTTTAAGGCCAGAATGTTGGTCTGGTCGGCAATATCGTTAATCAACGAGACAATGTTACCAATCTCTTGAGAAGATTCACCCAGACGTTTAATACGTTTCGAGGTTTCCTGAATCTGTTCACGAATGTGATCCATACCTTCAATTGAACGGTTTACCACTTGTGCGCCATTGGTCGCAATCTGTACTGAGCGTTGTGCTACATCAGCAGATTCAGAAGCGTTGGCAGATACTTGGTCAATCGACAATGCCATTTCGTTCATGGCTGCGGATGCGCCCGCAATTTCTTGCGCCTGATGTTCGGAAGCTTCAGCTAACTGGTTGGTAATGTTCTGGGTATCTTGGGTATAGCGTGCAACTTCTTGTGAGGTATCGGTGATTCGCGATACCAGGTCACGTAACTGATCGATCGCAAAGTTAATCGAGTCGGCAATGGCACCGGTAAAATCTTCCGATACTGTTGCATAAGAACGTAAGTCACCATCTGCCAAATCCGCGATTTCATCGAGTAAACGTAAAATCGCATTCTGGTTACGGTCATATTCGTCTTGTAAACGGGTGACACGCTCTTTATCGGTATTACTACGTAAAGCCAGTAATTGCAGTGCAGAGAAGACCAACAGACCTAAAGCACCAATCAGTACGATACCGGCAATCACATTGCCCCAGCCACCTTCCGCTTTATTGGACAAATCATTGAGTGAATTCAACAGTGCATCAGACTGCGAAAAGATTTGTGAAGAGGCCTGACGGACACGCACGATCTGGTTGGCGTTTTGCAATACCGTTGCCGCTGCTGATTTCAATACAGCGTCATAGTCAGACTTAATGCTGTCCACAGATTCACGTAAAGCAGCCGAGCTGATACGGTCTACACCCAGTTCAGAGCTACCGTTTAATTGGGCATTTAAATACACACCGAAGGTATCAATATCGGCACCGAAGTCATTTGCAGAAACACTAGAATTATCTGTACCGACCAGCACCGAGTTGATCGAACGTAAAATACGTTCCGCAATAAAGACTTGGTTCTTGGTAATAATTACCTGACTACTCGGCATGTTCTCACGCACCATCTGGTCCACCATCAGGTTATATTCAGCCTGAATCTCGGGGATGGTATCGCTAATCGCAATGTTGGTATCATAAAGCTGGTTAATGACTTTCTGTTGTGAAGCAATCAAGTCAATGTTCTTGGAAATGCCACCCCAAAGTTCGCTCACCTTCTTGTATTCATCAGAACCTTTACCATAAACACTTTCAACCGTTTCCAGGTTTTCGGTAAATTGCTTTTCTGACTCAACCAGCTTTTTCATCTCTTCAGGTTTACCAGAAGCAGTCGCTTCGGTGGCCTGACGCGAAATGGTTTGCGATAACAGACGCAACTCACCCAGACTACGGGTTAACTGGTTTGAACGCGGCACACTAACGAACAAGTAGATTAAGAGGATGACTGCAAGGGCCAAAGCAATTAAAGCACGATAGATAATCGGTTTAGATTTCTCACTTTCACCGAATAAACGGGAAAACTGATCGAGTTGCGTTCGTATATTATCCAGGAACGCGCCCCCTTTTTTCAGCCCCGCACTATCACTACCATTCTTTTTTTTAAGTTTAAAGCCCATATCAGCTTCTCCCCGAAATACGCCTTTATGTTCCGTAGCGCATTAAATTAGTTTATAAATTTTATTGATGCATTCATGTATTGAGGATTTTTTAATAACCGACTCAATAAGAACACATGCCATTGTTGATTATGCTGGTGGAAATGACCTTGACAATAGTCTTTTAACTTATGGTCCAGATCATTATTTTGAGAGAAAAAACTCTTTTTATTAAAGTGCTGAATCCCCAAAACCTGATCAACGACCAACCCCACATAATGATCTTGATGGCTAATACAAATCACTTTTTGCGTCGGAGAAAACTGGCTTCGCTGCCCTGAAATAAAATGTGTCAAATCAGAAACTGAAAGCAGTCTTCCACGAATATTTGCCAAACCACGTACCCACGCCTGGGTATTTGGTACCGGTGTATATTTCGGAGGATAAATTACCTCGGAAATTTCCCCCAATGGCGCAACAAAATATTGCCCCAACATCTCAAATGCGATGCCCGACCAGCGGTGAGTTTCGTTTTGAGTTGAAGTGTATTGCTTATTGCCTCGCTTGGATAAGCGAAGCAATTCGATAAATCCATTTGCTGCCATACCCTATCCCGTATTGAATAATGAGAAGGCTCAGATTGAGCGAAATTAACTTAATAGTTGTTTAATCACATCAATCAGCTGTTGTTCATCGACAGGTTTGGTCAAATAGTCGCATGCACCCTGACGTTTCCCCCAGACACGATCCGTGGCCTGATCTTTGGTACTGACAATCACAACCGGAATATGCTGTGTGTCCTTGCCTTTACTGATCTGGCGTGTGGCCTGAAAACCATTCATGCCCGGCATCACCACATCCATCAGCACCAGGTCAGGTAATTCTGCTTGTGCCAAGGTCACCCCATCTGCGCCATTGGTTGCTTCAATGACGTCATAACCATGCTTGGTTAAAATTTCTCTAAAGCGAAAAGTTTCAGTAGGTGAATCATCTACAATAAGTATGCGAGCCATTTTTTCCTCAATCTTTAATTTTATGCGCTAACGTGGTTGCGAATCGCGTTTAACAACTCATCTTTACTGAATGGCTTGGTTAAATATTCATCCGAACCCACGACACGGCCTTTCGCCTGATCAAACAAACCGTCTTTGCTTGATAACATAATGACTGGAATATTCTGGTAATTTAGTGAGTTTTTGATTAATGCGCAGGTTTGGTAACCGTCTAAACGAGGCATCATGATGTCAACAAAAACGATATCCGGATTAGCTTCTGCAATTTTTGACAATGCTTCAAAGCCATCAACCGCCGTAATGACTTCACAGCCTTCACGTTGCAATAACGTTTCAGCTGTACGACGAATCGTTTTGGAATCGTCAATCACCATCACCTTTAAATTCTGAAATTTATCTTCCATTTATTGTCCTGCCCCAATACTCAATACAAATTATGGTTGGTTTAATTTGTTTTATACAGATCAGTTGATATTTTTAACATATCTTTACTTGCATTATCAATGAAGTTTTTTGAACCAACCTATCAGTTTCGCTACACAATCCTAAACAGGTCACACTTTTAATTAAATTCCTAATTTTTTTGCCGAATAAGTATTTTTAATTGTCTAAATTAGCACTAATATACAACTGATTATTATTTAAAAATAAGTGATTTAATTAACTTTTTTTCGGGGAATGTAATGACTGGTTCGTTAAAGTGCGGTTTCCGCATTCGTCACTTTAGCACGATTGCTCGTACTTACATCTGCTCATTTTTTATATGCTTTGTGTCCAGCACCTGTTTTGCCGGATTAGAGTCTTCCAAGGCCACCTGGTATCGTTATTACGACAAGAACGGCGTAGCCAATGTCAGCACTTCGGTCACCCCTGAACATATCCGTTATGGTTATGAAGCGCTGGACCGCAATATGCAGGTGATGAAGCGCAACCGTCCTTATAATGCTGCTGCGGATGCACAACAGTCGGCTCAACGTGAATCGGTTGCCCGTCGTCGTGAACAGGATTTAAGATTAAAACGCGCCTATGGCAACCCGCAAATTGCGACGGCAAAACGTGACCAGATTTTGGCAAACCTAAAAAAACAGCTCAATTATCAACAAGAACAATTACAGCAACTGCAAAAAGATAAAATCGCTTTCAAGCGTCAGGAAATGGATTACCATCGTAAAGGTGAAATGCTGCCAGCCCAGTTAAAAAGTAATCTGGACAATAATTCCAAAAATATTGAAAACGTCAAAAAAACCGTGGAAAGCCTGCGCAATGCCTACCACAAAACCGAGACAGAATATGCCGATATCATCACCCGTTTAAACACATTACAATAAAAATCAGTCTTTAAAAGCCGCATATGACTGCTTTAACCTCTCCCTTTGCTCTGCTAAATAACCCTAGATTTTCAACATTTACATACATTGCAGTGCTTTATACTGCGCTAAATTGAATGATTCATGTCATAATGCCAGCAGCTCAAAGTGAGCCGATTATTTTTGCTCTTTGTTGTAGCATCTTTTAAATAACACTTAACTTTAGGACAGTTTCCATGCGCGCAAGCCGCTTTTTATTTGCAACGTTAAGAGAAACCCCAAATGATGCTGAGGTCATTTCACACCAGCTCATGTTACGTGCGGGGATGATTCGTAAACTCGCTTCTGGCTTATACTCTTGGTTGCCCATGGGAACGCGCGTTTTAAAGAAAGTCGATGCCATTGTGCGCGAAGAAATGAACCGTTCAGGTGCATTAGAAGTCTTTATGCCGGTGACACAACCTGCTGCATTGTGGGAAGAATCAGGCCGTTTTGAACAGTACGGCCCAGAATTATTACGCTTTAAAGATCGTCACGATAATCCGTTCGTACTGGGTCCAACCCATGAAGAAGTGATTACCGATTTAGCCCGTAATGAACTAAAAAGTTATAAGCAATTACCGCTGAATTTCTATCAGATCCAAACCAAATTCCGTGACGAAATTCGTCCACGTTTCGGGGTGATGCGCTCGCGTGAATTCATCATGAAAGATGCCTATTCATTCCATACCGATCAGGCGTCATTGCAAGAAACCTATGACGTGATGTATGACACCTACAGCCGTATCTTTACCCGCTTAGGTCTGGATTTCCGTCCAGTACAGGCAGATACCGGTTCAATTGGTGGTTCAGCTTCACATGAGTTCCATGTACTGGCAGCCAGCGGTGAAGACGATATCGCGTTCTCGACTGACTCTGATTATGCAGCCAATGTTGAAATGGCTGAAGCGGTTCTGGTGGGCGAACGTGCTGCCGCGACTCAAGCTTATACGCTTGTCGACACACCAAATCAGAAAACCATTGCAGATGTTTGCCAGTTCCTGAATGCAGATGCCAACCAGTCAGTCAAAGCGCTACTGGTACAAGGCCTAGCCGATGAAAAAGGTAATACACCAGTGGTTGCCCTGTTCTTACGTGGTGACCATGAGCTGAATGATATTAAAGCTGAAAAACATCCGTTGATTGCTGCACCTTTGACTTTTGCAACTGAAGCACAGTTACAAGAACATGGTTTGACGGCTGGCTTCTGTGGCCCACAAGGTCTGGTTGAAAAAGGCTTAACAGTTATCGTAGATCGTGCCGCATCGGTATTGGCTGATTTTGTTGCCGGTGCCAATGAAGTGGACAAACATGCGACCGGTGTCAACTGGGATCGTGATGCCAAATTCACAGAAGTATTTGACTTACGTAATGTAGTTGAAGGCGATCCATCTCCAGATGGTAAAGGTACACTTCAGATCAAACGTGGTATTGAAGTCGGTCATATCTTCCAGCTCGGCACCAAATATTCAGAAGCCTTAAACTGTAAAGTATTGGGTGAAGATGGCAAGCCATTAACCGTGACCATGGGTTGTTATGGCATTGGTGTAACACGTGTAGTGGCTGCGGCGATTGAACAAAACTTCGATGACAAAGGCATTATCTGGCCACAAGCGATTGCACCGTTTGAAGTGGCAATCGTACCGATGAATGCACACAAGTCACCGCGTACCCTCGAAGCAGCTGAAGCGCTTTATGCAGAACTGCAAGCACAAGGCTACGACGTGTTACTGGATGACCGTAATGAACGTCCAGGCGTGAAATTCTCTGATCTTGAATTGATGGGGATTCCACATCGTATCGTGATTGGTGAAAAAGGTCTGGATGCAGGCACTTTCGAATACAAAGGCCGTCGCGATGCCGAAGCAAGCAATCTGAACAAAGAAGAATTAATGGCAAAACTGGTCCGTTAATCTGACTAACAGATGTAAAAAAGCCGTTTAATTTAAACGGCTTTTTTATGGCTTAATTATACGGTTAAATCTTTTACCGTCTCAGATGGACCATTATTCTTGACCGATTCAATGCCCTTGTCACGTGACTGCTCACTTGCATACAGCTGGCTACTCCCGATCACCTGATGATTCGCCGCTTTTAAATTAAAATAAGGTTTGTCATTTTTCGACGTTAAACGCTCATAACGGCCATCATCCGGACTATTTTTCTGAACAGATGCAATGCCATTCATTGCCGCTGCTTTGGTTTTGTATAATTCACTATTTAAAACTGGCTCACCATTTCCTGCCTTGAGTGTAAAACGGTATTGCCCATCACTTGCCTGACTTACTTCGAACCATCCTGCCATAAGGACCTCTATTTATTGGAGTTACGTTTTGATTGTTATCTCATCCAATATAGATCAGCAATTGCCGTTTAAGAAGATTAAATTTTGTTCAAATTTGGTAAATAATGTAAATAAAAAAAGGAGCATTTACATGCTCCTTTCCAAGTTATTTGATTAAACTTTTTTCACAAACTCAGACTTCAGTTTCATTGCGCCAACGCCATCAATTTTACAATCAATATTATGGCCATCGCTTGCATCTGGCACTAAACGAATGCTTTTTACTTTGGTCCCAACTTTAACCACAGAAGATGAGCCCTTGATTTTCAAATCCTTAACAACCGTGACGCTATCCCCATCAGCCAACACATTGCCATTTGCATCTTTAATAATGTCTTGTACTTCAGCAGCCTGTGTCTCGCCTTCTTTCCACTCGTGTGAGCACTCCGGGCAAATCAATAAATCGCCATCTTGATAGGTATATTCTGATTGGCATTGTGGGCAATTTGGAAAAGACATAAAAAAAATCTCAAAAACGCTATTATGCGGGATAGAGGCTCTTTTTCAAAATTTTAGGGCTGAATATCCTTGCCAAGCAAATAATTCTTTAAGATCAGCGCATGATTTAACTCAGGATCTTGAGCCGCATAAACCAATGTTAACTGTTGATTTTCAGCCATCTGCCTGAGTTGTTCCACATGTGGATTGCCTTCTAGCTCCTGATAATAACCTTCCTGAAAACTTAACCAATGCTCGGCCTGATGACAAAACGCTTTTCTTAACTCAGTAGACGGTGCAATTTCTTTTAACCACAAGTCCAGATGTGCCCGCTCTTTTGAAATCCCGCGTGGCCACAACCGATCAACCAGCACACGCTGGCCGTCAGTTGCTGCAACAGGATCATAAATACGTTTTATTGCAATCAGCACTTTTTTCTCCTGTTTGAAGTCTGCTTAGCTTTCCATTGAAATATCAATGACCTGACCTTGCGCATTAAAGCTGACGCAAATCACATACTGGGTCATCTCATCAGGCAAAGTGAAATCCAGCATTTCACGGCTCTCAATCTCATCACTTTGCCATGAATCGGCCACCACCAATAAATCCAGAACCTGTAACGGTGTAGGTACAGCGCTTCCAGAATATTTTTTCCAATACTCTGGCTCAATTTCTTCAAGATGGTGCTGGATAAACAACTCCACACTCTCTTCTGCCTGCTGATTTTCTAAAGCAGCCCGCATTGCAACACGCGCAAGCTGCTCTCGTCCTTTAACAATTGCTTGTTCAGACATTTGATTCCCCCATTTAATTTATTCATCCAATATTTTTTGTTTTTCTCACTCAACCGATTTTACTTAACGAAAGTCTTTATTCGTCAGGTATCTCCGCTTGAACCAACAGGCCCAATAAATACAAGGATTCTTGCCAGCCCAGATAACAGGCTTCTACAGGAATCACATCAGGGATCCCCTCTTGGGTAATATGTAGCTCTGTGCCAACCATAACGGCTTTGAGCTCGATCGTGACCTGAATATCACCGGGTAAGTTTGGATCGTCGAATTTGTCGGTATAACGCAGCAACTCATTCGGGACAATTTTAATATATTTGCCTCCAAAGCCATGCGTTTGTCCTGTGGAAAAATTGGTAAAGGACATTTTATACGTTCCACCTTCCTGTGGATCGAGATGATGAACTTTTGCGGTAAATCCATGCGGTGGTAACCATTTGACTAACGCATCCGGATCAAGAAAGGCTTTAAAAACACGCGCTGGGGGCGCACTCAATACGCGATGTAGTTTTACTGTTCCAGTCATTATTGTTCTCCCATATCCACGCTCATTGTGTTTGGTCGATTTATCATAGCGACTTGGCAGGTAAATGCGATGTCGCTGATCTTTCATTTGAGCACGATTATCGACAATCTAAAGCTGCTTTTTTGTGAAAAATGGCGCAAAATAACAGTCCATATTTTAGTGATCAGAATGCAGCTTAGGATTGATCTATGAGTCAGCTTGCTTTTACTGCTTTTAGCTTAAATGGTGTAGATGCACAAAAATTTCTACAAGGCCAAGTCACCATTCACGTTGAACGCATACCAGAAAATGAAAGTCGCTATACTGCTATTTGTGATTTAAAAGGACGTATTCATTTTGGTCTATGGATTAAACGATTAAATCCAGAAAGTTTTGAGTTAGTGACCACGCAAGACCAAGCCGAAGAATTTGCCAAACATATTAAAAAGTTTGGTGCTTTTTCCAAAATGAAACTAGAACAAACAGGTCCGGTTTTTCCAGCAGTCAATGGTATTCAAACCGAGTTTTCTTCAACAGAAACTGATATCAATACTTGGCAAATTCAAGCGATTCAATCTGGACAGGCCTGGATTCAGCAAAGTACCAAACACCTGTTCCAGCCACAAGAATTACGTCTACATCAACGCGATGGCGTGCATTTCGACAAGGGCTGTTACTTAGGTCAGGAAATCGTGGCACGTCTTTGGTTTAAGGCAAAACCAAAACACTGGTTACACCTGATCCAGGCTCAAGCAGATGTACCAGCGCCAGCCACCCAACTGAGTAAAGATGTTGAAGTGGTCAATAGTGTCGCATTTGAAAATGGCTATCTCGCGCTTGTGATTGCCAAACCTGCTGCACTGACAGAACTTGGTGTGACTGTTCTGGATTTGCCTGAAGCATTGAATGGTGATGTGGCAAGACCTCAATAACGCCTTGCTTTGATAAAAATTATTGCTAAATTAGCCTCCATAAATGGGGGCTTTTTAGTCAATTTTTAAAGTCACTATATACATAAGGACATTCTTGACCTCCACCAAACTGAGTGACTTAATCAGCCGTTTTGATCTCATTTCAAAATAAAGTTGAAATCCCGTTCTTGTCGAAAATAGAAATGAGCGTTATTGTTCATCTATCCTTAACTCGACTGATTTCTAATGAAAATAATGATCAAGACACTGCTTTCAGCACTCACCTTGAGTCTGATTGGTTTGCAAACAATCTATGCAGACAGTAAAACCCTCGAGCAAAACTTCAAAAAAAATTATCCCGACATTGCTGTCAAATCAGTTAGCCCCTCCCCGTTACCGGGTATTTATGAAGTTTATGCGGCGGGTAAGATTATCTATACCGATGAAACAGCCAAATATCTTTTTTTCGGCAACTTACTGGATGTGCAAAACAAAAAGAATCTGACCGAGGACCGCTTAGCCGAGTTAAGCAAGATTGATATCAAGCAACTGCCGCTTGATCAGGCGATTAAATATGTCAAAGGTAAAGGCGAACGCACACTCTATGTGTTTAGTGATCCGGATTGTCCTTACTGCCAAAAGCTCGAGCAACACATGACTTCGGTGGATAATGTCACCGTCTATCTGTTCCTGTTCCCGCTAAAAAAATTACATCCTCAAGCCGAAGCGGTGGCCAATAAAATATGGTGCTCAAAAAATCAATATGAAGCTTGGGAAGATTACATGTTGCACCGTAAAGCCCCAAAAAGTGCGACCCAATGTGAAACACCAATACAGAAGAATCTGGCATTGGGACAAAAGCTGCAGATTGATGGCACACCGACTTTATTCCTGCAAAACGGAATGAGACTCTCAGGTAGCCCACAAAATGCTGAGCAGATTGAACAGCTTTTGAAAGAAGCAAGTACGAAGAAATAAAGATAAAATATGGAGGCTTGTTGACTCTTTTGCCCGCAAGAAGTTGCAAGCCTTTCTCCAAAATATTAATTATACCTATTTGATTTTAAATAAATTATAAAAACACATAGATCAAAACGCGCTTTTTCCCCTGCCAAGATTTATACAAATTCCTTATTTACATTTTTCCGCAAGCTTTTATGATGACAACAGCATATTGAGTTCTGCTATGCAAAGGATGAAAGCAGATCAACATGAGAAAGGAAAAATAAAGATGAAAAAATTGCTCATTGCGAGTTTAATCACCCTTGCAAGTCATACTGCCTTCGCCGCTGATAGTAAAAATGCTACTACTGATGTGTTTGCAAAAGCCACTCAACTTTATGAAGCAAAAGACTACAATGCTGCCTTTCAGGAAATGCACCGTCTGGCAGATACAGGAAATACCCAAGCGATTTATAACCTTGGTTATATGCACCAGATGGGACAAGGAACAAGTAAAGACGATAGAAAAGCTTTGCAATACTATCAGGATGCATCTAACAAGGGCTATGGCAAAGCCAGTTTCACACTTGCCCAGCTCTATCACACAGGTGATTTAGGTGTTGCTAAAAGCGATCAGAAATATAAAGAGTATTTGGATAAAGCTTCGAATCAAGGTTCAGAAGAAGCGATTGTTGAATCTGCAAATATATTATTCAGACAAGGTAAACCTGAATATGACCAGATGGCTGTGCAGAAACTATTACCGTTGTTAAGAAAGAACTATTACCCAGCTGTGCATTTAAAAGCGATTTATGATTTAAGCTTGGGAGTAAAGAACAAAAATCCATTTATGCAACAACAGTCAGTTGAAACGCTTAAAGATTTAGCGAAAAAAGGATACGCACCTTCTCTAATGGTGTTAGGAAATATGCTAGCGAATGGCGGAATTGTTACACAAAATCTAGAGGAATCCAGATCAATTTTCAATGGCCTAGCTAAACAGAATTATCCGAATGCCAAAGAATCCCTGACTCAGGTTGAAGCGGCCATTGCTGCTAAAAAAACCGCTCCCACCCAAGCCCCTAAAAAATAAGTCAATCAGCAGCACTGAATCCATTAAGTGCTGCTGTACGCTCCTTAAAATTGCTTGCTTACTTTAATTCCCGCGCTCCAGTTACGACCATCGGCAGGTTCAAAGAAGCGCTTGTTAGCATCATTCACAATCACTGAACCCGCATAGTTTTTATCAAACAGGTTATCTACACGCGCAAAGCCATTAATGCCCCAATCAGCATATTTCCATGCATAACCCGTATAGATCGACGCCACAGTATAGCTTGCAGCAGCATCACTATTGATATCATTGACATAGACCTTATCCATAAACTGGGCATCAAGTCCTGCATAGAAACCTTGCTCTGGCTGCCAAGCGATATTAATAAAAGCCTGATTTTTAGCAATCCCAGGAATTGCATTACCTGATGGAATGGCTGCAGCGAGTACATTACCTTCTTTATCAAGATTTACTGGAACATCAGCATCGAATGTTGCATCGAGATAAGCATAACTGGCTGTTGCAGCTAAATCACGCCACAGCTTTTTATTCCAAGTAAACTCAACACCTTCACGAAGCGTTTTATCTGCATTTCTAAACGTCGAACGACCATTAGAGGTGCCTGCAGAAACAATATCATCTTTAGTTTTAGACTGAAAAAGAGCGAAAGTAAAATCACCTAAATAGTTTTGCGATTTTAAACCCACTTCATAGTTATCACTGGTAGATGGCTTTAAAGCAAAATTAAATCCAGATTTATCCTTATCAGCTTGATAGGCCATCTCAGTAAATGTTGGCGTTTCAAAACCTTTTGCATAACTCGCATAGGCCAATAGCTCAGGTAAAATCTGCCAACTTAAAGCAGCTGATGGTAAAACCTTATCATAATTTGTTTTGCCACTGTCATCACCATTGACGGTCCCATACTGATCAGGCTCAGTAGTAAAATAATCTTTTGATTTGTAATGCACATTACTATAACGTACGCCTGTATCTAAACGCCATTTCGGTAAAAACTGCCATGATGCTTGTAAATATGGATCAATATTCCACAAAGTATTATCTTCATCACGGCGCAAATTACCTTTAACACCATAAACATCTTTCGTATTAAAATTTTCAAAACCTTTACGATCTTCATCCATCATATCAAGCGCAATACCTGCACTGAACATCATATTCGGCAATAATTCTTTACCTGTCCAGCGTAAATCAGCGCCATAATAGTTACGTTTAAAGTCAATCACACCACCAGCATGTTTAGGACTTGCTTGACCTGAGTAAATAGGCTTACCATTTTCAAGCGTTACTTTACCTTTTGGTATAGATTGATATTGTGTGACTTGACGATTGCCGAAATACGCCATCGCATACAGTTCATGCTGATCATTAATCGGTTTAGACCAAGTCACACCTGTTTGCGTTTGTTCAATGTCTTTACGAACATTATAGGTATTCTTAGCATCATTCACTTGGCGAGGATTCTTCTGCCACTGCTCTCGGCTTAAACCTTGTGGATCATCTGCATGGATTTTTACATAATTGGTGACCCAATTAATTTTGCTACCCTCATCTAAGTTCCACGTTAGTTTCGCATTATTTAAAACTTTTTCTGCACCACTATGGTCACGAAAGCCATCAGTATCAAAATAAGAAGAGCTGACGATATAGCTCGGTTCATTCTGGTTTTTGGCACCGCCCTGTAACACGAGACCTGCACGATTTTTATTGTGGCTACCACCTGCATAGCTCATCTCAATCGAATCTTTGCCCTGTCCCTCTTGCGTTGTGGCTAATATCGCGCCACCAGAAGAGTTTCCATAAAGAGAAGAAAATGGGCCGGTTAAGACCTCAAGATGACTCAGGCTACTTAAATCGATATTTGACGTTTGACCTTGACCATCTGGCATGGTTGCTGGAATGCCATCGGTATATAAGCGGATGCCGCGCACACCAAAGGTTGAACGTGCACCAAAACCACGCATCGAGAGCTGCAAATCTTGTGCATAATTTTCCCGGTTACGTAACTGAACACTTGGAATGCCCTTAACCACTTCAGTTAAATTAACCTGAGCTGATTGATCATTTTTAGGTATATCGACCCTAAAAATGGAGGCAGGTGTTTGCATATAGGTGGTATCGGTACGTGTTGCTTCGACACGTAGGGTCGGTAATACAGTCACCTCTTGAGCCAGCGCTTCGGCCCAAACAAGCGGGCTAGAAATGCAGCCCATACTCATCAAAATACCGTAATGAAGTCGGTTTAAACGTAATAAGGACATGCTTATTTCCTTTATTTATATGGGAGTTATGATAACAAAAAGCAGTGTCTGGTTTGGACTTTGAATTCAATCCGGAGAACGGTAAATCTGGAAAATACGGCATCATTTACTAAAAAATGATCTACCCGTAAGGTTATCGGCTCAACGAAGGATGATCTTTCCAGCAATATCGTTCAGGCCAGTCTTTAGCTTCTTCGGCGTAATCAATTCCTATACGGGGCGTTAATATCACTTCCGGTTGTGTGGTTGCTGCTTCCACCCACAAGCCCGACTCTTCCCCCAAGCATTGCCCTTTTAAGGTTCGGTCAATGCCTAAATAACGCGTCAATTTGCCTGGTCCAGCCAAAAGCTGATATTGCTTTTTAGTGGAAGCGTGTTTTAAAAATGCAGAACGAATCATCACTCCTTCCGGGATGCCTTCGGTCTGAGTAATCAGATTGAGCATTTCATACATGCCATAAATTAAATAGACGTAAATCGTGCCACCAGGTCGATACATCACTTCTGTGCGGGCTGTCCGTTTATCATTGTAGCTATGACAGGCCTTATCACGAACGCCCAAATAAGCTTCTGTTTCGGTAATAGTACAGCGGATGACTTGGCCATCAGGTTGTTGCTTACACAAGACGCAACCAATTAAGTCATAGGCCACTTCCGAGGTTTCACGTTGAAACCAGCTTAATGGTAAAATATCTGACATAGTGATCTCTGAAATAATCCATAGCACACGTTATACTTGATTCATCCAGTATATCTGTTCATTCTGCGAGTTGGCGATGCCTGAGTTACCCGAAGTCGAAACAACCAAAACCAGTTTACTCCCCCTTCTAGAGCAACGCGTTCAAGCGGTTAAAGTCTTGAACCCGAGCTTACGCTGGCCTATTCCAAATGATCTGGACAAACTGGTTGGGCAACGTTTGGTCGGTCTTAAGCGTCGTTCTAAATATATTCTGGCCGAATTTGAACAGGACCAGATGCTTTGGCATCTGGGCATGTCCGGCAGTTTCCGTCTATGCCAGCCGAATGAGGAATTGAGAAAGCATGATCATCTGATCATCGATTTTGAAGACCAGCAGCTTCGCTACCATGATCCACGTCGCTTCGGCTGTATTCTCTGGCTTGATCAGCATCATCAGGGCAAGCTGATTGATCCACTTGGACCGGAGCCGCTCAGTGATGATTTTAACGCCGCCTATTTGCGCGAAAAGCTGAGTAAAAAAAATGTCGGCATTAAAATTGCTTTAATGGATAACCATGTGGTGGTCGGTGTTGGCAATATTTATGCAACAGAAAGTCTTTTCAACATTGGTGTGCACCCGGCACAACCCGCTTTGACTTTAAGCAAGCTACAAGTGGAAAAGCTGGTGGTTGAAGTGAAACGCATCTTAAAACAAGCCATTGAATTAGGTGGTTCAACTTTGCGTGATTACACCAATGCGATGGGTGAAAACGGCTACTTCCAGCAAACCTTACTGGCCTATGGCCGTGCTGGGGAAATGTGCGTCAATTGCGAGACTACCTTGGAAAATCTAAAGCTCGGTCAACGTGCCAGTGTATTCTGCCCACAATGCCAGCCTTTAAAACGCAACAAAGCCTAAATGATTTAAGTGCTATTCAAGGAGAACAACCTCATGCAAACTGCAATTGTTCGACATATTCTCGTAAAAGACAAAGATATGGCTGAACAGCTGAAAAAGCGTATTCAGTCGGGTGCTGATTTTGCCAAAATTGCCAAGCAATATTCGACTTGCAACTCTGCCAAACGTGGGGGCGAGCTCGGTGAAATCAGAAAAGGACAGCTGGTTCCTGTCATCGACAAACTGGTATTTACCGCAGCAGAACGGGTGTTACATGGTCCGGTAAAAAGCCAGTTTGGTTTTCATCTGGTCGAAGTTAAATTCCGGATGGGCAATTTAAGGTAAGCAGATCGAGCTTAAACCCCATGGTAAGCTCATTCTTTATTCAGGTTTTGCCCGCTCTTTCATGACATAGGTCCATGCGGTGGTTGGCTCACCTGTCGCCAGCTGGACTTCAGTCTGTACTCTCTCATACTGCATGCCCTCAAACTCATCCAGCATCTGCCAGTTTTGCTCAAGTTTTTCCGTACTAAACAGATATCCTTCAACCAGGGAATCCTGCGGATTTAAGACAATTGCCGGTAGCCCCTGATCAGGCCCCCAGTCCAGTATATGAATGGTGCCATGTACCGTAGCAGGTTGCCAGTCCCCACCAATCCCTCCCAGAATATGTGCATTTTCGCGATTTGGGCATAAGGTGCCGTATACAAATAATCGATTCATCAATTTTCCCCCTCAATCTGCACAGCATCTTAAAATGAAATCGTGCAAGTTACTCATCTCTTTTTACAGACAATAAAAAACGGCATCAAGGATACCGTTTTTCTACATCAGCTGAATGATCAGCCTTGTTTTTTCAATTCATCACGGATTTCACGTAACAATTGCACATCTTCAGGAATCGCCTCTGGCTCAGGCGCAGCTTCTTCCTGCTTACGGATACGGTTCATGACTTTCACCAATAAGAATACGACCCAGGCTAAAAGCAGGAAGTTAATCAAGATGGTGAGGAAGTTACCATAGGCAAATACGTTCAAGCCGGCATCTTGTGCTGCTTTGAGCGTGGTAATGTTGGTTGGGTTATCCCCGAGGATCAGGAACCAGTTGGTGTAATCCACTTCACCGCCCAAGATCCATGAAATCACAGGCATCACAATATCTTTCACCAATGAATCAATGATTTTACCGAAAGCGCCACCAATGATGACACCAATCGCTAAATCCATCATATTGCCTTTGATGGCAAACTCTTTAAATTCTTTAATAATACTCATATCACTCTCCAGAGTTGAACTTGATCGTAGCCTGTTTTTGCATTGTTTATTACACAGGCGCAGTTATTCCAATAATGTTGGTAATTTAATATTTTTATCAAAAAAAGAAAGCTATTTCACACTTTAACAACACTTTTTATTTTCATAAAAATATGTCCTTAAGCATGTCCTTCCCCTTGAATTTATGCAATAAAAAACCGCTAAATAAATTTAGCGGTTTTGTCATTTTTCAGTGAAGAAAAATTATTTATCGCGGTTACGCTTACGTTCGTTTTCAGTTAAGTAACGCTTACGGATACGAATCGATTTTGGTGTTACTTCAACTAATTCATCATCCTCAATGAATTCAAGTGCTTGTTCAAGCGTGTATTCAATTGCAGGCGTCAAAGTCAAGGCATCATCAGTACCAGACGCACGAACGTTAGTTAACTGTTTTGCTTTGGTTGGGTTAACAACCATATCGTCAGAACGAGAGTTAATACCTACGATCATCCCTTCATATACTTCTAACTGTGGCTTAGCGAATAAACGGCCACGATCTTGAAGCGTAAACAATGCATAGCCCAAGCAAGTACCTTGAACCATAGAAATCAATACACCGTTTTGACGCTTCGCTACGCTACCTTGTTTCACAGGACCGTAGTGCGAGAAGCTAGAAGTCATGATCCCTGTACCAGAAGTCATGGTCAAGAATTCAGAACGGAAACCAATCAGGCCACGTGAAGGTACAGTTGCTTCAATACGGATACGGCCTTTCCCGTCAACTTCCATATTGGTCATCTCGCCTTTACGGTGACCCATTTGTTCCATCACCGAACCTTGGTGCTGTTCTTCAACATCAAACGTTACGTTTTCATACGGTTCTTGTTTTTCACCGTCGATTTCTTTGATGATCACTTGTGGACGTGACACGCCCATTTCGAAACCTTCACGACGCATGTTTTCAATCAATACTGAAAGGTGAAGCTCACCACGACCAGAAACCTTGAAACGGTCTGGACTGTCAGTATCTTCAACACGAAGTGCTACGTTATGAATCAATTCACGGTCAAGACGTTCACGGATGTTACGTGAAGTGACGAACTTACCTTCTTTACCAGCAAACGGTGAGTTGTTTACTTGGAAAGTCATCGATACAGTCGGTTCATCTACAGACAATGCTGGTAATGCTTCAACATTTTTAGGATCACAAATCGTGTCAGAAATGTTGAGTGCATCAATACCCGTAATACAGATAATGTCACCTGCAGATGCAGAGTCTACATCAACACGCTCTAAACCGTGGTAACCCATGATTTTTAAGATACGGCCGTTACGTGTATTGCCTTCTTTATCGATGACAGTCACTGGCGTATTTAATTTCACTGAACCACGCTGGATACGGCCAACACCGATAACACCTACGAAACTGTTATAGTCAAGTGATGAAATCTGCATCTGGAAAGGACCATCAACATCAACTGCTGGTGGTTCAACAATATCAACAATCGTTTGGAACAACGGTGTCATGTCTTCCGCTAATTCTTCTGGTGAAGGACCTGCAACACCACGAAGACCAGAAGCATACACAACAGGGAAGTCTAACTGCTCGTCAGTACCGCCTAAATTATCAAACAAGTCAAAAACTTGGTCGATAACCCAGTCTGGACGCGCGCTTGGCTTGTCGACTTTGTTGATAATCACGATTGGCTTCAAACCACGCGCGAACGCTTTTTGCGTTACGAAACGCGTTTGTGGCATTGGACCTTCTTGTGAGTCAACAAGAAGCAATACACAGTCAACCATCGACATTACACGTTCCACTTCACCACCGAAGTCGGCGTGTCCTGGGGTGTCGACGATGTTAATGCGGTATTCGGTGTTTGTACGTGCATCTAACCATTTGATTGCAGTGTTTTTTGCAAGAATGGTAATACCACGTTCAGACTCAAGCGCGTTAGAATCCATAACACGTTCAATCTCGCCTGCGCGATCACCAAGAGCACCTGATTGTTGTAAAAGTTTGTCGACTAGAGTCGTCTTACCATGATCGACGTGCGCAATAATGGCAATGTTACGGAGAGTTTTAATATCTGACATGTAATTCGATACGCTTTAAATTTGAGGGCAAATTATACAGAAAAATACTACAGTTTAGTAGTGACAGTTTATTGACAGTGCACTTTTTTTCTGACGAAGTAACATTGAATCGTTGGTAAAGCGAGCTAACTCTATTAGAATATCGCGTTAATGCCTCTCGCTTTTTATACTCCCATGTCGAATTCACAACCTCAGCAGCAGCTTGATCTGGTCTACGGACTCAATGATCGACCGAAACCTTTTGTTGCATTTTTAGCCGCTTTACAGCATCTTTTGGCGATTTTAGTCCCGATTGTGACCCCTGGACTGCTGATTTGTCTGGCACTTGGCGTCTCTCGCGAAGACACCAACATGATCCTGTCCATGTCTTTAATCATCTCGGGTATCGCAACCTTTTTACAATGCAAAAAAGTTGGCCCATTTGGTGCAGGACTTTTGATTGTTCAGGGTACCAGTTTTAACTTTATTGGTCCGATCATCGGTATTGGGAGTGCAATGGTTGCGGCAGGCACCCCAGTTGAACAAGTAATGGCTGCCATTTTTGGTGTGGTGATTGCAGGTTCGTTTATTGAAATGGGCGTCTCCCGAATTCTGCCGTGGGTGAAAAAGCTGATCACCCCTCTGGTGACAGGCATTGTCGTGCTTCTGATTGGTTTAACCTTGATTAAAGAAGGACTGATCAGCATGGGTGGTGGTTATACGGCCATGCAGGACAATACCTTTGCCAATGCCGATAACCTGATCATGTCATGTAGCGTGCTGGCCATTATCATTCTGTTGAATCGTATTCGGATTATCTGGGTCAAAAGTTCAGCCATTCTGATTGCTTTGGTGATCGGTTATATCCTTGCCGGCTTCATGGGGCATTTAAACTTTGCTGTGCTACAAGATGCACCTCTAGTTCAGATTCCAACACCAATGCATTTTGGATTAAGCTTCTCCTGGAGCTTATTCATTCCAATGGCCTTCATTTACCTTGTCACTTCACTCGAAGCCATTGGTGATGTCACGGCGACCAGTAAAATTTCTAATCAGCCTGTTGATGGTCCGGTCTGGATGCAACGCATTAAAGGTGGCGTACTGGTTAATGGCGCAAACTCCTTTCTGGCGGGGATCTTCAACACCTTCCCAAGTTCCGTGTTTGCACAAAACAATGGTGTGATTCAATTGACAGGTGTGGCAAGTCGTTATGTCGGGATCTGGATTGCAGTATTACTGATTATCTTGGGACTGTTCCCTGCTGTTGCTGCCGTGATTCAAGCGGTACCACAAGCGGTATTGGGTGGCGCTGTGATGGTCATGTTTGGCGCGGTTGCCGCTTCCGGGATCAACATTCTTTCAAGCATTCACCTTGATCGTCGTGCCTTGCTGATTATTGCCATTTCACTTGCGCTCGGCCTCGGTGTTGCTCAAGTCCCTCAAATCCTTGAACACCTGCCCGAGCTATTTAAAAATATTTTTAGTTCAGGTGTGGCAACAGGCGGTATCGCAGCCTTGATTTTAAATATTGTTTTACCCGAAACACATAAGTAATCCACAAATAACGTCAAGTGCCCAGTTTCACGACTGGGCTTTATTTTTGATGAGAGATCAAAATGGATCCACGTAGTGAAGTTGTCATCAGACAGCAAGATTATTTAAAGGGGCAAGTCTTACTGATTAATGCACCCAATGATCAACTCGCAAAAAACTTACCAGAGCAAGTCCAGGCATCGGTTTGGAGCTGGAATTATGCTGATCATCAGGCTTTTCAAAATGCCGGCATTCACTCACATTTTTCGGTTGAGTTTCCGCAAGCCAGCTTTGATCAGGTGGTTATTTTTGTACCTAAATCAAAAGAGTTACTGAATTATATTCTGCATGTTGTGGTCAGCCACCTAAAACTTGAGCAGAATGTCTTTATGGTCGGTGAAAAAAAAGGCGGCGTAGAACGTGCAGCCAAACAATTACAGCCCTATGGTAAAACACTGAAGCAGGATAGCGCACGTCATTGCCAGTTTTGGCAAATGAAGATCGAAAAAACTGAGCAGTTGAAACCACTTGAACATTGGTTAAAAAGCTATACAGTTCAAATAGATCAGGATCAATTACAGGTCTGTGCCCTACCGGGTGTGTTTAGTCAGGATCATTTAGATGTCGGAACAGCCGTGTTAGTCCCTTACCTTAGTCAAGTAAAATCAGGTAAGATTGCCGACTTTGGTTGTGGTGCTGGAATTATTAGCGCTTATTTAGCCAAGCTAAATCCGAACCAGCAAATTTTTGCACTTGATGTTGATGCATTTGCTTTACGTTCAACTGAGCTGACTTTCCAGAAAAATAATCTGGATCTCAATCAGTTAACTCTACAACCAGTAACAGGGTTTAGAGATGCGCCCAAAGATCTGGACGCCATCGTAAGCAATCCACCTTTTCATCAGGGGATTCATACCAATTACGATGCAAGTGAAGAACTTTGCCAGCTTGCGAGCGTACACCTGAAAAATTCAGGTGAATTATGGATCGTGGCAAACCGTTTTCTGAACTATCCCCCTCTCATTGAACAAAGTTTTGGTCAATGTATGGTGAAAGCTGATCAACAAGGATTCAAGGTGTTATATGCCTGTGCAAAATAAACATTTTAAGGAATTTTTATGAGCGATACATCTGCTCCTCAACACCTACAGCGTAAGCTCGGGGCACGTCACCTGAACATGATTGCCATTGGTGGATCGATCGGCACAGGCTTATTCCTCGCTTCAGGTTCAACCATTGCCAATGCAGGTCCTGGTGGTGCGTTATTGGCTTATGCCCTGATCGGTATCATGATTTACTTCTTGATGACCAGTTTAGGCGAATTAGCCACACATAATCCAACCTCTGGTGCCTTCTTTACCTATGGCAGCCGTTATGTCGAAGATGGCTTTGGTTTTGCCTTGGGTTGGAACTATTGGTACAACTGGGCGATTACCGTCGCTTTCGAGCTGGTTGCAGTGCAGTTCATTATGAAGTTCTGGTTTCCCGATATTCCCGGGTTTTACTGGAGTGCGATCTTCCTTGCGATTATTTTTGGAATTAACGCCCTAACGGTCAAAGGCTTTGGTGAAAGTGAGTTTTTATTCTCTTTGATCAAGGTGGTTGCCATTATCGTGTTTATTGTCATCGGGATCTGGATGATTGCCAAAATCATGATGACACCCAATGTATCGGTATTTCAACACTGGACATATAAGGAAGCTCCTTTTGTGGGTGGATTCCAGGCTCTGATTGGTGTCGCCATGATCGCCGGATTCTCTTTTCAGGGTACTGAAATGGTTGGGGTTGCCGCAGGTGAATCCAAAGATCCGAAAAAAACCATTCCATTGGCAATCAAACAAATTTTCTGGCGTATCCTACTGTTCTATATCCTGTGTATTTTCATCATCGGCACATTAGTCAGCTATGATGATCCACTGTTGTTAAAAGCAGCTCAAAGCGAAGATATTGCCCTTTCACCATTCACGTTATTGTATGAAAAAGCAGGTTTTGCCTTTGCAGCCAGCTTGATGAATGCAGTGATTCTCAGTGCAATCCTGTCTGCGGGTAACTCAGGCATGTACTCTTCTACCCGCATGTTATTTGATATGGCCAAAGAAGGTCGTGCACCGAAGTGGTTCTCCAGACTGGATGGTCGTGGCGTACCTATGAATGCACTCTATGCGACGACTGCGGTTGCAGCGTTGTGCTTCCTGACTACCTTTATCGGCGAGAAACAGGTCTTTAACTGGCTACTCAACATGTCCGGAATGTGTGGTTTCATTGTCTGGTTAGGGATTGCAATTTCACACTACCGTTTCCGTAAAGGTTATATTGCTCAGGGGTATAAGGTTGAAGATCTGGCTTATCGTGCCAAATTCTTCCCATTCGCACCCTGGTTTGCATTTATTCTTTGTTCAATCATTATCTTGGGTCAAAACTATCAAGCGCTGCTGGGTGGTAAAATTGACTGGTTAGGCCTAGTTTCAACCTATATCAGTATTCCATTATTCTTGGTGATTTGGCTAGGGTATAAGTGGAAACACAAGACCAAACTGATTGCCTATAAAGACATGAATGTGAAAGAAGGCGAATAAAAAAACAATTTTCACTTGACCCGAATGAAAATATGAGTAAAATTCCGCTCATATTTTCAACGGCACCACACCATAGGAGGACGACAGCATGCCATTACAATCAGGAACGACACGATAAGATTTGGCACTGTCGACTCACGGACAAGTGTACAAATCGATTGATCACTTGTCCGAATGCTCTATTTAACCTGGCATTCGCTGGGTTTTTTTATGCCTATTCGGACGAAAAACTAAAATATCCTGAGACAAGAAAATGGGCATACAAAAAATACTTAATGCTGATGCTGCATATGGCGTTCCAGTGAAAATCTTCACCAACGATATTGATAGCGAAAGTATTGAACAATTGAAAAAAATGGCACAACTACAATTTGTTTATTCACATATTGCAGTGATGCCTGACGTACATGTCGGTAAAGGTGCAACAGTTGGTAGCGTGATTCCCACGAAAAATGCCATCATCCCTGCTGCTGTCGGCGTAGATATTGGTTGTGGCATGAATGCCATCAAACTCAATCTGAAAGCTTCACAGCTTCCGGACAATCTTGCACCATTACGCCATGCCATTGAACGTAAAGTTCCTGTTGGTTTTGAGTTGCATAAACAGGTCAAAGCGAAAGCATCAAGCATCATCCCGCTTGAAAAACGCTTACAACCCATCATTAAAAAGCATCCAGGCCTAGTGCGCATGCTCAGGAAGTTTGATGCCACCTGGCAAAAACAGCTTGGTACTTTAGGTGGAGGCAATCACTTTATTGAACTCTGTCTGGATGAAAATCAGGAAGTCTGGGTAATGCTACATTCCGGTAGCCGTGGCTTAGGCAATGTGATTGGCACCTACTTCATTGAACTGGCAAAGAAAGAAGCGCAACATCGTTTTGGGCATGTACCCGATAAAGATTTGAGCTATTTTGCGGAAGGTTCAAATAGCTTTAATGATTATGTTGAGGCAGTTGAATGGGCGCAGGAATATGCTTTTTAGAATAGACGTGAAATGATGCGTCTGATTTTAGAAGCAATCCGCCCCCTGCTACCTCCATTTCAAATGACCAAAGAGGCAATTAACTGTCATCATAACTATGTCAGTCGAGAAAACCATTATGGCGAAGATTTGCTGATTACCCGTAAAGGCGCCATTCGAGCTGAACTAGATGAGTTAGGTATTATTCCAGGCTCGATGGGGGCTCGCTCTTACATTGTTAAAGGCAAGGCCAATCCCGAATCTTTCTGCTCATGTTCACATGGCGCAGGACGAAAAATGAGTCGTAATAAAGCCAAACTTCTATTCAGCCAGGATGACCTGATTCAGCAAACACAAGGCATCGAATGCCGAAAAGATAGTGGCGTTATTGATGAAATACCCAGTGCATATAAAGACATTGATCAGGTGATGGCAAACCAGTCAGATTTGATCGAGGTCGTGCACACACTCAAGCAAATTTTATGTATTAAAGGTTAATACTATGAAACTGAAAACCATGCCGAAAATTAAAGCACGTAATCCTGTCGCACTCTCACCTTTATTGCATAAAGGTGGTGTGCATGAAACTGAAAAACCACGAGCACAGCATCGTCGTGATAGACAAGAGACCAAACAGCAACTCAAAAAGCAAATCTGGTAACGCCCCATTAAATAAACTCAGTATTTTCAATAGCAACACAGGAGCATTCAACATGTTTAATTTTTATCATTATCTACCCACAACCCAACAAAAAAGCGACTCTGACGAGTCGCTTTTTTTATTCAGTAAACACACTCAAATTATTGAGCTTGCTGACCTGGTTGTACTTGAACAGTACGGCTGCCAGAAATAGTCGCAAATACACGACGGTTCATCGCACGGCCTTCTTTAGTTTTGTTATCCGCAATCGGTTGATCCCAAGCGAAACCTTGAGTTGACAAACGAGATGCATCAACATTGTATTCATTTACCAGTGAAGCTTTCACCGAGTTAGCACGTGCCAAAGATAAACGTTCGTTTAACTTACGTGGACCAGTGTTATCAGTGTGACCTTCAATACGCGCTGTTGCATTTGGATACTCAGCCATTTTTGCAGCAACCTGAGCAATCTCAGTTTTGTATTGCGGCTTAATGGTTGACTTGTTGGTATCGAAGAATACACGAAGTTCCATGTTCAGATCTTCAGTCAACTCTTGCGGTGGTGGAGCAACTGGAGTTGGCTCAACCGGAGCAACTTCTACCACTGGCGCAGCAGGTTTCAAGTGACCACCAAGAACGACATTCAAACCAGCAAGCGCGGTGTAGTTCCAGAATTTTTCATCAAAATGGTAAGTACCACGCGCTTCTGTACGAAGAGACAAAGCATCGTTCAAGCGCCAGAACACACCACCACCCGCATTTGCCAATGTTCCTTCTTGCTTGCCACCATAGATGTCATCACCTTCGTATTTGTAGTGACCAGCACCCGCTAATACGTATGGCTTGATTTTGCTGTCATAGTTTTTAGTGATCAGATCAGAAGTCACATAAGCATTACCTGCAATGTTACGACCTTTATAATCGTTATTGGTGCTGGTGTCGCCTTTAATTTGGCTATATTCAACTTCTGCACCTA
>NZ_AMZS01000063.1:0-536 GCF_000314615.1 Acinetobacter sp. WC-323
ACAGGCTGTCACCCATTTCCCCATACATGTACCTGACTAACGTTTCGGGTTGCGAATACTTCTTATATTTTTGCAAGATTTCAGCTTTACTTTGTTGAGTTGTTTGAGCTGTCGTTGTAATGCCTTCAAGCTTTAGGCTGGCTTGATAGTTTTGCGCACGTGTCGCTTGAATATATTTTTTTTTCTGTTCAGTGGTTCTGAGCATTTCGAAACTCCATTGATGCTACACGTGAAGTAAGTATAGCAGAGAATCTTTTTGATCAATGCTGCATACAAGCATTTCAAAATGTAATACAACGGTATTGTTTCATGTAATAACAGAAAACTAAAAAAAAGTGGAAGAATTTTTAAAATTTAGACCACCCATGATAAGTAAACCATATGTATTTGTTGATAATTGTAATTTTGAGAAAATTTAGTTGATAAATTAAATGAATTTTAATATACAAAGATATGCTCATTTTTTATATCGATAAAAATGTTAAAATTTGACTATTTAGTAAAAAATATAGAGATATTTATGGGGCAATTTATCA
>NZ_AMZS01000064.1:0-22180 GCF_000314615.1 Acinetobacter sp. WC-323
TGATGTTGCTAAGTAAATGACCTTCTTTACTGAGTCATCAGATGAAAAGATTTTCCTTTTCTTCGTTGAATGGCGTATTACGCTATTCAACGACTCAATCGCATTTGTTGTATAAATAGCATGACGTATTTCGGCTGGATAGCTAAAGATCGTTCGGATATTTTCCCAATTGGCCCGCCAGGATTCTCCAATTTTGGGATACTGGTGATTCCATTGATCACAGAAGATGTCTAGGGACTTTAAAGCATTTTCCTCTGTACTTGCCTGATAAATCGCTTTCAGACCCGACGTAACAGCCTTGTAGTCTTTCCAGCTTACAAATCTCAGGCTATTGCGTACAACATGCACAATACACAGTTGAATATCAGTATGAGGGTAAACAGAGGCTATCGCGTCAGGAAAGCCTTTTAATCCATCTACACAGGCAACAAGAATGTCCTGTACTCCTCGATTTTTTAGCTCTGTCATGACTGACAGCCAGAATTTGGCACCTTCTGTCTGAGCAATCCACATACCCAGTAATTCTTTTTGCCCATCCATATTGATGCCTAAAGCAAGGTATACGGACTTGTTAATCACATTGGAGTGCTGACGGACTTTGACAACAATACAGTCAAGATAGACAACAGGATAAAGGCTATCTAAGGCTCTATTTTGCCACTCAGTCACTTGCTCAATCACAGCATCGGTAACTTTGCTGATGAGAGATGCTGACACATCGGCATCGTACATTTCTTTGAAGAAGGCTACAATTTCCCTATTAGTCATTCCTTTTGCATACAGTGAGAGGATTTGGTCATCCATACTGGTGATGCGTGTTTGGTGCTTTTTGATAATTTGTGGCTCAAATGAACCTTCTCGATCACGGGGAATATCTAAAGCCAGTTGTCCATCTTGAGTTGTAATGGTTTTAGAACTAAACCCATTACGGCTATTTGAGCCTTTCTTGGGCTGATGCTTTTCATAACCGAGATGGTCTGAAAGTTCAGTATTGAGTGCAGTTTCAATCATGAATTTTTTAAAGACTGCTGTCATTTGGTTTAAGTCTTCTGGTGTTTTTAGACCTTTAGCCAATTCGGCAGCCATACTTTTGATTGTTGCTTCATCCATGTGAAGTACCTTTTGTAATTATCCTCTGAAGGATAAATGAAAATTAAGTACTTACACAAAATTTAGAACAGTCCCGTTAGCTGCCTAGCATATCCCAAGTGAAAGTCTCCTGCTAATTCAGCACATATCAATGAATATATTTTCTTCTTGATCCTCTCTCGCTTTAACAGCTGAAAAAAGCTCTCAGCAACAGCATTACCATGACAGTTTCCTCGTCTACTCATACTGCTTTCAAGATTATGATGTTTGAGAAATGTTTGCCATTCATGACTGGTGTATTGGCTGCCTTGGTCAGAATGAATCAGGACTTTGTTCTTTGGGTTTCTTCGCCACAAAGCCATCAATAACGCATCTAAAACCAGATCTGTCGTGATTCTGGATTTCATAGACCAGCCAACAACAAGACGTGAAAACAGGTCAATCACAACTGCGATATATAGCCACCCTTCATGAGTACGGATATCTTGCGAAGCAGTGCTTCTCATGTCAGTCACCCACAGCTGGTTGAGCTGAGTTGGATTAAATTGTCGATCTAAAGTGTTTGCGGCAACGACAGCCGGAGCACCAGCGTGAGCTCTAGGTTTACGATAACCGCGCTGAGATTTAAGACCATCTGCTTTCATCAGCCGATGTACTCGATTAATCCCACAACTTTCACCAACATCTTTCAAATCACAGTGAATCTTGCGATAGCCGTAGATACCAACAGATTCCAGCCAGAATCTGTTTAATCAATCCTGAAAGCTGTTGCCGTTTCCGCGCAGTTTTACTGGTGGGTTGCTTTAACCATGCGTAATAACCACTGTGATGAACATCTAAAGTTGAACATAAACGACGAACAGGCCATATATGCTGATTGTCCCGAATAAAGGCGTACCTCATTTGGACTGGCTTGCGAAGTACACCACGGCCTTTTTTAATATGTCCCTTTCTTCAGTAACCCGTTGCAGCTCTTTTTTTAACTTTGCTAATTCTGCCCTTGGATCATTAGATTCTGTGATCTTGGGCTGCTGTGGATCATAACGTTTAATCCAGGCATACATACTATGGGTGGTGGTTCCCAAACGTGCAGCAACTTCGGCCACACTATGGCCTTTCTCAGTAACTTGCTTTACTGCTTCAATTTTGAATTCTTCAGGGTATCGTTTACTGCTCATAAGCACCTCGTTAATTAGCCATTTTATCTAACTAAAAGGTGTCTACAAAATCGGTGGCTATTCACCCTTTTTTACCCAAGTAAATTTCAACAACTAAAGATTACTACTGTAATCTTTAGTTACGTAAGTGTCCGCTAGCGAATCCATTTAAATACAAGCTAGTACAATTAAACAATTAACAAATCTTTCTCGATGTCATTTTCCGCACTCATTTCAGATTCGTCATCTACCCACACTTTGTGTTCTACATCTTGAATTAAGCTACTCATTCCATGTGTAGGTTTTATGCCCATTGCATCAAGTTTTTCCTTTAATGACATAATCATATTTTCACGTTCAATGAACCAACTCGATGCAAAGCATCTCCAGAATGTCCATCCTGCGCGTTCTAAAGCACGTTGACGAGTCATGTCATCATGCCATTGTTCTGGCCCATGATAGCTATCACCATCACATTCAACAGCCAAACGCTGATCACCATCTGACTCAACGACTAAATCGATTCGATAGCTTCCAACCTTAACCTGTGGAGTAACTGTGTAACCCATTTCATGGAGTGTCGTAAATACAGATTTTTCAAACTCCGATTCACACAAATCTAATTTTGCTTCAAATGATGCTTTTTGATCTTCTTGCAAATCATAAAAATGATTGAGTAAATTCAGCCTTAGATCTTTTGGAGATATATGATCACGACTCACGGAATGGACGAGATACATCCGTTCACGAGCACGGCTTGCAGCCACGTTAAATCTCTGTTCATGATCGGATCGACTCAAAGCATGACAATTCTGAGGATCTGCTACCATAGATAAGAAAATAATATCTCTTTCTGCACCCTGAAATGCTGAAGCATCCCCACAAGCAAATTGAACTTGGGTAAGAGTCCCTGCACCAAATTCATTCAAAGCTTCTGATTGAATGAACTCAGCCTGCGCCGGTCCCAACAATGAGATCACACCGATTGATCTATTTGCGTATCGTTCATCTTTAAGAAGAAGTTTCATTTCCTCAATAATTGCTTTCGCTTCTATTCGATTAATATGTTTGCTATTTTTAGATTCTCTATACCCCTGCGGTGTATAAATTGCGACTAAAGCTGGACTTAACTGCTCAGATTTCTTCGATAATCGCATTGGCTTAATACGGTTACCATAAAAGTTTTTATTGCTGTAACTAATGATCGCAGGATGACAGCGGAAATGCTCTAGAAGCATCACACTTGACTCATAGATAGAAGAAGCCATGTCGTATAAAGACATATCTGGTGTTAAATATGCAGCATGTGGCTGACCATGTAGATAACGATTTCTTAATACATCAATTTGAGCACTTGCTAGACCGACATTACTCGGAGAAACTTGTTTATTATCCCCCACTACTAATAATTTTTTAGCACGCATTAAAACAGGTAATACGTCAATTGATGATTGTGATGCCTCATCCACAATCACTAAGTCAAAGAGGCCTAATTCAGCAGGCATAGATTCAGATACCTGAAGATGTGACATGACCCAGCAAGGAATAGCTGCTGTTGCCTCTTTAAGGGCTACTTGAGCATCTTTTCTATAACGTGGAGCATTCTTACCTGTCCCTTTTCCATAGTGTTGTACAGCAATTTTATAACGCTGTAATGCAACTAAAATTTTGTCTGAGGCATTTTCCTTTAATGCCAGCCATGTCTTGTTTGCTGCCAATTGAGCGTAATTTTGAGATAGATTCTTCTCGTGAATACGACGGTGCTCATACAAATTTTCAATTTGACTTGTATTACTGATGGCTATTACAAAAATCTCAAGACGTTTCCATTCCCAAGCCTCTAGCAATGTATTACGTAATACAGGATCTTCAATTTCTTCAGCGTACGGAACTTCCAGAATATGTTTACTAAGAATCAAAGCATTTGTTTTACTCAATCTAATACTGGCGGATTTAACTCTTTCAAAATCTTCTGTTAGATCTTTTAAATGTGATAATTTTTTTAATAGATCAGCATAATCTCCAAGTTCACTTTCATGTAATGAATCGGAATCAATCTGAGATACAATTTTTTTTAACTGATTTGATATTTTATTACCAAACTCTGATAAATAAAGGATTTGATCAGCCAGTTGTTGTTGATAGACTTCTAAATTAAATATTTTTAACTTCTGCCCTAACAATTGAATCAAGTCATCAATATTTTTAGGTAATCCGTAGAAATCAAAAGATTTAGCTCTCTTAAAAGCTTTTAAATAATTCGTATTAAATAGATCCAAATATTTATTTTTCAAATCTAGGCATTTTTGGGTTCTACTGATGAGCTGCGTGAACTCTTTTAATATTTCATCGATATTACGATTATTTAACTCAATTAAAGGAATGTCTAATTGTGCTGCAATACTATTCCATTTGCTCATAAAGATGTTAAGAGTCTGCTTTCTATCAAGATATTCTTTAAGTCTTTTCCATTCATCTGATGTATCAGGATATTTTCCAGAAACTTTAATTGACTTAAAAAGGTCTTGTAATTCAGCAGTACCAAAATGATACCAATTAAATGGCTTACCTGTATCAACAGCACGTTGAACAGCTTGATATTCTTTTGAGTTTGGTTGTATCTCAAAATTCAGCTCTATGGGATCAATTAGTAGCGTTTTCCTGTATTCCAATAAAGGCTGAACTTCTTGAATAAGGTTACTATAGATATCAAGTTCCATAGCCTTATCTTCTGCATTTATCTTCTTGAAATAGCTCAATAACCATGGTTCTGCTTGATCAAGAACAAAGTTTAGATCTTCTAGATAAATCTTCAACCAATCTCTTAGCTCATTAATTTCTGATTCAGAAATAGTTTCCTTGAAATTATGTAGGTCATTTTGCTTTAAGAATTCCTCAATCTCATCTTTTTCTTTTAAGAACTCACTTAATTTCTTCAGGCTCGCCGAATCTAACAGCTTTTCAGGAGCTGGTAGAGGTCCATAATTTATGTATGGTAAGTTTGTACCTATTTTCTTCCTTGAGTCTCTCAATTGAATCAACTCAATCTGGGAAAAAGGAAACTGGTCTTTTTCCTCCAAAGTTAATTGGTCGGTAAACCATTCGCAGGATACTCTACTTTCTAATACCGTTTTCACGATATCCATAGGTAATTTTTTATTACCATCTACTTCAATATTCTGATAATGCTTTTCTGCAAAGTTATATATTTCTCGATCAATCAAAGCCATTTCATGATGGTTATGATCTATTTGATGTTTTAGAACTTCGATCGTTTTTCGAACTTCTGCAACATTCATTTGGGTAATTTTTTGCACAATCAAATCGATTGAAGATTCAAGCTGATTTTTACTTTCTTTGCTTGAACCAATGCGACTGACTACCAAAGGCTTTAATTCATCAGGAATCTTTTCATGTACTGTTTTAAGGACATGTGACTGCTGTGCAGTTACCAGTACTTTTTTACCATTCGCCAAATAGTGACAGATAATATTGGCAATACTATGTGTTTTACCTGTACCTGGTGGACCTTGCACCACTACACCACTGCTGATTAGCAGATTCTGGACAATAGTAATTTGTTCTTTGTTATAAGGCAGCGGGAAATAAAGCTCTTCAACTTTTGATCCGAATCCCTCAGTACCAGAACGCCCTCTAAAACTATAAGTCTCTTTTTGATTAATATCGCTTTTTAATTCTGTCACTAACGATAAAGGTTGTTCAGGTATAGCCACTGAAGGGTCATTAAGTTTAGTTTTTAATAACTCAATGTCATCGCTTAAAATAGAATTTCTTTTAGGACGACTAAACAGTACTGATGTTAATGTCACCGTTAGATTTTTGGATGGTATAGCCCTATTTTCTGCCTCAACAATTGCTCCTTTTGAAAAAATATTCGCGACGAAGGCATTAACTATATCAGAGTAAGTTTCCCCTTCAAATAGGCGTAATGAGCGACCATTATTTAAGTTTTCTTTTAAGGTTACTTTTACTTGTCCTGAAGTAGGCAGATCATCCTCTAATAAGATGGCATCCATTTCTATATTGGCACGTGTATCTTTGGCACCTACACGTATTAATCCATTTTTTTCTATCTCCATTTCTAACGGGATAGTAATAAGAGGATATGAGTAAGATTTTTGAGTCGTTGGAAGTACCCAGTCAACTAAGCCAAAGCCTGCAACAATTTCTTCACCATCGCCTGTTCCACCTAAATTAATCGCGGTATTCCATGAGAATAATTTATCGTAAACAACAATAGATTTTTTAATCTCATCGTTATTTTGTTTCCAATCTTTCCAAATATTTTGATAACTTTCGAATTCTTTGAATAGCTTCTGAAGTAGGTCAATTTTAGTAATCAAATCACATGCCACGCTACTGTAGGGCAAACGGAATTGATGAACTCCTTTAAAAAATACAATCTTATTTAAACTAGAAAAATTAACAGTGGGTTCTTTTTCGGCATCAACATGAATATAGGAAGAGAGTATTTGAGATGGTTTCGGCATCGATTGAAGCTGTAATCGTTCAATTTGAAACCACCAATCGTCATCATTCAGAATTTTTAAGCCACGAAGTTTTTCTAGATCATGAGAATAAAATCTATTACCACTCATTTCATATTGAATTTTTTGAGTATCCTCAGCTTGATGAGATACATAATCCAACAATTGAATCAGTTTATTTTTAACAATATTATTTAATTCAAGTTCAGAGTTCATCATTGGTCTTTCTAAATTTTTAACTGACGGGATTATAGCTAAAGACCAGCAAAAGGCTTCATTTTGTGAAAATATATCTTGATTTTGATATAAAAAAGCATTCACTTCTTTCTTTTCAATACCAAGAGTTTTAGCAATTTCTCTAGCAGTAAGTTTGGGCTGTTTAACCAAAATAGCTGTTATTAAATCCTTCATGTGATTCATATTTCCTAATCATTTCAAAAGCTTTTCTCTTTAACTGATTTATACAGAATCAACTCAACCCACACCCAGAGCTTTAAATACCGCATCCACCGGATCTGCATAAAAGCTGGTCTGGAACTTGGTAAACAGTTCTACAGGAATCGTTGGGATATCTGCCGCACTACTCATTGGCAAAGCAACCTTCTTGGCACCCGCATCAAAAGCAACTTGCAGACATTCGGCAATACTTTCCACCGGTGTCACAGAACCACCCAAGCTTATATCACCCAGTACCACCATCTGACTTTGTACCGATCGTCCTAACAGGCCAGAAGCGAAAGCTACTAAACTTGGCAGAGCAAGATGACTGAGTGGTCCGGTGTTCTGTAATTCAACCACATGTAAGTGGAAGTCATGTTCCATCACCTTACTGCCACCCGAGATTCGAGATGCATTGGCCTTGAAGTAGTCAAATGCGACCTTGACCTGCTCCTTGGCACTGCTTGAATTCCATAAGCCTGATGTCGCCAGCTTTCCTGAACCTTTGGTGACTTGAAGTTCTAAGCGGTATAACCCTGGCATGCCTTTATTACTGAGCCCGATGGTATATAAGAAACCTGGCTTGGCTGGACCTTCGGGAATCAGTCCACCTCCACCCTGCTCTTTGACTGAAACAAAGTGCTCTTCAAGCGTGTCATTATCGATGTAGCTGAAATGCACATCATAGAATTCCATGCCACCAATTTTTTTCAGCTGTTCTTTGACCCGACGACGTACCTGCAGGGCATATTCCAGACACTGGCGTACATCTTCTTTATTAAACTGACCGTGTGGGTAGAGCAACTTCATCAATCCGGAAACCGTCTTGCGAACGGCGATCACATCACGTTGATTCAGGTTGTTGCCGAGTTTGAAGTACTTCTCAATGGCATCTGCAAAGCTACGCTTACGCATTTCCCGGAAGAACTCAGCTAGATAATCAACGATCAATCCATAACGGTTGGTGAAGAACTCCGGGCGCATCTTCGGAATTTCCCAGCCGGGGATATAAGCATGAAAACGATCGAAGAATGCCGAATCGATCATGGCTTCAGGGAAAGGTGCCAATAGATGGCTGGTTTTGACCAGGGATTCCACGCTTTGGTTGATATTACCCACAAAAACCATTGAAGCAGAGGCTTCCATCTGTTCGCGGCCACGGGCAAAAGACCCTGAGGCCATGTAATCTTTCATGATCTGTACGCCATCTTTGTCCTTAAAGGAAATACCGGCGACTTCATCAAAGGCTACCACATCCCATAAGCCAACCAGACCAATACGGCGGCTACTCATGTTATAGAATAGGTTGGCGACAGTCGTTTGCCCACCGGAGACTAAAATACTATTCGGTGAACATTCTTTGTAAATATGGCTTTTCCCGGTACCGCGTGGTCCCAGTTCACAAACGTTATAGTTATTTTCAACGAACGGAACCATACGTGCTAATAGCTGCCATTGCACGTCCTCTTTTAGCGAAGCCGGTTCCATGCCGATCGAACGGATTAAACTCTCGCGCCACTGATCAGTGCTTAATGCTGCTCTTCCACTGAAGAGTTCATCCATATTCATATTCGGCATTTGAATCGGCTTGAGTAGGCTCACACCAAATGGAGAATTTGACTGTCCTTCATCAAAATAATAACTGAGTGTTGCAATCACCCAGATACCACCAACGAGTAATTTTTCATACTCTTTGACGATGCCTGCCGAAATCTCAGCATCTTTAATACCTAGATTACTGAAAGAGGCTTCGTATTTGTCCTTACGCTCATTCAGCTTCACGGTAACTCGGTCAATGACCTTATAACTGCCACGTTCACGAACCAGGGATTTTACTTTCTCCGCTTCATCCGGGCGGACATAATTCTCTGCCAGAACGGTCTTTACGTTACGCAGCCCCTGTTCAATGATCTCAGGGTCATCCGAGGCACAGTAAATCCCCAATAGGTACTCGAGCACATAGACAGGGACATTGGCCCCTTCTTTGATCAGTTTAGTCAGATCCTTACGTACCACCCGCCCAGCAAAGTGTTCATTCAGCAGCTGATCCAGTTCTTTATCGTTAGCAGATTCCATGTAGGCTACGCTCTATCGTTAATTCGTTATCAGAAGAAGTCATCGGTAAATGCCAGATCAATGCTGACCTTATAGCGCTGCATTTCGATATTCAGGTCTTTGTCCTTCAGCACCAAGAAGTAATCTTTCTTACGGTCAAAATCAGTGCCAGACAAAGACAGTCTGACCTGTTTTACCCGTTCCGCAATAGAGTCGGTACTGCTATCAAAGGTCAGAGTTTCTTCACTGGAAACTTTGACATCCCCATCATAAATGGCAATCGACAGGGTTACTGGCATGACCAGTTCACTGACAGCTTCAGTTTGCATCAAATCAAACTTCTGGATGTTATTGACCATCTTCAGCGTAGATTTGGTAGAAATGACCTCAACTTTACGCTTGGTTCGCTGTCCAGCCTTTTCACCACGTAGCTGTTTCACTGTCAGTACCGGCACCACAATTTCCTGAGGCATGATGCCGCCATGCACGAAACGTGAACCTCCTACAAAATGGAAACGGTTTGCCCCTTTTGGAATCCAGAAATCAGTCGCAGATAATGTACCTGCCGTAGCTTGGGTTGAACCTTTCCAGGCTTCTTTGCTCACTGGCAAACCATGTCCGATCACATAACGCTTCTTGCTCTTCAATACATTGGCAGGTTTTTCAGTCAAGATAGAACGATCCGCAGATTCCAGTTTACTTTGCTGGAACAAGAACCCATGGTCAGCTGTGATCAACAGGGTAGAAATATTGAAATGCAGTAAGATTTTACGGCTTAGCTCGGTCAGCTCTTCAATGGCATGTTCCACGGCCATAAAAGTTTCTGATTCTGTCGAGACGCTGTCACCGCGTGCATCAATGACGTTATGATAAACATAAATCAGATCATGGTCTTTAAGTGCTTCACGGCCTTCATCACGCGACCAGCCTTTTACCGTTTCAGCGGTCACGGCTAGACCATTATAGGCTGCCAGAATTTTGGATCGTGCTGCAGTTCCTTTGCTGGACTGTCCATCTACTAAAACATCATCCCCTGCACTCTCTTTGTACTCCAAAGTCTGGTGTGGCAGTAATGAGGCCATGCCGAGTGTGGTATAACTTGGCACAACTCCCAGCTGTGAAGACAAAGTCGCTTCTGAATAACGCTTTTCATTGATACGATCACACACCTCTACTGCAGCTTCATAGCGGAAAGCATCACTGATGATCACTACAATACGGCGTTTCGTTGCAGAACCCAGTAGGGGTCTGACATGGGTATCATAGAAGTTCTGCTGATTTGGGATATCTGCTATTTTCCAGACATTCAAGCGTTGTTCAGCTTCAATCCGCTCTCCCCAGTTGCACGCCAGGTAATCGATAAACCAGTAGGAATAGCAATTTTCGATTTCTTCATCGAGTTTTTTCAGGATATCGACATGAGCTCGTTGTGAGGCTGTACTGTAGTGGCGATAGGTCATATCAAAGCGATACAACTCCTGCTCGTAGGCTTTATACAAGGCTTCACTGGAGTCGAAATAGAACCCGGAATCAAACTGCTGTCGCAGGCTGAACAGGTCAATGGCTGCCTGCAACGCTGTATAGACCGTGCGATATTTACGGCGTGTTGCATCATCCTTATGTTTGGAAGCCCAATAGCCATCCAGACGGGTAGAAATAATCGTTCTGAAATGTTCCAGTTCAGCTTGGGTTGCTGCAGGGATATGACTGGCCAAATCAACAATAATCTTTTGTTCAATCACTTCAAAGGTCATGACATCGAGCAGCTGTTCCAGATCAAAAGCCCCGACCTTCTCCTGGATCCGCAGTGCATTGGCCACGGTCTGGGAGAGTGTATCGAAGGTTGGGTAGTATTTGGAGCTGTCTCTCCAGCGTGACAAAAAGGCTCTAGCCGTCGCACGTGAACTGACAGATGACATCACCAGTTCTTGAGCCCATAGCGGTATATCGCCCAGGCTTTCACAGAAACCTGTGCTCATCAACCGGATAAAGAACGTACCGAGCTTGAATGGTGCTTCCCCATTCAATTCTTCAACCGATGCTGGATAACCAATTTCCGTCTGTAATGCGGTAATTAAAGCTGGCACCAGTTGGAATTTTTCCAGTTCAGCAAAGGATTCCGGATTGACTTCCAGAGCCAGGTTCTGCTGTACCACTTCATCTGCCAGTGCCAGAACGATATGCATGAGTTCGACACTGTCAGCCTTGACCACAGCTGCAATCATAGCCATGTCCAGATCCTGTGCATCTGCATCAGACTGGATATAGCGTTTTAAGGTGCTCAGACGGGCTTTGGCTTTGAGGAATTCTTCACGTTTAGCCAGATGTTCTCTTAAACTTTGTTGCTGTAGCCCAAGCTCATTAAAGATAATCGAGAAACGATCGGCATAGAAACTGCGAGAATATAGCTTAATGTCCAGTAGCCAGTCTTTTTCGGTTTCAGGCTCTGGACTTGGGAAATACAGCAAGTATTTACCCTGCTGATCCTCAAGTTCCAGTTTGAGCTTGATCGCCAAACTCGACTCTTCTGCCATATTTAGAATATGGACATCATTCAGCTTTAGGGCTTTGATTTCTTCAGTAAATGACTGTTCTGCATCGTACCAAAAGACAATCCGATGCTGTTCAGTATAAAAGGCTTGTTCCAGACCTTGTTTTAGTTGATCTAAATTCATGGCTTACTATCACCCACAATGTCTTTAATTTCTTTAACTTGGCCAATCATTTCTTTTAAGTTTTGAATTGAAGACACCCCCTCTTTTTGCTGCTCTACTTTTTGTTTGCTGGGTGGCATATATATGGTTTGCACAGAATCCATAATTAACTTGTCTTGATTAGCAGTCTCTTTTAATTGTTCTGCATAAGAATTAACTGTAAGTGCAACTGCGGACTTAAATGCATACTCTTCCTGAAAGTTACGCTCTTTGGTGTATTGAGAAGTCGTAAAGAAAAACAATCCCAATACAGGCAAGGTTTTTATTGAATTTATTAAAAGCAACTGCCAGCTAATCGATGCAGGATCAACTCCCCAAAATAGATAGACGATCCAAAAAGCGGATACTAGTGCTATAGTAGGAATACTCCATTTCCAAAATTTAATTGAATCTGTTAATTCAGTTTTCCTTTGCTTAAACGTTTCAAACAGAGATGCACCAACTTCTCTACCTATTAGATCATCTAGATATTGATTCCGTTGTTCAAAGTATGCGTGTTTGCTCTCTACAAAGGTAAGCTTAGATTTGAAATCCTGTTTAAGAGTTTCAAAATCATTTTTTTGTTCTAAAATATTTTGCTCTATGTTCTCAAAAGTCGTTTTTAACGTTTGTAATTGTGCACGTGTCTCGATCAACAGTTGATCTGAATCCGCTTTTTTCTCTTCAGATGCCTGTAATAAAGAATTTATTTTTTCAATTAAGACCGCAGCCTGACTCTGCAGATTAGTAATTTCTGATGAGTGATTTCGACTCGCAGTTACTAACGCCTCTATTTCACTTAATTCACTTCTTTTTACGGAAGTAAAAGAATCCAAATCATCTTTGCTAGTTTCTAGTACTTTCAACAAAGTCTCTAATCGTTGTGATGTGGCTTCTAGATGAGTAGAGACTAACTCGATACGTTCTTTATCTTGCTGAACAGAGAGTTCCGAACTTCGAAAATATTTCCGTTTACTTTTCTCCCAAAACCCATTTATTGCCTGGTAATGAATTAAACGATTAAGATGTAAAACCGCAGCAGGGAAATTTCGATTATTAATATTTTGTAAATAACCAGCTAGATCTTGATTTAAATCTGCACCACCATATTCATTTTGAAATTGATAACTATATGGTAAAGCTTTAGCAAATACGGTATCGATCTCTTCTTTAAATTGGTTGAAAACCTTATTAGATGCACTGAGAAATTCTTGTGCTGTATATTCACCAATCTGAACATTGCTTAGGTCTGATATATGAGAATGCTGTTGAGCAAGAATATTTGAAAGCCCGAGCGCATAATAAGCTTCAATATGTATCTTTACCTGATCAATTTGAGCTTTATTCATTCTGTTTTATCACCCGTAATCGCTTTAACTTCAGCTAACAAGTCCCCAAACTTGCCGTAGTTTACTTTCACCCCATCATCGAGATCTAACGTAATACGCTGATCGGCATAGTGACGTAATTTTTCTTCAAAAGTACTCAGTTCAGCCTGTTGCTTATGCAAGTCTTGCAGTTTTTTCTCGATACGTTTGATTTCAGCCGCAGAGTCACTGCTTTCTTTTGTTGTTTCCAGAGAATTAGCATAAGCAGCCATTTTGGAAATCAGCGGCATGACGTATTCGGTACGCATACGCGCCAAAGTGCTTTCGTTATAGCGGTGCAAGTACACCAATGCCTGGAAAGCGCCTTGTTTACCACTGCTGAATAACCAGTAGATCGGGCGCTTTTTATAGGTCTGCATGTGGTCTTTATAAAACTTACTAGCAAGATAACGGCGGATCGTGTCTTCCGCTGTTTCGTTGGCTTTTTTGTCCAAGCTTTCTGCCAACCACTGCATATTGGCATCCAGTGTATCTTTACCCCACACTGCAGTTAAGAACTCTCGAATACGGTGCGTTGCATCGTCTTCAAACCAGTGCATTTCAGTCAATGGAATAATGCCGTCAGCATCGGCTGGGAATTTCAGATAACGGTTGGCATCGAAGTCTTGATTGCCTGCATGGGCATAGATCAAACCTGGTTCATCTAAGCTATAACGTCCCATCATGCAGCCAAGTACATAAGACACTAAACGTTGGCTGTCTTTTTCACGGTCGGCACGGGTTAAAGTGATTTGCTCATCAGGAACATCTGGCGTTAATTCATCCTGTAAACCATAAGCATCAATAAACAGCTTATTGTTTTCTTCTTCTAGACGTTTCATTTCTGCCACAGCGTCAGCATTTTGCTGTTGCCATGTGTTAAACGCTTGTTCTAGGTTTGACTGCTGCGTACGAATGATTGGGTTTTGAGTAAAGTCCCATGAGGTTTCGTATACATTCCAGTCATCTCTTGCAAATTTAATCATCTCCTCTACATTTTCTCTTGCCTGATTTGAGGCTGAGAAAGGAACATAAGGCAATTGAGAGATTACACCTGCTGTTGTATTCATAGTAGGATTTATTATTATTTTCAAAAATTCTAGTACAGGTGAATTCATAAGTCCTATAATTTCAAGGAGTTCATTATTTCTAGCAAATAAACTATCAGCTGCCTGATCAAAAATATAACCATTATCCATATAACGTACACTAAATGTCCCAGAGCCAATCATTGACCAAGATATGCCATTTCTAAAATAATATTGAAGATTTTTTATTGTTCGTGTTGGGCTACCATATAATTTTTTTGCAAGCGCAAACATTTCTTCACCATCATTTTCCCAGTTAACTAAATACTCATTATTTCCATACCATTTTCTAAATTCTCCACCTTTATTATACGGGAACCACTTTTTATTAGAATTTTTCGCATCTTCCCTATTTATAGAACCAAATGCCATTTTTTGATTGCTAACTTCTGCCCATCTTCTAATGAACTTATTATTATCATTTGTTGCCAACCCACGACGTGGTTCTGAAATCTCTCCTAAAAGCTTATTTCCAGAAAATAAATTTCGAGTCTGTATATTTACCCAATAAGCAATAGGACTACCAGGAATTTTCTTAAAATCATCTTGAATCGTAGAGTCAAAACGATTAAGTCCTGATCTTAGTTCTGATTCTTTTTGATCCTGCCCTGTATCTACAAGTCTAAAAAATACTGGCTTAAATCCATTTATATGTTGCCCTTGCATCACAAAAGCTGTTGTTTGTACGACTTCCCCTGATATTTCAGGAAATGCTCGAGCACCTAAATGTGCCATGGTTTGAATTGTACGATCTTGTAATAACTTTTCACGCATCGCTTCATAAGATGACAAGAACATCCAGCTTTGCATGGTTACCATACTGTTAAAACCACTTTCTTTACACCATCCAAAACCACGTTCAATAAACATGGCAAATAGATCTGACTTGCTGTCAGGGAATTTCTTCTTGGCAAAATCTTTTAAGGCTGTATTCATGCCTTTGCCACCCATATACGGCGGATTCGCAATCACAGCATCATATTGCTTTGCTAATAAATTCGCTTGCTGCACTAAAGGTAATAACTCCTGTGCTGACTGCTGTGCAAAAATATCCCCTGACGCTAATGCTATATTGAGCTTTGTTTCTAAATCAGGCAGCTTTTTAGCGAATACTTCAGGCACCTGAATCAAAGACCCAAAAGTTGAAGCATGTTCAAATAATTCTAGCAATTCTTTTAAATCCGCCTGCGCAATACCAGTGTTTGCCAAATCCTGACTCAATGCGTCTAAACGTTCAGGTTGGCTGTCTTGCAACGCAATAATATTCAGCTTCGGTGGATTGCTAAATAAACGGCGGTCATCCTCACGCGCTTTCATCAGCAGTGCAAAACTGGCCAACTGTGCCGCACGGGTATCAATATCAATGCCGTACAGGTTGTTTTCCAGAATCAAACGTGGAATATCACGGCTGCGGTAACCACGTTCTAAATAAATGGCTTTCAGGCAATCATAGGCTTCCACCAGAATATGCCCCGAACCACAGGCCGGATCTAGCACCGTAATGCTTTCAGGGTTTAAAGTATCGCCATCTTCACTAATACGAACATCAATCAGCTGTTTCAGCTGTGCATTGACCTCATCCGTTTGTTCAGCGGGTTGAATATAATATTCCCAATTATTGGCCAGCGTACTGTCAGGCTGTGCCATCATCCATAAACGGCCAACACTGTTCTGTACCAGATATTTTACAATCCAGTTCGGGGTGAATAACTGTGTCGCGGCAGGAATGTCCTCACTCTTGACGACTTTACCAATCACCTGGTCTTTCTTTTCAGAAATATAGAACTGATACAGCCAGCCAATAATCTGTACATCCGACCAGTCTTCTTCTGGAATGCTGCTGACCAGATCACGGATCAAGGAATCGGTTTTGGTGAGGTTATCCGGTAACAGCAACTCAGATTCATCAGAAACCTGTTCAAACAATAATGGCATGACCTGATTCAATGCATGACACTGAGCCAGTAACAGCTCTCGGTACAGCTCTTCGTCTTTATTGCCATCCAGCTTGAGTTCAGCCACACGGCTAGCATCTAAACCCGGTAAGTCAATATCCAGACACTCTTCCAGAATCTGCGGCAAGCCTGCACTGCCATCGGCACTGCTCAGTACACGACGACCATGATCCAGCAAGCCTTTGCATTCCATGTAGCGAATCGCACAAAGACGGTTAAACCAGCTATAAGCGATATAATCGATGGTCTGCTCAAAACTGCTGGTTTGAATGCGCTTGATCAGCTTTTCACGCGGTTTCATTACTGACAGGGGAAAAACCTGATCGCCAATCAGCAACAAGTCGCCTTTCTGCTCTGTTGGTAAAGTGCGGTCTGCGGTGATGCCGTATTTGGCCGACTGCTTGCGCATGGCTGCGATAAAATCATTGCGTGCTTGCGGTGCGTATTTTTTAATATTACTGGTATTCATCTTTAAACCTTTAATTAATGACTGATGCCAATATCCCTAACCCGAGTTAGCGGATACGCACACGCTTTTTATCACTCACGATTTTTTTCAGTTCAGCTTTGAGTGCGTCTACAAACTGATCCACTGACTCTTCTGTTTCCAGATAGACACTGCTGGAGCTTTTGCTGTAAATGCTAGCAACATCAACTTCGACTACCGGTTTCGGTGGCACTACGGCTGTCACAGGCTGTACCGGACTCGCAGCAGGTGTTGATGTAACTGGGCTGGAGGTGGTTGCAGTGTTGGTTACACTCTCGGCTTTGCTCTGAGCCAGTTGTGCCGCTTTGGCCTGACGCTGGATTTCCGCCTGAACTTCGCTCTCCAGCTCATATAAGGCTTCATCAAAACGCTCCACGGCGGTTTGGGTTTGCAGCATATAGATGGTGGACAGGCTAGTTTCCACTTCAATATCCGTTTTCAGCAGTTGTAGTGGGCGTAATAGCTTGTTACTCAGCTCAGCGGTAGCGATGCCACTGTTTTTAATCTCGGCTTCTAACTGTTTGATCTTGTCATCAATTTGCTCTACCGCATGGCTACGCTTCTCACTCAACAGTCGCTCATTGACGCTTTCAACTGTGCGAACTAAATCAGCGATTTTATTTAACAGGCCGTAGGGCGATTCAAGGGTTGAAATATGATGTAATTCGGAGAGGGCTTTTTTAGCGAGCTCATCACTGCCCAGCGCCTGTTTGTTTTTCTCAAAATGACGTAAGGCCTGTTGCAGTTGTTGCCAGCTTGGCATCTGATTACTAAAGAATTCATGAATGTCACGATAATCTTCTTCCAGATCCAAATAGTCGTCCTTGTGATCAACCACGGCCTTAAAGAAATCGAAGCTGTCGCTATTCGCCAGCAGACGTTCCAAAGTCAGAATCAACTTTTCAATCACTTTCTTGCCTGGGAACTGTCCGACATCTGTTTTGCTTTTGTACGACTTAAAGTTGGCTAACCAGTTTTTAAAATGTTGGGTATAGAATTCAAATAGCTCTTTCTCTGTCGCTGGTCCCATAGCCGAGAATAGATCTTGGGTCAGTTGGCGTGCCTGTTTCAACACCTGATCATCAGTCTGGCGCTTTTTAATGATCGACACATCGCGTCGACGGCGGCTGTTTTGTAAAGGCTCAAAGGCATCTTTTAACTGCAAGCTGCCACCATTTAACTGCAGTGAAATCCGCCCCATTGCCGCCAGCTGACCTACCAGCAATAAAATCTCGGCATCTGGCCAGCCATAAGGGCGTTTAGCAAAACGATCCACCACATCCGATACCAGAATACGTTCTGTACCTGTTGCCCGCAGCGAGATGTACTGTTCCACTTCTTGTAGGGCTTTCGGATTCGTTTGACCACCATCCAGAGACAATCCGAGCTGCGCCATATCATCGACAGTCAAGACGGCGTTCAGTTCACGCCAGGCATCCTGCTGATAGACTTGCAAATAGCTCAGTTTGGTATAGGTATTTTCAAGCAGATAACGACACGCCTCATCCAGCTTGGTGGAAGGGCTAGAAGATGAAAGTTGTAGATGTTGACCCAAGGCATAACTTTCCGCATCTAGCAGCATTTCTTCAACCCGGGCACGCAGGCGTTTTTTACGCTCCTGATTCTCACGGCCACGGTCTGCCAGGATACGGCTGATATCCGATTGGGTGCCATCATCATTTAAGCGGATGAATTTATTGGTTTTCAGCCAGGTGCGCAGTTCATTAAAGAACTGTTTATCGTCTGCCAGTTTAAACAGCACTTGTCCTTCGTCCTGAGTACTTTTACCAATACAGTAAGCTTCAGTGTAGAGGTTGTATTCCGTATCAAGCGGAGAAATAATTTCAACTTTCAAATCGCTCTCATACTTCCCATCCAGGCTATGGCTATCTAGGAAACGACCAATCTGATAGTCCATCTTGTTGGCTTGATGGCGGTATTTGTTCTGATCGCGCAGTAAATCTTTAAAGATCAGATTGGCTAACTCTTTATTTTCTTCTGAAGCAGCCAGATCAGTGGCTTTAATTTTGCGGGTGATATCGCGCTCTTCATTGGTGAGGAACAGGAACTCATCACCATTGCGGGTAATCAGGCTCTCTTTTTCCAGACGCAGCAGGCTTTCTTCAATACGCTTGCGTAATGCCAGCTTGTCTTCGTCAATTTTCTCAATCGACAAAGTCACCAGGTTATCCAAGGTCCCTTTGATGATATCGACATAGCGGATCATAAACAGCGTGCGCAGCATCTGTACGTCAAAACTATCTAGGGTTTGATTCTGCCCTGCCTGGTCGATGGTGCGCTTCACTGCAGTATCCAGAAATCCTTCCACTGAGGTATAGAAGCGGTGGAAAGGAACCAGTGCACCGACTTCATCTGTAGCAATCGCATTCGCGGCCATCTGGAACGCATCCAGCATGGACCGTTCACCATAGGCCAAGTGTGCACCGGTCGCACCGACTTTACGGATTTCTTCAAATACTTTTTGCACCAACTGGAAATGGTACGGCGCAAAAGGATAGTTATGGATAAAGCTGTCTGGACCCTCATAGTTGTTGAGTGTTGGGCCTGAACGGTCAAAGGTAATCTGGTTTTTTAAAATATCGCCCTTTTGCTCAAACACCGATCTGAGCAATGCTTCTGCTTCCGGGGTTTTACGTAATAAACGTTTCTGGATGACTTCATCGGTATTGGAACTGGACAGTGATAAACGGGTTTTAAAACGCCCAGCAATCTTGGAGAAATCATTGGCTTTGGAAGAAGACATCTCACCTAGAACCGCGTCGATGTCCGCCTGTGAGGTGACGACAATCCAAGCACGGCCTTTACAGATCGTACCAAGGTTTTCAGTAATGGTCTGTAAAGTCAGCATCAAGCGGGTATCGCTGCCAATAAACTGCCCCACTTCATCCACCAGGAACAATATCCGTTGCTGTGGTCCTTTGCTATCTAAGTATTCTTTCACCCACTGACAGAAGTTTTCGACCGAAACACTAAAGGTCTGCTCAGAATCCTCAAACCATTTATGCGCAGCTTCAGCAGATAAGTTGAGGGCTTGGGAAATCGCGGTTTCGACATCATCCTGATAGAACTGATAGCCGTCACGCTCCTCTAGCCAGGACATACCGCTGGATTCCTCAAACGCCTGTTTAAAGCGTTCGTAGACACCTTTCTGGCTCAGGTGACGTTCCATATGGGCAATATGTGGATGGTCAGCACTAAAACCCTGATACTCGTTAAACACGCGTAAAAACACATTCAGGATCGGATTGCCATCATCATTGGAGCTGGCTTTACTGTCGATGTTAAACAGGATGACATCGGCATGATGGCTGACGGCCTTGCCAATATCCGCACGGATAAACGCATCACGAATTTTGCTTTCATCAAAGAATTCTGCAGCACTGCGTTCGTTACCTTGCGCATCGCGTGCCACTTTATTGGCCAGAATATACGACAAGGTTTTCAGGAAATGTGATTTACCTGAACCAAAGAAGCCTGAAATCCATACGCCGACACGGTTAGCAATCGAAGGATCGCTCAGGTCTGTGCCATAAGACTGGAAAAAGTCCCGAAAATGCTTTTCCAGTTCATTGGTGACCACATACTCATCGAGTTCCTGATAAACCGTGGTATTGTCATTCTGGTCTGCTTTTACGACCCCGTTAATTGCACGATCTAATGGCTTGTAAAAAAGCTCTTTAATATTCATCTCAATCAATTCCCCCGAATTCTTATTTCTATTTGCCGTGTTAAGGCACTAATCTGAATGCTCTGTAGTAATTGTTGCTTGGAATTTTTCCAAATAAACTCATGGCTTGACCATCGTAATAACCTGGGTAAAACAGCACGACCGGCTTATGCCCCAGTAACGAATGTAAACTGTTCAATAAGTGATGGGCACGTAACAGTGGCCAAACCGAACCTACCCCAGTCATCAACACAATATCTTGCGCATTGGTGGCATATTTACTCACCAGATAGGGCGCGAACTTATCCATATGCAGTGGGCCTTTCAGCGCTTTGAGCAGCGCCTCATCGCCTTTGTCTTTTTGCATTTGAATGGCTTTATCGATGAAGTTACGCTCAGCCAGATAATCCACCACGGCTTGCAGCAGGTTGATATTCACCACCTTCAGCTGACTGTGTTTTTTCTCCAGCATCCCGTCTAGAAAATGCAGATATTCGCGCACTTTCAACTCATCTTCAGGTGCATAATCAAAAATCCAGAAGCCAATTTCATTGCCCAGTCCTTGCCCGGTGAGAAACTCGGTGGAAAGAATTCGCTCTGGAATCTGGTTCAGACGCTCATGTATTTTTTGACTCATTGCTGCCCCTCTACAACTACCGCGTCCATAGCGACACTTCCATAGATCTTTTAATGCGTTGTTTATAATGTTCTTCCAACAGGCTACGCAGCTCTGCTCTGACGATCACACGCTGCAACTCCAGCTTACGGGTATTTTTTAAGTAACCGGCTTCTGCCAGGATGCGAAACACCACCTGCCCCATTTTTTTCTTGCTGGACTCTTTCCAATCACAGATATCAAGATCGCGTTGTGAACGCTCATCCAGAAAGTCTGACCAAATATAGCTATCCAAGTATTGAGCCTGGGAGATATAGGCCTCTCTCATCACCGTTTCCATAAACTCAAGCAGCAACAGGTTGCGTTCCAGTGCCCCACAAAAAGCCACCTGAGTCGCCAGCTCATCATCCCCATCCCGCAAAGCTTTCCAGAAATCAGGCTCTAAGCGCTCCAGACGCTTACGAATAGCGGTGGCATTGCGTTGAGCTGAAGCAGGCGTTCTTTTTTGCAGAATATTGTCAATCTGAATTGCCTGATGCCATTGTTCTGGAGTCGCTTCTCGTAATAACAGATCCGCGATCAGCCGGCTTTCACGCACCATCAGGGAACCGCCAATCAGGTCACTGTCATAATAAAATTGTTCTAACATAGCCAATCTCCTATGAAGCTTGATCAAACAGGTAAGACGACAGCTTTTCGATATCTGAACCTTGTAACACTAAGGTATATTTCAAGGCATCTTCCGCCTCAGCCAGCGTGATCGCGGCCTGATATCGCTGCAAGGTATAGTGAGCCAGGGCTTTTTTCACCGGAATCTGTAATCTGCCATCAGGCATGCAGAAGTCTTTTTCGACCAGCGCTTTTTGAGCTTCATTCAATTTTGGATTGGGATCAGCGTCAGTACAATTTCTTCATGCCATTGCTGATCCTGAGCAGGGTCTACTGACTCAATCGCCACCACAACAGGTGTGCGATCAATTCTGGAGAGTAAAAAGTCCTTAAACTGCTTGCTCTGATGGCAATAGGCACGGACATGCCA
>NZ_AMZS01000065.1:0-5842 GCF_000314615.1 Acinetobacter sp. WC-323
CAAGGCAGGTATTTTCCAGATTTTTTCATTTAAATCAAAATGATGAGGCTCAGCCAATAACAATTCAGCCCCTCGCACGCCAGTATGTAATTTGAACAGCAGTGCTTTTTTAATAATCGGATGGGCATCCAATTTTAATAAATTTTTCTTAAAATCTGATATATCCTCCGCTTTCAAATACGGATAATTCTTCTTGATTTTACTGTTAATGGCGATTTTATTTAAACCATGCGCGATGTTGAATTCACAATAACCCATCGCTACAGCGTAGTCATAAATTTGGTTCAAATAACTACAAGCTTTCTTGACAGGTTCTTTTACTTGGCGTCCCTCTATTTTTTTGATTACTGAAACCAGGTCATAACGCTTGATGTTTTGAAAAGGTAAATCCTGAAGGTCTGGATAAATATCTTGCTGTAAACATCTTTCTGCTAACTGTAGTACACCGCAGCGGGGTGAATCATTAAATGCATTTTTCAGTTTGAACTGCAGCCACTCCTCCCCTACCTTACGAAAGGTGATGACATTAGAGACAGTATCATGCTCAAAACAATAATTATTGTCTTTAAAGTCATCTTTGACTTGTCGTGCCTTTTTCAGCGATAAATCAGGATAAAGCCCCAACTGAATGCGGCGACGTTTTTTTGTTTGTGGATCTGTATAGCGATAGCACCAAGATTTTCTTCCAGTCGGCTCAATCTTCAGGCTAAGTCCATCTTCATCGGATAAAAAACAAGTTTTTTCCTTGCAATGAGCTTGGCGAACTTTAATTTCAGTAAGACTCATGAAATTTAAATGAAACCTATCAGCGGATTGACGAGATCCATTATATCAAAATAGAAGAAAATATATATGATGCGTACACTACGCATCATATATATTTGTAATATATTGTTTTATATATTTAATATTTTAAGTACTTGTATTTTAGTAACCATTATAAGTACCACCTCTTCTTTAAGTTCCCAACAACTCACTTTTTCTGTCATCAATGTTAAATAAGTCTTGTGCTTTAAATTCTTAGATGACCTCCTCTACCCTTTATTATCATTTTTATAAAAGTAACTATATGTACTCATTAAAATTTGTAGAGCTCAAAAACAAAAAAGACCGCTATATAGCAGTCTTTTAACTTAATTAAATAATAATTAATTCATTTTCATCATAAGTGCATAAGCATCACGTTTGTTTTGACGCAATGATTCTATCTCGGACTTCGTCAGCTGTTTTACGAGAGTTGAGGATATACTTTGCTTCCCACTCTGTGAGCCTTTCGAAATCGTACCCGTAAATCGATTTCCACCATGCTTCAAGATTACCATATACATCCCTCAATTGCTGAAGAGTTTCTTTACTTAGAGCTAATTGTGATGAGTATTGTTTACCCGTCAGTGCATATGCTCCAATAACTTTATTCGTCCCAGTTGTTTCAATATGACCTTTTAATGCTGCAAAAGTACCACCTTGGGTCTGGGTATCATCAACAATAATAACACATTTATCATTGTTTATTGTCCCATCAAATGCTGGTGGGTTGGCTAATCTATGCCACCCATCACCGCCAGTTCTTGATACTTTTATAGCTTGAACTATATTCGTATCAACTTCAAGCCCAAGTTTCTTTGCTATAACTGCTGAAGTAGCTAAAGGAATCATATTACGACCGACTGCTTCCTCAGCATGTACAGGTACTATAATAGTTTCCCGACCATCGATAATTCTTTCTAGTTCAGCAATCGCCTCATCCGAAACTAAATCTTTAGCTAAAATATACGCACTTTCAACATCCCCTGCTTTAGCAGCTTCATACATGTAATGAGAGGTTGCATCTCCAAGACCACGGTCAATAACCGTTTTAGGAAACATATTCCAATCTGTGCGATATAACTTCATATTTTTAAATAAGTTTTAATGATGGCTAGCATTAAATTTTACACTAAATTTACCGCTAGCATCTCTTGGATATTATTTTTCGTATCAGGCAGCACTCTCAAAAGCCGTTTGTTTGGACAGTCCCCATGATCATACACGAGGCAGCTTCAAATACTTATGGGCCCATCCTATCCAGTTGTATCTTCTTGCATCACATGAATATTGTATACTCATTTTGACTACTTGAAAATTATGGAACAACGTCAATAAAAACAATAACTCTAGAGTCTTTAGTCGACATTCCTAAAAAGGTAAATTCAACATTTCTTTCCATATCATTTCTTTGTGTCTCTGGATGAACAAAAGAAACATAGCTTATTTCAAAGAATCGGGCTAGGGTTTTTATGCCAATGATTTTGTTCTCTTCATTAGCAATTAAAACATCTAATTCCAGATCAAACTCTTCTAATTATTTAATTAAATCTTTAACTTTCATTTTACTATCAACCTCTATGAATTATTTAAAAAATTAGCACAATGAAACTTGTGAAAAAAATGGATTTGAACAAAATTTTTTAGCAAAAAAAGCATAGCAACCAGAAAAATCTTTCCAGCAATCAACAAAAATATCCCCGTGTGCTTCCAGTTTACAACATTTTGACTACCACACTGCCCACAGTAGTAATAATAGCCTTTGATACGGCCACCGCATTCAGGACAATTTTTATGATTAATGAATAAGTTACTCAACGTCTCTTCTCCAAAATTCTTATTATCAAGTTGTAAGTGAAGATAGCACACATTTATAAAAATGTCTTTTTTAAAACATCAAAAGATGTTATAAAAAAGACATTCGCTACTTTAGGATAACTTTTAAGATGAATTTAAATCTCCTTGATGAAGAATCAATCCAACCTTCTGAACCCACGCCATGTGATTTTTTCAAAGGTGAAAATGCTATCAAAAAAGCTAAACAGTTAGGATTACCTGATCTCGAGTTAGTCAGAAACGCAATTATGATCGGTGATGCTGACTATAGAACAAATACTCACTATAACCGTGCACGCTTTATTGCACGATGGGGAAAAATTGGAGAACAGATTGCTTTACTGCTTCGACAATCTGATCCTGCTTGGATATTCCACAATGACAGCCAGCCAAGAATTGAGAATACAGTAAAGAAAATACAAATTATCTTTATGAGCGGGAATATTGCATTGGGGTTAGCTGATCAAGTTGTATCAGCACACTGTGAAAAAGGATTAATGACATTAAATAATATTAAGGAGAATCAGTCTGCTTATGATGATGAGACAAAATTGAGAACATGGATTTTATACTTTCCTTCAGCATCACATCCAGCCTATAAAGACATTGATATCCCAAATATTCCTTTTGAATTTGCATACCCAACTAGCTTCGTACAGGACTTAAAAGCGAAAAAAATTTCAATTTTACCAAGTGACCATACTTGCAGAATTGCATTTGAAATAGATAATACAGTTCCTGTAAAAACTGATCCTAAGCCAGTATTGGAACCATCTAATGAAATTAAACCAGATGATTTTGATATTCAGCTTGTAGTTTAATCTGAGGTTAATGTGTTTAATAAAGATCGTTTACGTATTGCTAAAGAATTACGAGGACTTAGCAATACCGATTTCGCAGAAAAATTGAGTTGCTCTATCTCTAAGGTAAAGCAACTTTTAGACGTGGATAAAGAAATCAATGAAAATGATCAAGATGATATATGCCGTGTATTAAATTTACCCAAGTCATTCTTTGCAGGTAATGACACACAACCACATGAAACAGACCAAATCTTCTATAGATCGGTTGCTCGTATTAAAGCACAGCATAGAAAAGCTAATGAGGCATATACTCTTTTAGCAATAAATATTAACAAGTACTTAAATCAGAAAGTAAAGTTACCTACTTTTCACCGTCCTGATTTAGATATTACTGAGTTTTTGGGTGAATCTAAGTATGCCGATCACCTAGCGTCAGAGTTGAGAGGTTTATGGGCTTTAGGTAATCAACCGATTAATAACATTGTTTCGTTGTGTGAGCTAAAGGGAATCCGTGTCTTTAGATTACCGACTGAAATTCGAGAAATTGATGCACTATCTTTTTTTGATGATGAAAGTGGTAGCCCTTTCATATTTCTAAATACATTTAAGTCTGCCGAAAGAGCCCGCTTCGATTGTGCACACGAACTTGGTCATATCGTTATGCATACGCATAACAAAAAAATTCGTGTCGAGAAAGATAATCGTGTTCTCGAAACTGAAGCGGATCAATTTTCATCTGAATTTTTAATGCCAACAGATGCATTTCTTTCTACTGCTCCACGCTATTTTTCACTAGAAAATATGATTGAGTATAAAAAGATTTGGCGAACATCCCTGAAGGCTATTAACTATAAAGCTCACAAGCTGGGATTAGTTAGTGATTGGGTTAATCGTAGTAACTCTATAAAGATCAATTCGTTGGGCTACAACATTAATGAACCTGAAGAAACTCATCGAGATGAGAGTTTGATGTTGCCCAAAATTATCTCTGTTTTAGCCTCACAACCATCTTTTGATAAAAATAAAATGCTTGATGAAATTGGAATCTCTGAAGAAGATTTTAATCAATTAACATTTGATGCTTTAGCTAAAGTTGAGCCCCCGAAGAAAAAACATAAGTTATATATTGTCGAGTAATACAAACCTTCCTTAAAAATAATGCGCCTTACGGCGCACTATTTATGCAAAATCCTGATTAATTTTTTTATGACTTCACGCCCAACGTAGTTTTGCATCCCATAAGTCATGATGTGTGCTGAGAAAACAGGAGGTTTTAACTTGGTAAACTATAGACACTCATCAGGAGTTTACCATGAGCAAGAAACAGAAGACTTACACCGCAGAATTTAAAGTTGAAGCAATAAAATTGATTGAAGCCAATCAAGGCAATGTATCGGAAACAGCCAGACAACTTGGCATTTCAATGCAAACTCTTTCAAATTGGAATAATAAAGCAAAGACTGGCACCTTAGCAGGCACTAAACAATATTCACCTGATCTAAATGCCTTACTCGAAGAAAATAAAAAGCTCAAACAACAGCTCAAAACAGCTGAAATGGAACGTGAATTTCTAAAAAAGGCAGCAGCGTACTTTGCGAAAGAAAGTCAGTAAGGTACGCCTATATGAAACAGCAAAGATATTTATTCCCGATTAGCTTTATGGCTAGATTACTTCACGTTTCAGTGTCACGATTTTATGATTGGCTAAAACGAGGCATGAATAAAAGATTGGTTCAGCGAAATCAACAGACAATTTTGGTCAAAATAGCTCATGAGGAAACTAAACAAAGCTATGGCTATATTCGATTAACTAAGCATTTACAAGCGCAAGGTATCAAAATCAGTACGTATGCTGTACGTCAAATAAAAAAGCTCAACCAGCTGTATTGTAAGCGTCATAAGCGTTTCAAAAGAACTACGAAGAGTGATCATAATCGAGCGATCTACGCAAATTTACTAGAGCAACAGTTTTCAATGACTAAGCCCAATCTTGCATGGTCAAGCGATATTACATACATTTGGACTGCTGAAGGTTGGTTATACTTGGCAGCAGTAAAAGACCTGTACACGAAACAAGTGGTTGGCTATAGCTTAAATGAGCGTATGACCGCACAACTTGTTTGCAATGCACTGACTATGGCGATTCGTAATCAAAAACCAACGAAAGGCTTAATTATTCATTCGGACAGAGGCAGCCAATATTGCAGCCATGAATATCGAAAGATACTGGAAAAATGTGATTTTCAAGGTTCAATGAGCAAACGTGGGGACTGTTACGATAATGCACCGATTGAAAGTTTCTGGGGCATACTCAAGAATGAATTAGTGCATCATTGCAACTATAAAACCAGAGATGAAGCTAAAGCAGATATTACAGAATACATTGTGTTATTTTATAA
>NZ_AMZS01000066.1:0-45351 GCF_000314615.1 Acinetobacter sp. WC-323
CAGGTGACTGTACCACCGTGCCGTACAAGCAAATTATCATTGCAACTGGTGAAGGTGCCAAAGCCTCACTGTCTGCCTTTGATTACATGATCCGTTCAGGTGACTAAATAATCTGATAAAAAAAGCCCCAATGATTTGGGGCTTTTTTTATTGGGTTTAGTTTTTAGTCGGTTTATATAAGCCATGATCGACCAGATGTTCACGTAAAATACGGCGAAGTTCCAATACGGCTTCAGGTGTTTCCTGAATGGAATGGCCGCCGGTGAAAATCTTTTCCGATACCGCACCATCCAGATGGGCACTTTTATAAGGCACAATGCCATCGGTGATAACCTCTGGATCATTGCTTTTGGTGACATTTCCCATAATGGAATGGAAAACCAGCCCTTTTTCTGGCGGAATGGTGGCCGTTAATTCCATAAATTTGGATTTTTTACTCAGATCACTTGGGCCATTCTGGATCACGTCATTGGTCAGAGTTTTGACAAACTCCTTAAGGTCCATGTCATCGCTGGTAAGTGTATCTGCCAAAGTGGTCAAGAATGTCGCAGGGAGCTTGATAATCTTTCGGGCTGCCAAGGTAAACCAGCGATCGGCATAATCTGTACCACGATGCGGGGAGGCCAGGAAAATGGCACGATCAAAATTGGCAATCGGTTCCATTTTCAGTCGCTCGCCAATCACCGGGTGTTTGCGCAAACGTGCCTGCTGGCGGCTATTCATCATGGTTAGAGCCTCTTTGGAAATATCCGCATTGCTCACTAAAAGCCGGCTGATAATCCCACCCATACTATGACCGATTAAAACTGCATCCTGTGCAGCTGCATCTTTCGGGTTCAGTGAAGCAAAGGCTTGCTTTAACAGGGCATAGATTTGAAAACGGCTTTCCAGAATCGGCATATTGGTGGAGTAGAACACTTGCCAGACCTGATAATGCTCACGTAATACAGGGTCGCCCATAATATCGTTAGTCACCGCAATCCAGGCTTCAGGACTACTGGCCAGACCATGCACCAGTACAATCACTTTCTTGTTTGGATTATAAGGTTCAAGCATGTAGAGATGCGGCATGGTTAGATGCTGATCGCGGTCAATCAGGGTCAGGTAGGCAGCAGTGCCTAAATTATTTTCAGCTAACCATAGACCATAAGGTGCAGAGAAATTGGCTGCCAGTGAATATTCTTTTCCGGCAATACTTACTTTCTCGACACTATAGGGATCATAAACTTTGACTTCAAAGTTTGGATTATTTAAAACATCATTGATCGTTGCAGCTGCATTCTTGGGTTGAGCAATAATGGTGGCAGCCAGATAACGGGCTTTATGAATGTTCGGGTTAACACCATTGGGGTAATCAAAGCTTAACGGATCAAGAATATATTTATTGTCTCCGTGGGCAGCATTCTCTGATGAAGGGAATACCGCAACGAAATCCGAGCCGAAACCATCCCGACGGTTAATCGCTCTTAAGCCGGAAAAGTTCATGTTATAGCTGGAAATAAACTTCTCAAGCTGCATGTTTTGCAAGCGCTGATAAGACTGGATATCAATGGTATAGGTACTTTTACCAATTTTAATGGTCGGGGTAATGGTTTTAGCCGGATTTCTTAAGCTATGGACATTGACCAGCTTGGTCAAGGCCTGATTATAGAAATCCCGGATCTGAACTTGTCTGTTATCGAAAATACGCTCTTGCGGCTGACGAGCGGTTTTAAATAAATAAGCATAACTATAACGAATGCTCTTATCGAGGGCTTCAAGCTCTTGATCCAGACACTGTTCATAGGTTTTCTGAATTGTTTTTTGTTGTTCTTCGTCCTTATGTTTGCTGAGCTTGCTGACTTTACATTCAGACGAGTCAGACAAACTCATGGCTTTGGAAAGGTATAATTCACTGGAAGTCGATAACAGCTGCTCATCCTGAATCTGCGGAATTTTATGCAGATCTGCAATACATTCATCTGGTGTCTGCATGCATACTTTTGCTTCTTTGCCTGACATTGACAACACATTGAGACTGGCTTCGCTCAATTTCTTCTGGGTCAGAATACTATTACGCTCGTTCGCAATCGTGACATTCAGGTCTTGCTGTTTCAGACTGACAACTTGGCAGCCACTCATTACCATCGCACTGAGTAGGCTAATCGCAAATAAACGTTGATTCGGGGTAAATGCTAGCATTATAAATCAGCAAGTTGGCTGGGAGATGGTAGCTATAATACGAAAATCGAATGTTTTTTCAATCATCCATAAAAAAATAGACTGTACACGACAGTCTATTTTTCACTACAGCATGAGCGAGTAATTAGTTCAATACTTGCCACACATTCCAGCGTTTTCCAGATTCAACTTCCTTGATCAGACGATCAGTGACTTCAGCTTCATCTGGGTAATTGATTTTGTAGTTCTTTAAGGTTTGAAGCGCATTTTTCTTTTGCTCTAACCAGAGATAATTGTTGGCAGCAGAAAGATAAGCTTCCTGAACACCGCCTTTCATCGCCTTATCTAAATAAGGAATCGCTTCACGTTGACCGCCACCTTCAGACAGGCCAAAACCGAACCAGAAGTTTGTTTCAGCATCATTCGGGTTCATTGCCAGAATACGTTGCGCATAGTTCAATGATTTGGTGGTATAAGCGGTACCCAAATCCATATTACGTGCCATTACACTTGCTTTAAAGGCACGTGTCAGAACATCAATAGACGCATTTGGTTTTTCTGCCAAAGCATCCAGTTTTTGTGTGGTTTCTTTTAACTTGGCTTCATAGCCCTTGCGTTCTTGACGGTCAGGGAAGCGAGGTGGATAGTGACGCGCTTTACCTTCAACCAGTTGTAAGAAGTCATCAATCTCGGTCACGTCGACTTCGTTTTCACCAGCAAGAACCGCATATTTAACATTACGTTGTTTGCTGTCGATGGTCGGAACGATCAGTTTATTGATATCTAATGTGGTTGTTTTTGACGGGTCATTCTGTAATGACACCACCATTTTAGTCACAGGCTGGGCTGCAGCATCTTTAAGTGCAACTTCAAAGCTTGGCGGCGCATCATATTTGATTGGATTTAAAGCATAGAACGGTGCGGTTGGTTCTGGCTCTTTGAATACAAATGGCTCAGAAGCTTTATCTTTTTTGACAGGGGCGATGCCACAAGCGGTTAAAAAAGAAGTTGAAAGTACAAGTAATGCCAAAGGCTTAAAATTCATGCTTACATCCATTAATTTTAGTTAAATGAGAAGTAGATCGTTGGTTTCACCAGTCTAGGAAAAGCAAAACCAACTTGCAATGATAAGCTTGTTACATTTCTTATATATCTGCTTATGTTGCCGAAGTTTTGTTCTGTGCTTCGCACTCACGTCTAACTTCTTCAATAATTTTCAATTCTTCTTTACTCAATGGTTGATTTTTAGAACTTTGCGGAGCGAAACTCGGATCCAGTTCCGACAGGCGCTGACACAGCACATTCATCCGCTTTTCATTTTTTTGCATACGGTCCAGAAGGACACGAATACCTTCTAAAATAGGATCAGACTGATCCTGAGTGGTGGCATAAGGCTGGAAGCCAATACTTTCAGCATAGTCACGGCGACTGACTTCATCCTGTTCAACCTGACTTTTATCTTTGAAGATATATCGGGCAGGGTTACCAACCGCAGTCACATTTTCAGGTACTTCTTTCGTTACGACAGCATTTGAACCGACTTTGGCACCTTTATGCACGGTAAACGGTCCCAGAATTTTTGCGCCAGCACCTACCACCACACCATCTTCCAGCGTCGGATGGCGTTTGCCTTTATTCCAGGTGGTGCCGCCTAAGGTCACACCATGATAAAGCGTGACATCATTACCAATTTCAGCGGTTTCACCAATCACCACACCCATGCCGTGATCGATAAAGAAACGTTTGCCAATTTTTGCACCCGGATGAATTTCAATACCAGTAGCAAAGCGACTAAATGAAGAAAGCAGGCGAGCCGTACCCTTATATTCTTTTTTCCACAATTCATGTGCCATACGATGCATGATCAGCGCATGGATACCTGGATAGGTGGTTAGCACTTCCAGCGTGTTTCGAGCCGCAGGATCACGCGCAAACACAGCCTCGATATCTTCTTTAAGCTGTTTAATCATTTGAACGATCCTCCGTGTTTGTCTTTTTCCATGAACCATTGGCCAGTGCCTGAACGCGACTGAAGATGCCGCGTAATAAATGATACTCCATACGATCTAATTGTATCCTGCCAAATAAACGACGCAAGCGTAATGGCAATAAACGCGGATTATTCGGGTCCAAAAACTCGATTTCAGTCAGCATTTTTTCCAGATGAGGGTAGAATTCTTCCATCTGTTGCTGTGTCACCAGCGGTTCATCCCATTCCATGCTTTGCTGTTGTTTCAGTTGCATGTGATCGCTTGGCGTATCTTCAGTCTGGGTATTTTGTTCAAGCGCAGCCATTCTCAATTCATAACAGACCACCTGAATGGCTTGTGCGACATTCAGCACCCCATACTCAGGATTGACCGGAATGGTTAAGTGGTAATTGGCCAAGGCCAGTTCTTCGTTGGTCAGGCCTCGATCTTCACGACCAAACACGATGGCAATATGTTGTGCTTTGCTAGCCGCCTGTAAGGCCTCTTTTGCCGCAGGCCGAACATCAAGCAAGGGCCATGGAATAGTACGACTACGGGCACTGGTGCCGAAGACAATATGACAATCCTGAATGGCCTGTTCTAAAGTCTCAACAATTTCAATTTGTGCAATCAAATCCTGTGCACCCGCTGCCAAAGCATCAATATCGGGATGCGGATAGGTTTTCGGTGCAACCAGTACCAGCTTGGATAAGCCCATGGTTTTCATTGCACGTAATGCACTACCAATATTGGCGGGTAGGGTGGTATTGACCATGACAATACGGACATGATCCAAATGTTTGGACACGTTATTTGAGTCAAACTGGTTCATATATTATCCAGAATTAAGAGTATTGAGAGACTTCTGCCTGATAGAGATCAAGCGCTTCATCCATTGACATATTATCCGGCGGCGGTGCGATGTTTGCCACTTTAGGCGCTTCAGCCACTCTGGCCGCTTTAGATTTCACCTGATATTCGATCGCAATGGCTTCTTTACCGAAATAATCCCGCAACTTGCTGAGCAGCTCATCCAGTGGTGCAACTTTCCATTGCGGGCCAAGTTGTAGCTCGGCAGTTGCAAAACTCTGGTCAAGCTGGATGTGCAGTCCGATATGCTGGCACATATCCACATTACAATAAGGTAGAAGAATGGCCTGCAAATCTTTCGCCAGCGTTTTGCTCATCAGCTCTTGAGCCAGACGAACCTGAATGCTTTGGGCACGTTTCTGGCGAATTTCATTTAGACTGAATGCCTTGCTTAAGCGTGCCATTGGTCGGTCAAAACCTTCACGTTCGTAGATTTCACCTTCAACCACCACCACTTGTTCTAAGCGAACCACCTCTTTATAGCGCTGGAAACGCTCATGGTTGCAACTGATTTCGACACGGGCTGTACCATCATCCAGTGTGATCATAATCCGGTTTGGGAAGTTGGCAATATCGACCACTAAACCTGCAAAAACAGTGGTTACACCGCGACGGGTCGGGGTCAGTTCATTCAGTTTTGCAGAAATAAATGATTTCAATTCCGGGCGATAGACATCAATCGGGTGACCTGTGAGATAAAGTCCAAGCGTATCTTTTTCACCTTTCAGGCGAACTTCATCTGACCAAGGTTTTACTGGTTTGGCCGGTTTGCGTTGAACTTCTTCGACTTCACCAAACAGGTCCATAATCCCTGTTTCACGGTTACTACGTGCTTGCTCGGCTGCCTGTACGGCTTCTGGCAATTGTGCCATCAAACTGGAACGTTCAATGCCGAGACAATCCAGCGCACCGGCACGAATCAGAGCTTCTAAGGTCCGTTTATTGATTTTTTTCAGATCAATACGATGACAGAAGTCGAATAAATCCTTATACGGACCTTCGTTGATGCGTGAGTCGATGACCGATTGCATGGCCTGCTCACCGACACCTTTAATGGCACCCAGACCATACACAATGGTGGCTTCATCGCTGGCATGGAAATGATACAAAGACATATTCACTGAAGGTGGCAGTACTTCCAGTTTATTATTACGGCAGTCATCAATCAGGAACACGATACTGTCGGTATTCTGCATTTCCGAAGATAAAACCGCCGCCATAAATTCAGCAGGATAATGTGCTTTTAACCAGGCGGTGTGGTAGGCAACCAGAGCATAGGCTGCGGCATGCGATTTGTTAAAACCATAGCCTGCGAACTTTTCCATATAGTCAAAGATATGGTTGGCGGTGGCTTCATCAATATCTTTTTTCGCAGCACCTTCAATAAAGATCTGGCGCTGTTTGACCATTTCTTCAGGTTTCTTTTTACCCATGGCACGACGAAGTAAGTCTGCGCCACCAAGGGTATAGCCTGCACAGAACTGTGCAGCCTGCATTACCTGTTCCTGATAAACCATAATCCCGTAGGTCGGTTCCAGCACGCCTTCAAGTAGCGGATGAAGATACTCGAATTCTCCGCCATGCATACGATGGATAAAGTCGGGAATCAGGTCCATCGGACCCGGACGATACAAGGAAACGAAGGCGATAATTTCTTCAAATTTGCTTGGTCGTGCTTCCTTCAACATCTTTTTCATGCCGACGGATTCAAACTGGAATACCGCTGTGGTATTTGCTTCAGCAAACACCAGATAAGCATCTTTGTCGTCTAAAGGGACATTGGAAATGTTCAGGGGGATCTCGGATTTGATCCGTTTATTGATATTCTGAACCGCATCTTCAATGACCGTCAGGTTACGTAAGCCCAAAAAGTCGAACTTAACCAGACCTGCGGCTTCAACATCGTCCTTATCATATTGTGCAACACGGTTGGTCCCATCAGGATCACACAATACTGCCGAGTAATCGGTAATTTTACCCGGTGCAATGACCACACCGCCGGCATGTTTACCAGTATTACGTGTAATCCCTTCCAGCTTGAGTGCCATTTCCCAGATTTCAGCAGCATCATCGTTGTCCGGATTGGACGGGTTGGTGACGATATCCTTGAGCTGCGGTTCCATATCAATCGCAGTGGCCAGATCAACACCCAGTGGCTTGGTCGGTACCATTTTGGAAATACGGTCAGCCAGACCATAAGATTTACCCAAGACACGAGCGACATCCCGGATCGCACCTTTTGCCGCCATGGTACCGAAGGTGGCAATCTGTGAAACCGCTTGACGACCATAATTTTGTGCCACGTATTCAATTACACGGTCACGGCCTGCAATACAGAAATCGACGTCAAAGTCGGGCATCGAGACACGTTCCGGATTTAAGAAACGTTCAAACAGCAGGTCATAACGGAGTGGGTCAAGATCGGTAATTTTTAAGCTATAGGCCACCAGTGAGCCTGCACCTGAACCACGGCCCGGACCGACAGGCACGCCATTATTTTTGGCCCATTGAATGAAGTCCATGACGATCAGGAAGTAACCCGGGAATCCCATCTTGAGAATAATGTCGACTTCATATTTGATTCGCTCATCATACGGTTTGCGAATCTCAGCCCAGTCTTCGTCACGTTCAGCAACCGGATAAAGTACATTTAAACGTTCTTCTAAACCTTCACGAGACAAATGCTCGAAATAGGTGTCGATGGTATAGCCATCTGGAATCGGGAAATCAGGTAAGAAATAAGTCCCGAGCTGTAAAGCGACATTACAACGTCTTGCAATATGGTAAGTATTTTCAATCGCACTCGGAATGTCTAAAAACAGCTCAGACATTTGTTCGCCCGTTTTAAAATATTGTTCAGGGCTATAGTTTTTGGGGCGTTTAGTATCGCCAAGGACATAACCATCCGCAATACAGACACGCGCTTCATGCGCGTCAAAATCTATTTGTTCAACAAAGTGAACATCGTTATGGGCAACAACACCAATCTGATATTTGGCAGCGAGTTTGACCGCTTGCTGAATAAAATCTTCTTCACCGACACGTTCAGTACGGGTTAAGGCCAGATAGACGCGATTACCAAACTTCTCAATCCATGCTTCCAGTAAAGGTTCGGCTTTTTGTGGATTGGAAGAGCAGAGCATTTTGCCCACATCGCTATGTTGACCCAGCATGACAATCAAGTCTTCAGCCTGTTCAAGTATCCACTCTTTTTGTACGCATGGAATACTTAACTGTTGGCCTTCGATAAAACCGCGAGACACAATTTCAGTCAGGTTACGCCAGCCGGTATTGCTCATGGCCAGTAGGGTAGCGCGATGTTCGGCATCGTTGAGGCGAATGACACTGCCTAAAACCGGTTTAATACCTTTTTTTAGGCAGGCTTCATAAAATTTTACTGCGGCATGCAGGTTGGATAAGTCTGTGAGTGCCAGCGCAGGCATCTCATCTTTTACGGCAGCCTTGACCAAATCAGGTATGCGAACAATCGATTCCGTGATCGAGAATTCTGTATGGATACCGAGATGAACAAACCGCATAGAAGGACTATCCTTTTTCAAACCAACGCATAGTTTAGCATGCAAACCGAAAATGGCATGCTTAATATTTTGGCAAACCGTATCTTTGCTTTATTATTTCGCTGAAAAGATAAAAATTAGTTTTTGATTTCCTTACATATATCAATATCGATTTACATCATTGGTTTTATCGCTAGAATGTGATCGCATAAAAATATAGCAATATGAGTTAGATAATGAGATTTAAAAATATTGTGCTTGCAATATTGTTGACCAGCAGTTGGGTAAATTTATCTTATGCCGATGACGCGCCAGCCCGACAAGCTTTAATGGTACAGGCTCAGTCTGGTGATGTGAATGCGCAATATGAGCTGGCCAAAGCCTATTATTTTGCTGAAGGCTTAGAATGGAATTATGATGAAGCCTTGACGTGGTTTAAAAGAGCTGCTGCACAAGGAAATGCGGATGCAATGTACCAGGTCGGTTATATGTATGATCTGGGAGAGGGTATTGAAGAAGATAACCTGACTGCCATGAAATGGTATGCCCAAGCTGCAGAAAAAGGGCAATTACGAGCTCAATATAGTTTGGGTTATCTTTATCTTTCTGATGAAGACGGGGTGGTAACCAACCTTAAAAAGGGCGTGGAATGGATTACGCGAGCTGCAGATGCCGGATTTGATGTGGCTCAGACGACGGTAGGGCGTATGTATGAGGCAGGGCTGAAAGGTCTGCCGCAAGATCTTGGGAAGGCAAGACACTATTTACAGTTGGCTGCTCAGCAAGGCGATGCTACAGCAATGAATGCCTTGGCCTTTTTTTATATTGAAGGGACAGGAGGCGTCGAGAAAGATAATAAAGAGGCTTTGCGGTTATTTAGCTTGGCTTCTGAGGCATCCGGTCTTGCTTCTTTTAGTGCAGGACTGATGCATGAGTATGGTGAAGGAACCATTAAAAACTATAAAAAGGCAGCCGAGTTTTATGAACGTGCCTTAGAGCAGGATAATGAGGAAGGCTGGCAGGGACTTGCGCGTCTATACAAAACTGGTGGTTTCGGTCTGGCCAAAAACCTGAAAAAATCGCAAGAATATGAAAGGATATGGCGGGAAGCTCAAAGCGAGAACAATGCATCGGAATAAATATAAAAAAATCCCCCTTTACTGAGAGGGGGATTTTTTTATTAACGCATTTTTGCTAGGAAGCGACCGAGGCGATTGATCGCTTCGCGCAGCTCATTTTCCGCAGGCAGGAATACCACACGGAAGTGGTCAGGTGTTGGCCAGTTAAAGCCGGTGCCTTGTACCAATAATACCTTTTCAGCTTTTAGCAGATCCAGCATCAGTTTTTCGTCATCTTCAACTGGATAAACCGCTGGATCAAGTTTAGGGAAGCAGTACATTGCGCCATCAGGCTTCACACAGCTGAGGCCGGGAATTTCATTCAGCATTTCCCAAGCAATATTTCGCTGCTCATATAAACGCCCACCCGGGCGAATCAGGTCATTAATCGACTGATAACCGCCTAAGGCTGTTTGAATTGCATATTGTGCTTGGTGGTTGGCACATAAGCGCATTGAAGCCAGCATATCCAGACCTTCGATATAGTCTGCAGCACGTGCTTTATTGCCTGTAATTGCCATCCAGCCCGCGCGATAACCGGCAATCCGGTAGGCTTTGGACAAGCCATTGAATGAAATACACAACTGGTCGCCAGCCAATGCTGCGACAGCGACATGTTCAATGCCGTCATATACGATTTTGTCGTAGATTTCATCAGCAAATAAAATTAGGTCGTGCTTTTTCGCCAATGCCACAATTTGCTCTAACACATGGCGTGGATAAACAGAACCTGTCGGGTTGTTCGGGTTAATAATCACGATACCACGGGTATTTGGCGTGATTTTGCTTTCCATATCCGTGATATCTGGATACCAGTAGTTCTCCGAATCACATTTATAATGAACTGCGGTACCGCCAGAAAGATTTACCGCTGCTGTCCATAACGGATAGTCGGGCATCGGTACCAGCATTTCATCGCCATCGTCCAGCAGACCTTGCATGGCCATCACGATCAGTTCAGACACGCCGTTGCCGACATAGACATCATTCACATGCATATCGAAGATGCCTTTCTGCTGGTAGTACTGGCAGATGGCTTTACGTGCAGGGAAGATCCCCTTTGAATCAGTGTAGCCAATCGCATTCGGCAGGTTTAAAGCGACATCATTAATAATTTCTTGAGGGGCTTCAAAGCCAAACGGGGCAGGATTACCGATATTCAGTTTGATAATCTTGTGTCCTTGCTCTTCCATTTCATTGGCGGCTCGTAGTACAGGTCCACGGATGTCATAACAAACATGCTCAAGCTTAGATGATTTTTTAATTTCTCGGCTTGATGGATGAGACTGGGGAACAACTGTACTTTTAGACATAGCAGGATTCACTTTTGCATATCGGTATAAATAACTTTTAAAGGTTTCCACTGTGACCAGATTAAGATCATGCTGATCTCTCAGCAATTCAACAATCTTTTCATGGGTAAAACCCGATTGTTGATATTGTCTGATGGTTGGCAATAAGTTCTGGAACACCACACTTTTCTTCTGAGACATTTCTTGTCCTATACAACCGTGCGAAACAAGAATATCACTATATTTGCTCACGCAAAAGACAATATTGTTAAAATTTGCTTACTATTAAAATTTAATTTGCTTTCTTTTTGCTATTTTTAGGTTTAGATGCTTAAACTTCAACAAATTATACGATCTGAGACTAGAGTTTTTTTTGCGAATGGCGTAAATATAAAATCTGATCATCAAGATATTTTTAACATCAGAATAAAAGGTGCAGGTTATGGGAAAAGTGAATAAAACAGACCGAGAATGGCAAAGAGAGTTATCCGCAGAGGAATATCGCATCACCCGTCAAAAAGGCACAGAACCCGCATTTACAGGACAATATTGGAATAACAAGCAACAGGGTACCTATGTGTGTCGTTGTTGTGGTGCGGAATTGTTTTCTTCCGATACAAAATACGATAGCGGCTGTGGCTGGCCAAGCTTCTTTAAGCCGATTGATAGTGTTGCAATAGAAGAACATGAAGATTTATCGCATGGTATGGTCAGAACAGAAATTGTCTGCCATGATTGCGATGCACATTTGGGCCATGTGTTTGAGGATGGCCCACAGCCGACAGGACTGCGTTATTGCGTGAATTCGGCATCATTACAACTTAAAACAGATGAGAAGAATGACGAGGAAACTTATCCATGAGTAACATTTATCAGTTTGAAGCTGAGTTGTTAGAGGGAGAAACAAAAGCGCTCGCTGATTATAAAGGCAAGGTCATGCTGATTGTAAATACTGCAAGTAAGTGTGGCTTTACCCCGCAGTTTGCCGGATTAGAAAAACTTTATGAAAAATATAAATCTCAGGGACTTGAAGTATTAGGATTTCCTTGCAATCAGTTTGGAGGACAGGACCCGGGCACCAATAAAGAAATCGGGACCTTTTGCCAGCGTAATTATGGTGTCAGTTTTCCCATGTTTGCCAAGGTAGATGTTAAAGGACCTGAAGCCCATGTGATTTTCCGTTATTTAACCCGTGAGGCAAAAGGGCTTTTGGGTAGTCGTAATATCAAATGGAATTTCACCAAGTTTCTGGTTGGCCGTAATGGTGAGGTGTTGGAGCGTTATGCCCCAACTACTAAACCAGAGGCCTTAGAAGCAGATATTGAAAAAGCTTTAGCGCAGAAATGATCGGGATACCGGTTAAAGGTATAAGTTATTTTGAACTCAAGCGTTGAGTTTTGGAGCCATCCTGACATGCCGTACGTTGAAACACGTAGGGCATGTCAAAGCCGGATCTGTTATAAATCGCATAGCCATCCTACCTTTTCAATCGGGGCTGTTGATGCGGGGCGGAGTCATTTTTCCAGTTCCTTTGCTTCTGAACAGTTGATTCAGGCGGGTAGCATCGTGGTTATTCCAGCCCATGTAGAGCATGCTTGTAATCCTTTACCGCAACAGGTCTGGAGTTACCAGATGATGCATCTTGATGCAACATGGTTCGCTGGGCTGCTTGATGAGCTTCAACAGGAAATGAATCTGCATTTGGATTTAAACACCTCCTATGTGCCGCAATTAAGACCCACGATTCTCCATGACCTCCATCTTTACACTGCATTTACTGCATTAAATCAGTTGTTATTTGATCCTCAGATTTCACGCTTGGAAAAAGAACAATATTTGATTAACACCTTAACCGAAATGCTCATACCGAATTTTCATTGGGAAAATATTGGGGAGGTAGGTTATTTTCAGTCGTATTTACCCCGTTTGATCGAGTGTCTGGCGAGTGATATTGAGGATTTATCGCTCCAGCAACTGGCTGAAAAATTACAGATCAGCCGTTATGCGTTAATTCGGCTGTTTAAACAGTATTTGGGTTTAACCCCACATGCTTATCAATTAAATCAAAAGATCAATCAGGCACGTTTACGTTTGCGTCAGGGCTGTGATCTGGCCCAGCTGGCATATGAGTTAGCGTTTACTGACCAAAGTCATTTCCATCGTGTATTTAAACAATATACGGGGGTAACCCCAAAACAATATGCTAAAAAATCTTAGTGCTCGCAATTTTGTACAAGAATAAAGCTTTAAGCTTTTTTAAGCTGGCTCTCCTTCATCTGGAGAGAGGCTATGGAGCTTTTTTTAACGATTGTTGTGACGCATTTTATTGCTTTGCTGACGCCTGGGGCTGATTTCTTCTTAATTTTAAAAACCTTGATGCAAAGCCAAATAAAGGCAGCACGCTTGACGTGTATGGGGATTGCATTGGGGAATGCCATTATTCTGCTGGTGACTTATAGCAGTCTGTTCTTGCTGGGCAAAGTCAATACCGAACTACTGGTCGTCATGAAATGGTTGGGTGTGCTTTATTTTGCTTATCTGGCAGTTCAATGTTTTCGTGCTGCACGTTCTGCACAGATATTGACTAAAGCCGAACCGGAACATGATGCCGGGTCAACAGAACAGGCACCGTTCAGGCACTTTTTACTGGGTTTGGGTTCGAGTCTGCTCAATCCCAAGAACCTGATGTTTTATTCGGTGTTGGTGATCCTGATCTATCCTCAATACAATGTAATGCAAAATATTCTGGTCTGTGGCTGGATGGTGGGCGTGGTGCTGATCTGGAATCTGGCGATGGTTAAATTGATGAGCGCAACCATGTATCTGTCATGGTTAAATCAGCAGATGCATTATTTGTATTATCTGGCGGGCTGTAGCTTTATCTTTTTTATGCTGGCACTGATATTATCCTGAACATAAAAAAGACGATCATATGACCGTCTTTTTTAACTCCGACCTATTGAGAGGGTTCAATCGATGGAGGCTGGGTTTTCCTGAAACTGTGGATTTTGTGATTAATATCATCAATAAAAGTATACACCACCGGAATCACCAGTAAGGACAAGAAGGTACTGGTAATCAAGCCGCCAATCACCGAAATTGCCATCGGTGCACGGAAACTCGGATCAGTACCAATGCCTAAGGCAATCGGCAACATCCCTGCACCCATGGCCAGCGTGGTCATGATAATCGGACGTGCCCGTTTATGGCAGGCATCCAGCAAGGCATTGAAGCGGGAGTAATGTTTTTCATCTCTGGCAATAATGGCGTAATCCACCAGTAGAATCGAGTTCTTGCTGGCGATCCCCATCAGCATAATCAGACCAATCAGGCTTGGCATCGAAAAACTGCTTTTCGCCAATAGCAGCATCACAAATGCACCGCCAAGCGATAAAGGTAGGGCCACCAGAATGGTAATCGGTTGCAGGAAGTCTTTGAATAACAGCACCAGCACTACATAGATACACAATACGCCGGTTAACATGGCCAGTCCAAAGCTTGAGAACAGTTCCTGCATGACTTCGGCATCACCAATATTGGTACGTTTCACCGTCGGTGGCAGATTCTTCATGGTCGGAAGCTGGTCAACTTTTGCGGCGATATCGCCCAGCGGCTGGTTATTCAGCTCGATGGTAAAGTTGATGTTGCGTAGTCGGTTAAAGCGGTCAATCTGCGATGGACCACTTTCAATATTGACATCGGCAATGGTACCTAACATGACAGGGCCATGACTGCCTTTGACCATTAAGCGTTTCATCAACTCCTGATCCTGACGTGCGGATAGCGGTAGCTTGATCACCACAGGAACCTGACGTTGCGACAGGTTTAACTTGGCCAGATTCTGGTCGAAATCACCTGCAGTCGCTATACGCAAAGTCTCTGCAATATCATAGGTGGTGACGCCTAAATCGGCTGCTTTGGCAAAATCTGGACGAATCACCAGTTCAGGACGAATCAGGGCGGCACTTGAAGTGATACTTCCTACATTGGGAACCGTTCGTAATTCACGTTCAAGGCTCCGTGCGGTTGCCATAAGTGTATCTGGATCATCCCCCGACAGTGCAATCTGATATTGGCTATTGTTACCTGCAAGCCCGACCTGTATACGTGCACCAGGAAGTGGGGCAAGGCGTTGGCGCAGTTCATCTTCAATGTCTTGCAAACTGGCACTACGCTCAGAGCGTTCCGTGGTCTGAATTGTGAGGGTGGCTTTACGCGGTTCACTGGATGCGCCACCTGAAAACGGATCTGATCCTGCAGCACCGCCACCAATGGTGGTATAGATGCTTTTGATTTCAGGATGGTCTTTAATCAGGTTGCGTGCATATTCGGCAGTTTTAAGGGTATCCCCGAATTGAGAACCAGGTGTTAGCTCCAGACGGACCTGTGTTTGACCTGTATCCGGTGGCGGTACAAATCCTGTCGGTAATAAGGGAATCAGCATGACCGAGGCAATAAAGAAGGCAATTGCACCACCTAAGGTGATCCAGCGGTGATTGAGACACCAAGTGACCAGACGCATATAACCACGCATGACTTTGCCATCTTTGGCGCGGTCTTTGGCTAAACGGGCTGTGCCTTGATCAGCCGCCGTTTTGGCATCTGAAGCATCGTCCTGCTGTTCAACTTTGCCGATCCACGGTTTCAGGATATAAGCAGACATCATCGGGGTAAGCAAACGTGCAACCAAGAGGGAAGCAAAAATTGCCAATGCTGCTGTCCAGCCAAACTGAACAAAGAATTTTCCTGCAATGCCATTCATAAAGGCGGTCGGCAGGAATACGGCAATCAGGGTGAAAGTAGTTGCAATCACGGCCAGACCAATTTCATCGGCAGCTTCCATCGCAGCTTCATAGGGGGTCTTGCCCATGCGCAGATGCCGTATGATATTTTCAATTTCTACAATCGCATCATCGACCAGAATCCCCACCACCAGTGACATGGCCAGTAGTGTTACGGTATTGAGGGTAAAGCCAAAGAAATACATGCCAATCATGGCAGGTAAAATGGACAATGGCAGGGCAGTTGCGGCAATAATCGTGGCACGCCAGTCACGTAAGAATAACCACACCACCAAAATCGCCAGAATAGCGCCTTCATATAGCAGCGACATTGAGCCTTCGTAATTGTCAACCACAGGATTGACGAAGTTAAACGCTTCGGTGATCTTGATATCCGGATGTGCCGTTTTCAGTTTATCCAGTGCTTCAGCGACACCTTTTTGAACATCAACCTCACTGGCCCCTTTACTGCGGGTGATTTCAAAACCAATGACGGGTTGTCCATTTAACAGTGCAGCTGAACGTCTTTCGGCAATCCCGTCATGAACCGTGGCCACCTGATCCAGACGAATATGCCGACCATCACTTAAGGCAATATCCATTGCACCAATTTCATCTGCTGTCTTGACCGTGGCAATGGTCCGAATCGATTGTTCACTGCCCCCAATTTTGGTTTGGCCACCGGAAGCATCTTGCTGGACTAAACGCAGTTGACGGGTAATATCGGTCGCCGTTGCATTCAGTGCCAAGAGTTTTTCAGGATCGAGTTCAACATCAACCTGACGTGTCACACCACCTACACGTGCCACTGCACCGACCCCTTTGACCTGGAGCATGGCACGGGCAATGTCGTAATCCACAAACCATGACAGCGCTTCTTCATCCATTTTTGGCGACTGGATGGTATAAGTCAGAATCGGAGAGCCAGACAGGTTAATCTTGCTGACAATGGGGTCGCGTAGATCAGCGGGTAAATCGGAACGAACCTGTGACACTGCATTACGCACGTCATCCACCGCTTCCTGCAAGGGCTTTTCCAGCTGGAATTCTGCGGTGACCGTCACTACACCATCCTGAATATTGGTGTACTGGTTTCTGAGTCCTTGCAGGGTGGCAATCGAGTTTTCGATTTTACGTGCCACTTCGGTCTCAAGTTGTGGCGGCGCAGCACCGGGAAGGGCTGCGGTGACCGTGACCATCGGCAGTTCAATATCAGGGAACTGCTGGATCTTCATCCATTTAAAGCATAATAATCCCGCCAGACCCAGCATAATAAATAACAGGATGCCGGGAATAGGATTACGGATCGACCAGGCGGAGAAATTCATATCATTTCTCCTGTGTAGTCACGAGCTGTTTGGTGAGTGGTGTGTCGGGAATATCTTTGGCAATACTGACCAGATCACCGTCTGCCAAGAAACCTGTACCAGAAGACACTACTTTGACATTCGGGGCCAAATCTAAAATTTCGACCCGATCGCCCAGACGGCGTCCCACACTGACTTTCCGTTGAGTGACACGATTGTTGTCATTGACAATAAACACATAAGAAAAACCATCACGTAACAACAACGCAGTTTGCGGAACGGTTAATGCGGCTTTCTGGCCTAAATCAAATTCACCTTTAACAAACATGCCCATGCGTACAGCCTGCGTGGTTGGAATATCCACATATACCAGTCCATAACGGGTCTGTGGATCAATCACGGGTGCGATCATTCTGACTTTACCTGTCACTGCAGGCTGAGCTGGATCAGGTGAAAAGATATGCGCTGTCATGCCTTGTTTGAGCTTATACAAATCAGAGGTGGTCACTTCTGCGCGCCATTCCAGACGGTGATCGCGAATCAGGCGGAACAGTTCCTGTCCGGTTTGGGCCAAAGAACCGACCGTGGCAGTACGTGCCGAAATGACCCCATTGTCAGGCGAGACCACTCTGGTCTGAGCTAAACGTAACTGATTACTTTCAATCTGTGCCTTGGCTGCATCCAGTTTGGCTTGCGCAGTGGATTGGGAGGTTTGATATTGGGTGGCTTCCTGAGCCGAGATTGCACCTGTATTTTTGAGTTGCTGAATACGTCTATTATTGGTCACGGCATCGGCAAGCACTGCCTGTGCTTCGGCATAACTGGCTTTTGCTGCGGCAAGGTCGGCACGAATGGTGTCGCTGTTAATCTCTGCCAGAACCTGACCACGTCGAACCTCATCACCGACGTTGACATTGACCCGAGTCAGACGCTGGCCTGAGAGTTCGCTGCCAATCACTACTTCTTGCCATGCCGCAATATTGCCATTGGCGGTAAATGTCTGTTTCCAGTTTTGCTGTTGAGGTGATACCACCGTAACGGTCAGCGCAGCTTTTTGTGCAGTAGTATCGGCATTTTTTTGCTGATTCGTCGCTGTAGTTTTTTGAGCAGTTTTAGTCTGCCAAACCACAATTACAATAATTAAAAGTACAACCACGATTGCTAAAATGAGCCAACCCTTTTTCTTTATTTTCTTGGGATTTTGAGAAGTCATCTTTCCATAGTCATCAAGTCTTGATGGCTAATAAGTATAGTGTGAGTTTATTCACATTGATACATTTTAGGCTAGCCCAAAATGATAATGCCTTTTTATAAAGGCAGAAGCCGGTTGGACACCACATTTTTCATGACAATGGTTGAGGTCAGGCGTTGCACATTGGGTAGGGCGGAGAGGCTGTCATCATAGAGCTTCTGGAAACTTGCCAGGTCTTTTGCAACCACATGCAGTAAATAATCCGGATTGCCAAATAAGCGCTGTGCCTGAATGACATTGGGAATGTCGATGACTTTTTCTTCAAAGCTGGACAGGGCGGTTTTATCTCCGTCTTTTAAGGTCACAAAGATAATTGCCGAGAAATTAAGGCCGATTTTTGAGGCTTCAAGATCGGCATGATAGCCTTTGATCACGCCACTTTCTTCCAAAGCTTTGACGCGACGATGACAAGGAGACAGGCTTAAACCGATTCGTTCCGCCAGTTCTGTGATAGATAATCGTCCATTGGCCTGTAGTTCAGCAATAATTTTCTTATCAATGCGGTCCACTTGGAAGAATCTCCCTGTTGGCTTAAAAGAAATAGAAGTATTTAGAATAACATTTTCACCATTAAAGCATATCCTTTCTCAACAATCTTCACCGAATGGTGAAAAAGCAGGCGATTAAAAATAGCGTTGACGATGCAGGAAGGGCTTGGCGTATGGAACTTAGTGTAATTTTTGCATTCTGGTGTGTTTCGATCTTATTTGTGCTAACACCTGGTGCAGATTGGGCCTATGCCATTCTTGCGGGCATTCAAGGTAAATTCGTACTGAATGCCGTGACTGGCCTGATCTTGGGGCATTCTATCGCCATCTTGTGTGTGGCGGCTGGGGTAGGTGCATTATTGCAACATTATCCAATATTGTTAACCACGATGACGATTTTAGGTGCCTGTTATTTATTATGGATGGGTGCAAATTTATTACTTCATCCTGCCACCATTTCCAGTGATCACAATGAAACGCAAACACTCGATTCTGCACGATCATGGTTACTGAAAGGCGTGGGGATTAGTGGGTTAAATCCTAAAGTCTTGCTGTTGTTTTTTGCTTTATTGCCACCGTTTATTCATCCGGAAATGAATTTTGCACCGACTACCCAGATTATGTTACTGGGCATGATTCATCTGTTGAGTTGTGCGGTGGTTTATGTGCTGGTGGGAATTGCCGCCAATAAATTGTTGGCAACGCGCCCACAGGCTGTAAAAGTTGTGAGTCGGGTTTCTGGTAGCTTGATGATAGGCATTGCAGTCATCTTATTTGTTGGGCAAATTTGAATGAATAGGATGCTTTGAACTGAAAATCAGACATTAGAATTTATATTGATTGAATTCAGTCTGTTAATTTTAATAGCCTTAAGTCCGGAAAAATCATGAAATTATAGAATGGCATATATAGATAAAAAATAGTGTAAATCGTATTAATTCTCATTTATTATGCGGTTTTTTAAAGCCGGCTGAAATAAATCATGGGTAGAAAACTTAAACCATTAGTATTGATGATGACATGCGCTTCGATGGGGACAACGGCCGTTTTTGCAGATGAACTACAACAGGGGCAAGCAGCGGATGCAAGCGTGACATTAAATACAATTCGTATTACTGCCAGTGCGGATGCATCAGCAGACGGTTTAATGGAGCCTTTTGCGGGTGGGCAAGTTGCCAGTGGTGGTCGGGTCGGGATCTTTGGTAATCAGAAGAATCTGGATACACCATTCAACTTAACCAGTTATACCAATGCATATATTCAGTCCAAGCAAGCTAAAAGTGTGGGGGATGTTCTACAAGCTGACCCAAGTGTGCGAGTTGCGAGAGGGTTTGGTAATTTTCAGGAATCTTATTTTATTCGTGGTTTTATCTTAGGTTCAGATGATACGGCTTATAATGGCCTCTATTCAATTTTGCCACGTCAATATATTCCAACAGAATTGTTTGAGCGAGTTGAGCTATTAAAAGGTGCATCTGCGTTTTTAAATGGAGCAACACCAAGTAGCGGTGGTATTGGTGGTGCAATTAATCTGTTACCAAAGCGTGCTGGTAATGAACCATTAAATAGAATCACTGTAGGCACAGATTTTAATGGTGGTCAGATTGCAAATGATATTTCTCGTCGTTTTGGTGAAAATCAGGAATTCGGTGTACGTATAAATACGGCATATCGTGGCGGCAATACTAGTATAGACGATGAAAAAGCTTCGCTAGGTCTAGCTGCGATTGGACTGGATTATCGTGGTGATCGCTTACGCTTGTCTGGGGATATGGGCTATAGCAATAACCGCTTAGATGCAACCCGCCCAAATATTACTTTGGATGGTGTAAGTCGTGTTCCTAAACCAATCGATTCTTCAAGTAATTACGCGCAAAAGTGGACCTACTCCAATGAAGAAGACGTGTTTGGTAGTTACCGTGCAGAATATGATTTAAGCGATGCAGTGACTGCCTATGCAGCCTATGGCTTCCGTCATGGGGAAGAAAGCAATAGCTTGGCGAACTTTACACTCAACAATGCAGCAACTGGAGATGGCACCTCATATCGTTTTGATAATGCGCGTGTAGATATGGTCAATACAGGCGAAATTGGCATACGCGCAAAGTTGAATACTGGTACTGTTGAACATAATCTTGTACTTTCAGGCTCAGCTTTTCAGCAGAATAGCCGTAATGCCTATGTAATGGATTATTCAAATACATTTGATGGAAATATCTATAGACCAACGCAGTATGATAAACCTGCCATTTCTTCTTCAGCGCTAATTGGTGGTCAGTTAAATAAACCTACGCTAACCGCTCGTACTCGTTTAAGAAGTATTGCGATTGGTGATAATTTAAAAGCATTTGATGAGCGCTTATCCGTCATGCTTGGGGCACGTTATCAGCAACTAAAACAAGAAAATTATAATTATGATACTCAAGTCATTAAATCTGCTTATGATGATCATAAGGTTACACCAGCATTGGGGGTAAGTTATAAGCTGATGCCTGAATTAGCAATATATGCTAATTATGTTGAAGCGCTTTCACAGGGCTCATCAGCAACGTCAAGTGCTGAAAAAATTGTTACTAACACTGGTGAAGCTTTAGCGCCTTATATCTCTAAGCAAAAAGAAGTGGGATTAAAGTATGAAAGTGAAAACATTGGGGCGACATTAAGTTATTTTAATACGAATCGTCAACGAGGCGTGCTTGTTAAAAATGCTGATGAAAGCTATACCTTTACTAATCAAGGTGAAAACCTGCATCAAGGCATTGAGTTGCAAACCTATGGCCAACTTACCGATACAGTTAAAGTATTAGGAGGTGTGACTTGGTTAGATGCAAAACAGAAAGATACAGAAAATGGATTATATGACAATAATGACGTGATTGGAGTTCCTCAGTTCCAAGCTAATCTTGGCGCAGACTGGCAGTTACCGACCGAGCAAGATATTTCTGTAAACGGTCGCATAATTTACACAGGCTCTAGCTATGCCAATAATGCAAATACGTTAAAAGTAAATGATTGGACTCGCTTGGATTTGGGTGCGAGTTATAAAACTCAGCTTAATCAAATTCCAACGGTATTGAACCTAACCATCAACAATGTATTTGATAAAAACTATTGGGGATCTGTGGGGGGCTATGATGATTCAGGTTATTTAAATGCTGGTCTACCGCGTACCTTTATGCTCAGTGCAAGTTTTGATTTCTAATTTATAGCGCTAAAAAAATCCCCGAATATTCGGGGATTTTTTATTTATAGAATGGCTTTGAGGCGTTTCACTACTTCTTCACACTGGGCTAAATCTGCAACCAGTGCCATACGCACATGACCTTCACCCGGATTGCCTTGTTCCGTCTCACGAGACAGATAACGACCCGGCAATACTTTAATATGTGCTTTTTCCATCAACATCTTGGCAAAAGTTTCATCATTATCCACTTTTAACCAATAATAGAAGCCCGCATCCGGTTTTTGTAATGGCAATACATGACCGAGTTCTGACTGGAACAAATCAAATTTGGCACGGTATTGCTGACGGTTTTCTTCAACGTGCGCTTCATCATTCCATGCTGCGATTGAAGCTAGTTGATTTTGTACCGGCATTGCAGCGCCATGATAGGTGCGGTATTGCAAATAAGGTTTTAATAAAGCCGCATCACCAGCAACAAAACCAGAACGCATGCCCGGTAAATTTGAACGTTTAGAAAGTGAATGGAACACGATACAGTTTTTATAATCGTCACGGCCCATTTCCGCACAAACTTCGAGTAGACCAACCGGAGCCTGATCAAACCAGAGTTCTGAATAACATTCATCTGATGCAATTACAAAATCATATTGATCAGACAGAGCAATCAACTTTTTAAACTGTTCTTTTGACAATACAGTACCCGTTGGGTTGCCGGGAGTGCATACAAACAGTAATGCCGTTTTTTCCCACACTTCCGCAGGAACCGCATCAAAATCACCCAAGTAACCATTGTCTTCGGTACAGTTGATGAAATAAGGTTTTGCACCTGCCAGTAAGGCTGCCCCTTCATAAATCTGATAGAACGGATTTGGCATCACCACATAAGGTGCATCTTCACGCTTAATCAAGGCCTGCACAAAAGAGAAAATACCTTCGCGTGTGCCAGAAACGGGCAGAATATGATCCTCTGCACTGATCTGGTTCAGCTTAAAGCGGTTGCTGAGCCATTGTGCAATACTTTGGCGCAGCTCAGATAAGCCTTTACTGTTTGGGTAGGTCGATAAATGGGCAAAATTATCAATAATTGCCTGCTTTACAAACTCTGGCGCCGGATGTTTCGGTTCACCAATTGACAGGGGAATCAACGGTAAATTGGCAGGTTGTATCTCTTTAAACAGTTGGTTTAACTTTTCAAAAGGATAGGGATGCAATAACGACAAGCTAGAGTTCATTTAAACAGTTACCAAACAATAAAATTTAAGATGGATTACAAATTTGATTTGATGCTTCGTCTAAAGCCGCTTTGAGGGTTTCCACAAAAGTTTTGACTTCTTCATCGCTGAGCAAGACACCATTTTTCTTGGTGACAAAGAAAATATCTTCTGCACGTTCGCCCAAGGTGGCAATTCTGGCCGAATGGATATCCAGACCTTGCAGCATGAACAAGCCACCGATACGTGCCAGCAGGCCGGGTTGATCCAGTGTGGAAATCTCGACCATATGTTGCTGTAAGGTTGGGTTCAGCACGATATCTACGGTATTTTGTACATCAAAGTGACGTAAATGACGTGGGATACGGCGTTGCATGATCCCCGGATACTGGTCGGAATGACTTAAGGCATCGACCAGAGCTGCTTTCACTTTGCGTTCACGTTCTGGGTCAGTCAACAAGGTGCCAAAACGATCCAGTACCAGATAAGTGTCCAGACTGAATGAGGTTGAGGCGGTAATAATACGCGCGTCCTGAACATCCAGATTCATACGGTCTAATACGGCCACCGTTGTGGCAAATAGGTTGGGCTGATCACGAGTATAGATAAAGATCTGCACCGCATCATCTGCTGCATTACGATGTGCACGTAATAACACCAAAGGTTCGGGATTATCGCCGTGTTGCAGAATGGCTTGGGTATGCCATGCAATTTCATTGGCTGATTCTTTGACGAAGTATTCATCGCCCAGCTCTTGCCAGACTTTCTCTACTTCAGCAAGGGAGAAGTCATTGACCAACAGTTCGCTGGCCGCAAATTTGGTGTCTTCAATCAGCATTTGATAGTCGACTGGACGACCCAAGCCCGAACGGATCACATCACGCGCATAGGTATACAGTTGACGCATCAATGAGGCACGCCATGTATTCCAGAGTTTAGGATTCGTGGCATTAATGTCGGCCACCGTCAGGGTATAGAGATAATCGAGATGCTCCATATCCCCGACTTTTTCAGCAAAGTCTTTGACTTCATCCGGATCGGAAATATCTTTTTTCTGAGCCGTCAGTGACATCAACAGGTGATTGTTGATCAGCCATGCCACCAGCTTGCATTCACGTTCGGTAAAACCATGGGTGCGACAGAATTCAATGGCATCGATCGCGCCGAGTTCACTGTGATCACCGCCACGGCCTTTGGCAATATCATGGAAAATCGCAGCCATATATACGATGTCATGGCGGGCAATACGCTGGAACACGGAACTGACCACAGGAAATTCTTTGGCAAATTCAGGTTCTTTGAAACGGCTTAAATTACGGAGTAACAATAAGGTATGCGCATCGACCGTATAAATATGGAACAGATCGTATTGCATCAAGCCGGTGATCTGTCCAAATGCGGGAATGTAATTGCCCAACACACCGTAACGTTTCATTGCCACCATGGTGTTATACAGATGCGGTGAACGGATAATTGACATAAACAAGGCTTGATGTTCTGGATTGTCGCGGAAACGCTGATCAATCCGTTTCGCAGCAAGCACCAGCAGGCGCAAGGTACGGGCACGAATCCCCGTAATTTCAGGTCGATTTGCCAACAGATAGAATAACTCTAAGATGGCAATCGGTTCTTCTGAAAATACTTTATGATGCTGAACCGCAAGTTTGCCGTCGACAATTTTAAAACGCTCATTAATATCAATAATGTGGCGTTCATAATCCGGCAGACGAGGCGTAATCACCGATTCATTGAAATAGGCCAGTAGCATTTCATTCAGGGTTGAGACCTGTTGCGCGGTACGGTAATAGCGCTTCATAAACTGTTCAACGGCAAAATTAACCGGTTGACCTTCTTCACGGACATAGCCAAATTTTGCGGCAATATCGCGCTGGTATTCAAACAAGAGTCGGTTTTCATCGCGTTTGGCTAGACGGTGTAACTGGGTGCGGATTTCCCATAAAAAGCTTTCTGCTTCTTCAAGTACCCCAAGTTCAAACTCGGTAATAAAACCTAAATGCACCAGATCATAAATGCGATTGACACGGAAATGACGTTTGGCAATCCAGCCGATCTGGTTGATATCGCGAATACCACCCGGGGCATTTTTAATATCAGGTTCCAGATTGCTTTCCGTGTTGTTGTGTTGTGCGTAGCGTTTGGCCTGTTCAGCCATTTTGGCATCATAGAAGGTTTGATCCGTCCGTGTCTGTGCCACGATACGACGTGGCCACTTTGCCAGTTGCGGATTGCCTGTGATCAGACGCGCTTCAATCAGCGTGGTCGCAACGGTCAAGTCATTAATCGCCTGTTCAACACAGTTTTGAATGGTCCGAACGCTGATGCCGGGTTTGAAATTACCGACATCCCATAAAGAAGAAATAAAGGTCGAAATGAGTTTTTCTTGTTCTTCACTGATTTCATCCTCAGACAAAATCATGATATCGGTATCTGAATAGGGCAGCATTTCATGACGGCCATAGCCACCCACTGCAAATAGGCCCAATTCAGTCTGGTTTAAACCCGCATGATTCCATAGAAAGATTAGTGCTTCGTCAATCGAGTCGGAACGCGCACCAATCACTTCACGAATGGGTTGCCCATTTTCATAACTCTCCTGTAATTGCTTTTCTACATCCGTTCGCCATTGATTAATGGCTTGAATATCATGATGACTGGTGACGTAGTTCAACAATGGAGATGTATTGATCATGAAAATGGGTCTACTCAATTCAGGTTAAGAGTTAGTGTGTACGCTCACTTGGTCTGCGGCATGTTGGGCCAATTCACGCGCAAGGTCTGTGGTCTCAGCACGTGCAGTAGCAACACCCATACGACGGCGCTTAAAACCTTCCGGTTTTCCAAATAGGCGTAAGTCTGTATCTGGATTAGCTAAAGCAAGATTCAAGCCAGCAAAGCTGAGATTTTTGGCATCCACTCCCGCATAGATCACCGCACTTGCCGCCACACTGTGACGGGCAGTATTCACAGGCAAACCTAAAATGGCACGGGCATGCAGTTCAAATTCGCTTTGGAATTGTGAAGCCAGCGTCACCAAACCGGTGTCATGTGGACGAGGAGAAACTTCACTAAACCAGACTTTATCGCCCTTAATAAATAACTCAACCCCGAAAATACCACAGCCACCTAATGCAACAGTGACCTTATTGGCAATACGCTCGGCTTCTTGTAGCGCAGCAGGCGTCATCGCTTGGGGCTGCCAGCTTTCGACATAATCACCTGCATCTTGACGATGTCCAATCGGATCACAGAAATGCGTTTCAACTTCGCCTGTTTCCGGATTTTTGGCTCGGACAGTGAGTAAGGTAATTTCAAAATCGAAATCAATTTGCGATTCAATAATCACGGTACCCTGATTCACGCGGCCGCCTTGCATGGCATATTCCCAAGCGGCATCCACCTCATCGAAGCTTTTTACACGAGACTGGCCTTTACCAGAAGATGACATCACCGGTTTAACAAAGTTTGGATAACCAATATCGTCACAGGCAGCGCGGAAACTTTCTAAAGTGCTGGCAAAGCGATAAGCCGAAGTCGGGAGGCCAAGCTCTTCAGCAGCTAAACGACGAATCCCTTCACGGTTCATGGTCAGGTTGACCGCTTTGGCCGAAGGAATTACGGTGGCGGTTTTATTTTGTTCAATTTCAAGCAAGACTTCAGTGGCAATCGCTTCAATTTCAGGAACAATCAGGTTTGGTCTGATGTTTTCAATCAGTTGTTTTAATTCGGCTGGATCTGCCATATTCAGGGTATAAGCATAATGAGCGACTTGCATGGCCGGGGCATGATCATAACGATCCGCAGCATGAACCTCGACACCCAGACGTTGTAAAGAAATCACCACTTCTTTACCCAGCTCTCCAGAACCTAACAGTAAAACCTTAAATGCAGAAGATTGAAGTGGAGTTCCAAGAGTGACGCTCATGCGAATAATCCTATCCTGAGTAATTTGTGTTTAAGCATAGCAGAACTTTTTACGGAATTAAGCCCATATATCACAAAAAAACCTGCTTTTTGTCAGACAAAAATAACGGTTAAACAGCCTTTTGATTGATTTAGACATTGACTTGGTAATTTAGTTTTAATTCATCAGCATGCTGCCCACGAATGCCCCAGTTCACTTTTGGTGTTTCAAAAATGGTGATTTCAACGTCGTGGGGAGAGATTCCGCAGTGTTGTTGAATATAAGTAAAAAGTAACCGGATTAAACGTTTTTTTGCTTCATTGCTGCGGCCTTCAAACATGGAGATTTCAATAATCAGGTAATTTTCACTGCGATCTTCTGGATAAATAAAATCACGGGTCGCAAGACTGATAAAACGCTGGAATTTCTTTTCGACCGAGTAATTCAGACTATCTACCAGCGCCTGATGAATGGCATGGGAAAGCTGGTTTCTAAACTGCTCAATGGTGTGCTGTAATGCATAAATTTTAACTTGCGACATGAATGTTTTACTTCCTGATATATTGTTTATTTGACTGTTCACAATATAAAGCAAATAGTTCGCGAGAAAACCATGCCTCTGCATTGAATTAGCCTGCATGCTATGCATGTTAAAATGTCACAATGATTGAGAATTATTCCCAAATTGACTAGCATAATGGCCTTATGTTTCATCGGCGATCTGATATGACGAATCTAAATACGCGTGTAACAGCAATTCTGTTGTGTAGTGCCTTTTTATTGGCAGCTTGTGGTAACTCAGGCGATGAGCCAAAACAGAAGGTAGAGATCAAGCCAGCGCCAAAACTGAATAATGATGCAACCAGCTATGCCAATGCCGCATGGAAACTGATTAATGAAATTGATCCAATTGTTTATAACAAGCAAAAGGCTGAAATTGAAGAGAAGGTCAGAAAGCCATTACGCCAGCTCAGTACCGATTGGCGTATCAATGTCAAAATGACCGATTCGGTGACTGAAGGGAAATATGCGTTGTGCCGTAAGGCATTAACCAGTCTGGATACCTGGGCACGTGATGTTAAAGATAAAGACAATGTATCTGCCCAAAAGCAGGCAGACTATGAGCGTGATAAAGCACAATGTAAAGATGCGATTGATAATCCGGCTTTAGGGAATACCTCTCCAAAGTAGGAGTGAAAAATGTATTTTCGTATCTTATCGGTTTTCTTGATGCTATTTGGTTTACTGGGAATAAATACCAGTTATGCGCAAGTAGAGTTCCATCTTGCCTATCAGCTGCAAATGCCGAAGACCAAGCCTGTACATTTTTCTAATGATAGTTCATTTCAATTTGTTAGTTTGTCTCCCTTTTTTACTGCCAATGAACTAGTCAATGCAAAAGCGATTCTTGTTGATGGAAGCGCAGTTGTTGAAATTGAAATTTCAGCTTCTGCACAGAAAAAGTTTAATCAGTTGGCCAACAAAAATACGCAAAGCCAAGATCAAGGTCTATTTAATCAGTTGATTGGTTTAGGCGTTATGATTGATGAACAGCCAGCAACGGTTATACAAGGAGTTTATAGACCTATTTCAGATCGAAAATTATGGTGTTACCTAGTAGATGATCGCTTGCCCGCCAAGGAGCAATTGCGTCAGGCTAATAATATTGTCAAAAAAATGAAATTGGCCAAAGCTTTACATTGAAATCATCTCATTAGCAATTTATCCCAGCTTGGATTGGTAGCTTTGGATGACAGGATGTTATTTCAATAAAAAAGCGAGATCATTGATCTCGCTTTTTTATGGTTAAAGTCATCAAACAGTTATGAGGTTTTGACTGTTTTTGCGGCTTCCTGTTTGGCTTTGCTTGCTGTGGTGCTGGCTACTTTTTTGCTGTCTGTTGCTGCCTTCATTGTATCATGTTTGGTCGTATCTTTCATTTTCGTCATGTCATGTTTGGCGGTTTGAGTGGTTTTGGCTGCTGCTTTCTTGATTTTTACCACACTTGTTGCAACACATTTACCACCTTTGTGATTTGGTCCTGTACCGCCCTGGAGTTGAGTTCCTTTCGGGCAGGCAAATGCGCTAGCGCTAAGTACGGTAAATAAGCCAGTTGTTAGAATCGTTGCAATTTTTCTCATGATTGTCATCTGCATCGGGTAAGTGATAGTGCTTAGCCTTAATGTAAGCGTTTTGAGGAGAGGAAAGCAGACTGATTTTGTGAAATATTTTAGAGCATGCGTAGCATTTTATAGTGAGAGTTTGTCTTTTAATTTAGGTTTAAGTTTAAAAGCATATTGCAAAAAATGCGGCGCTTATCAATTTAAAATACAAAAGATCAGGTTTACTCTTTTAAATAACCGACTGTGGCCAATTTTCTGAGACCGTCTAAATCGAGTACTGCAATTTTTTTAAAGCCCAACTGAATCACACCTTGCTTTTCAAACTGATTCAGTTCGTGATTGATGGTTTGCCTAGAAACAGTCAGCATATTGGCCAGCTGGTCCTGTGAGATCTGAATGTTGAAGTCCTGAATCGATGAACGGTTACCATAACCTTCCAAAATAAATAACAGCCGCTGCGCCAGACGCTGGCCAATACTTTGGGTTTGAATCGCAATATGTTCTAAAAATACATAGCGTAATTTTTGACTGGTGAGCAGGGCAAAGTAATACCAGTAATAGGGATTTTGTAGCAAGAAATCATGAAGTGGCTGCGCAGGTATTTGTAGTACCACACTTTTCTTCAATGCAATCGCGTCATGCGAGCGGGGTTGCCGGTCAATCAGGGAAATTTCGCCAAACCACATGATCGGTTCAGCAATTGCAGCGATGGCTTCGTTACCATTGACATCGATATAACCCAGACTAATCGAGCCTTCCAGCACACCATAGACCCCATCAAAACGATCTTGTGCGCTAAAAACAGCCGCATTTTTCTCAACAGTGTATTTTTTGCCATGTTCAAGAATAAAATTTTGAAAAGGCTCTGCTAAGTGGCTAAACCATGCGTTTTGTTTTAAATGCTGAATATAAAGCGGCTCTAACACGATTGTTCCTTGTTTAGAAAGATATCCATTTGTCAGCTAAGTGACAACTTGTTCACACTATTTGTTATAGATTAACAGCATAAACGAATGATATGAGGAAAGAAAAATGACAAATCTGGAACGTCTACTCAGCCAGTATGCAGCTTATCATCTGGATCGAAATAATATTGTGACCCATTTTGTGGGTATTCCTTTAATTGTTTTTTCTATTTTGTGTTTAACGGCACGTGCAGGTATCGAAATTTCTGGCTTTTCAATCACATTAGCCATGCTGCTCATCGTAGTCAGTAGTATTTACTATATTTCACTGGATAAGCTGTTTGGTGGCCTGATGTTGATTCTTTTTGTCTTGGCTTATCCCTGGGCCGTAAAAATTGCCGCTTTATCCATGTGGAGCTGGCTAGGGGCCAGTATCAGTATTTTTGTGGTGGGCTGGGTGTTTCAATTCGTGGGGCATTATTTTGAAAAGAAAAAGCCTGCTTTTGTTGATGATGTGATTGGTTTGGCCATTGGACCTTTATTTGTACTGGCTGAATTCGTCTTCTTGCTTGGCTTTCGTAAACCGTTACACCAGCGGATTTTAAAAGAAGCCCACATCAAGCGTGCTGAAATGGATATGAAGCCGCAGACCATATCTTGATGTGCTTAAATCAAATATCCAAAGCCAAGCCAAACAAGCTTGGCTTTTTCATTTATTAGATTTAAGGATTCTAAAAAAGTCATTCAGTTGCTAATCTATATTTATTCAAATGTGGTGGTCAGAATTAAAGAACACATGACAGGAATCTATGAATATTGGTCATTACCTTCCAAATTAAATATTAAATGTCCCGCATGTCAGGCCAGGGCAGATTTTGAATTTGCACGATTGGCAAAGATACATCTGAAAAAAGATGTGGGTTACTTTCAATCTCATTCAGATTTTGAATATGCACGTTTTCAGGACTATTGCGGTAGTTATTGGCATGCTGCATTTTATTATCCGAATCTTTCTAGCAGAATTGAGCAAATTCAAGATATGCCAGAAGGCTATGATTCAACGGCTTGGAACACACGCTATTCGATGCAAAGTCGGGGTGGGGTAATCTGTGAGTCTTGTGGTTACAAACAAAAGCATGAACTGAACTGGCCGAATGATGCCTATTATGTGGTTATGTATAGGCATCAGCCCTTATGGGCATTTCATCGCGAAGCGGCAGTAGAGCTTTATGAGTATTTAAGTGAATCCTTACGGGATCACAAAAATATCGCTATTCTTTCTTTTTATTACATATTCCGACAATCTTTAAGCAAAAAAAAGCGCGTCAATATGTAATTCGACAATTGCAAAAATTATTGAATTAATGGGCTATTAAAATTTTAGTTATTATTGTGCAAATAAAAAAAACCGCCAATAAATTCCTCATTGGCGGTTTTTCTTATCAAAATACTGAATTAAACGTTAAAACGGAAGTGTAATACGTCGCCATCTTGAACGATATAAGTTTTACCTTCCAAACGCCATTTACCCGCTTCTTTGGCACCATTCTCACCGTTAAATTGAATGAAGTCATCGTAGGCAACACATTCAGCACGGATAAAGCCTTTTTCAAAGTCAGTGTGAATCACACCAGCTGCTTGTGGTGCAGTTGCACCAACTTTAACTGTCCAGGCACGAACTTCTTGTACACCCGCAGTGAAGTAAGTTTGTAGACCAAGCAGTTTATAACCAGCACGAATTACTACGTTTAGGCCTGGTTCTTCCATATCCATTGCTTCAAGGAATTCAGCACGATCTTCATCTTCAAGCAATGAAATTTCAGCTTCGATCTGGTTGCAAAGTGGCACAACAATCGCATTTTCTTCAGCAGCGAGCTTTTGTACTGCTTCAAGATGCGGATTGTTTTCAAAACCGTCTTCAGCGACGTTGGCAATATACATGGTTGGTTTAAGGGTCATTAAACCAAAACCACGCACTGCTTTACGCTCATCATCAGAAAGGTCAGCGGCACGTGCCGGTTTACCTTCATCAAGTAAAGGCTGGATTTTTTCTAGCACGGCTTTGGTTGCAAGCGCTTCTTTATCGCCACCTTTTGCCGCTTTAGTTAAGCGTAACAATGCTTTAGCAACGGTATCAAGGTCAGCTAATGCAAGTTCGGTATTGATGGTTGCGATATCATCTAATGGATCAATTTTACCATTTACGTGAATGACGTTCTCATCTTCGAAGCAACGAACCACGTGTGCAATCGCATCTGTTTCACGGATATTGGCAAGGAACTGGTTACCCAAACCTTCACCTTTAGATGCGCCTGCAACCAGACCGGCGATGTCAACGAATTCCATCGTGGTTGGTAAAATACGTTGTGGTTTTACGATCGCAGCAAGTTTGTCCAAACGTGGATCTGGTACGGGTACGATGCCTGTGTTCGGTTCAATGGTACAGAACGGAAAGTTTTCAGCAGCAATCGCTGCCTTTGTTAATGCATTAAATAATGTAGATTTACCTACGTTTGGCAGACCAACAATACCGCAATTAAAACCCATGAAACCACTCACAAATGTGTAATATAAAAAATTGCTGCTGATTTTACATGAAAGCCATGACAAAGTCATGGCTAGAGTGGATGATCCATTCGGGCTTAAACTTTGCGTTTATCCAGTTGTTGGGCAATGTGATCGCCAGTGGCCTGCACCAACATGACCAAAACGATCAGGACCAGAATCACAGCAAGCATCACTTGCATATCAAAACGCTGGTAGCCATAACGATAGGCGATATCGCCTAGACCGCCTGCACCTATTGCACCGGCAATGGCAGAAGAGCTGATCATGGTGACAATAGTCACGGTAAAACCTGCGATAATTCCGGGTAATGCTTCTGGGAGCAGCACGTGCCAAAGAATCTGCTTGCGATTACAGCCCATTGCTTGTGCTGCCTCAATCAGCCCTTGATCGACTTCGCGTAGGCTGACTTCGGCAATACGGGCAAAGAACGGAATCGCGGCGATAGTCAAAGGTACAATTGCGGCGAGCACACCATAACTGGTGCCGACGATCCAGCGGGTAAAAGGAATCAAAGCCACCATTAAAATCAGGAAGGGGACTGATCGAGTGATGTTAATGATCCAGCCTAAGGACTGATTGATTCTCCTGGACGGATAAATGCCAAAATCGGCGGTGCTGACCAGAATCAAGGCAATCGGCAAACCAATCAAAAAGGCGAGAATCGCAGAAACACCAACCATAATCAGGGTATCAGTGGTGCCTGTCAGTAACAGATCAATGAGTTGATTGTACATAACCGATCACCTCAAGTTGTGTTATGGCTGGATGTTTTGCAAATTGGGGGCTGTTCAGATCAAATTCGAGATTGCCAATCCCAATGACTAAGCAACCAATGCTATGCTGCTGAATGGTATCAATCTGACTGTAATACACCTGAACAGGGCTGTTAAATCCATCCAGTAATTCATATAAATCAGGTACCGATTTTGATTCACTGACATACTTCAATTTTAAAATCTGATGGGTAGTCTGAGGCAGAATGGTTGGACTCAGTTCAAAAGGTAAATTCACCTGTTCAAAGTTGAGTAGTTCCTGTGTGATCTGTTGTTGCGGATTGGAAAATACCGACCAGACTTGCCCCGACTCAACGATTTCACCCTGATCAATCACGACCACCTGATCACAAATTTCTTGGATGACCTGCATTTCATGGGTGATCAAAACAATGGTTAAACCAAGGTCTTGGTTAATCTGTTTCAGCAAAGCCAAAATATTGGCGGTACTTTCCGGGTCGAGTGCAGAAGTGGCTTCATCACACAGCAGGATTTCAGGTTGCGACACCAAAGCACGTGCGATACCGACACGTTGTTTCTGTCCTCCCGACAGTTGCGAGGGATAATCATGTCGTTTTGCATCCAAACCTACCAGTGTCAGGACATCACTGACCCGTTGCTCAATCTCAGCCTTGTCATAAGCTGCGATCCGCAATGGTAGAGCCACATTTTCCCACACCGTTTTGGCAGACATTAAATTAAAATGCTGAAAAATCATACCGATTTTCTGCCGGGTCTTGATCAGCTCGGCATGGCTGAGTTCAGCAATATTTTGCTGATGAATCAGGATGCTGCCGGTATCAATTGACTCCAGTCCATTTAGGGTGCGGAGCAGGGAAGATTTACCTGCTCCGCTTTTTCCGATAATCCCGACAATTTGTGCTTTGGGAATATCGAGATGAATGTCTTTTAAGGCATGTAAGCGTTGGCCCTGTACATCATAAAACTTATTTAAACCGCGTATTTTCAGATGTGGAACTGAAAAATCGACTTGTGAACCAAAACTCACCATCATTGTTCTCCTTATTTCCAGCCAGGGAACCACAACGTTGGACCGAAATCGCTATCCAAGGCCGCTTTGACTTTTGGCGAGTTTTGATAAATCTCGACAAATTTCTGTAGCTTGTTGTCTTTGTCCTGATAGTCATCACGCACCACAAATAAAATCGCATAACGCTTATTGGTGTTGTCATCAAACAACAAGGCACTTTCAGGATCAGCCGTTTTGGCTAAACGTAAGTAATGCGGATAGCCAAAAGCGAGATCAACATCATCAATGGCACGTGCAGTTTGCGGTCCTTCAACTTCAGTAAATTTGAGGTTTTTCGGATTTGCGGTAATGTCTTTCAGTGCAGAAAGATGATTATTGCTGTCTTTCAGTTCAATCAGCTTGGCTTGCTGTAAAAGGAGTAGTGCACGCCCTTGATTAACGGGATCATTCGGAATCGCAACAGTGGCACCATTTGGCAGTTCATCAAAGCTTTTATATTTTTTTGAATACAGCCCCACATGCGACGCTGCACCTGCAGCAAAGGATTTTAATTTAAAGCCAGTTTCTTTAATGGCATTATCCAGAAAGGGCTGATGCTGGAAAAAGTTGGCATCAATATCGCCATGACTAAGCGTAATATTAGGCGTGTTCCAATCAGAAAACTCTACTAATTTCACATTGAGATCTTGTTGTTTGGCTTCATCTGCTGCGATTTGAAGCGGATGAGCAAAAGAAGGACTGATTCCAATCACGAGTTCACTATTACTGCTTTGTCTGTGTTTATTCCAGATCAATAAGGCAATAATCGCAACAACAACGACCAGGCCAATACCGAGCCATTTTTTAGAGGCTGTTTGAGCCATATATTTCTCCAATTTTTTCTTTAATGTTAAGCACTCATTTCTTCAATTATTTTTAGGGTATCTGTGTTGTTATGCGGTCTACATCGGAACTGATCGGCAGGATGGCTGGCAGCTAAATGATCGCCTTGGGCAAAAAGCTTATTGCGGAATGAACCTGTGGCATATTCAGTTTTATACCGCCCACGTTGTTGTAACTCTGGAATGACCAGTCGAATGAAATCATGGTGTGATTCAGGTGCAACGTTACGGGTCAGGTTAAAACCATCAATACCGGTCTGGTCAAGCAGATCAATCAGGTATTCTGCAACCTCAGCACCACTCCCTACAATCAGGGGATAACGTCCACCCAGCACATGTTGGGCTTTTAGATCATTTTTGCTGATGCGCTGTTCTTTAAATTTCTCATTGACGGAAGCAATGCTATTGCTCTTTTGATACGGAATCGCTTCATCATCTGCAAACTTGGCAAGATCAATTCCGACTGAGCTGGCATAATGTGCAAGTCCAGCCTCAGGGCTGGCATACTGACGGTATTCAGCCAGTTTTTGCTGGGCAAGTTCATGTGTTTCAGCCACGACCACGGTAATGCCGACAAAGATTTTAATTGCATCTTCATCTCGACCTTGTTGCTGTGCTTGTAGTCGTATTTTATTGACTTGCTGACGAATCTTTTCGGGTTGATCACCGCCAATAAAAATACATTCGGCATGACGTGTGGCAAACTGTAGTCCTTTTGGTGAAGCGCCTGCCTGAAACAGAGTTGGTATGCGCTGTACTGACGGCGCAACCTGAAATACACCTTGGCTTTGGTAATATTGCCCTTGATGATTGATCGAGTGGACTTTATTGGGGTCAGTAAAAACACGCTGTTGTTTATCTTTCTTTAAGGCGTCATTTTCCCAGGAACCTTCCCAATATTGATAGCAAAGCTGTAGAAATTCTTCGGCCTGATCGTAACGTGCATCATGATCTTTTAAGCCTTTTTGCCCAATCAGGCGTTCAGCACTGTCCAGATAGCCAGTGACAATATTCCAGCCGAGACGGCCTTGGGTTAAATGATCGAGACTGGCAAAACGCCGTGCAAATTGATAGGGCTGCTCATAGCTGAGATTGACTGTGACACCAAAACTCAAATTCTTTGTGACCAAAGCCATGGCTGAAATCAGGGTGGAAGGGTCATGGCTTGGCAGTTGGATCGATTCTTTCAGGGTCAGCTCGATGCCATTCTGATAGACATCATAAACACCGGTAATATCGGCAAGGAATAAGCCATCAAACAGACCCTGTTCCAAGGTCTGTGCCAATTCAGTCCAATAATTCAGCTCATTAAAGCGATGTGACTGATCACGCGGATGTGTCCATAGGCCATGATTGATATGACCGACGCAGTTCATATCAAAGGCGTTCAGTAAAATTTTCTTTGCTGTGGTTTGCGTCATTACAATGTCCCCCGACGTGGAGGCAGAATGCCATTCAACACATAATTACCGATGAAGTAATATTTCCAGCGTGCCGCATCATGCAAGGTGTGTACACGCACATTACGCCAGTGACGGTCTAGCCCATCGGCACGTTGACTACCACGACTGCCCGCCAGTTCAATCAGTTTCGATGATGCCTTTAATGCAGTTTCGCTACTATGCGCACGAACTTTGGCAACATCAATTGAGGCTTTGGCTAAGCTTTCTGGATTGAGCTCCTGTTTGGCAGCGTCAACAGATCGAGCTGCCTGTTTGAGGAGTAATTCACTGGCTTTGACATCGGTTGCGACACGACCCAATTCAGATAGGGTTAACGGATCTTGGGTTGCTGATTCAATATTGGCATCAATCCAGGGGCGAGCGACACGCACGCGTTGCAATGTTTCCTCAAAGGCCGCGCGAGCAATCCCGACTTCGATTGCAGCATGCATGATTTGCGCAAATGGGCCGACCAAAGACAATTGCCTAAAGGCGGTATCAAACGGAATCACATCTTCTTTGGCAACGAAGACCTGATTAAACTTGACTGTGCCGCTGCCTGTAGTCCGTTGCCCAAAACCAGACCAATCATCAGTCAGCTCCAAACCTTGACTGTCACGCTGCACAAAAGCCAGAAATTCGCGTCCAGATTCATCCACCACTAAGGTTGGAATACGATGGGCAAACAGGCTACCCGTGCAATAAAACTTTTCCCCTTGAATCAGATAACCATTTTCGCTTGGGATTAGGGTGCTTTGCTTATGTGCAGAGGTACGGGTTTTAAATTCTGCCAGCGCATTACCAAAACGTGCACCTTGTAATACTTCTTGATACAGACGCTGCTTTTGTGCTTCGGTACCGGTATTGCGTAAAACTTCCAATGCATAAAAATGGTTTTGTGGAATTTGACCGATTGAACCATCCGCACCACTAAATAGGGCAATCACTTTGGCAACGGTGTGGCTGGAAACCTCTGCACCGCCATACTGTTTAGGTACGGTAATCGCCCATAAACCTGACTGGCTATAGGCTTCGATTTCGGTAAACGGCAAGTTTCGATTGGCATCGCGTTCAATGGCTGCCTGTCTGAACTGCTGACTGAGTTGTGTGGCAATCTCCAATGCTTCTGCATCGCTTTGAATAATATGTGCCGCTTTTAAATGGGGCTTGGCAAAACCTTGTAATTCTTGGTATGAGGTCATGATTTACTCCTTAAATCCAAGCATGGCGGGCAGGGTGTGTACCATTGAGGTAATAGTCGCCAATCGCATGAAATTTCCAGCGCACAGGATCGTGTAGGGTATGCACACGGGCATTGCGCCAGTGCTGATCAAGATTATGTTGGTTCAGGCTGGCTCGGCTACCACCAAGTTCGAGTAGTTTTTCGGAGATGTGCAGGGCCGCATCATTGGCATAGATTTTCGCCTCCGCGACCAAAATCGAAGCGCGAGCGGCTTGCTCGGCAGAAATCTTTGGGAATTGATCCAGTTTATCCAGATATTCTGCTGCCTCATCCAGCAATAAAATGGCTGCATCAAGCAGGATATTGAGCTTGCCGACCTCTTGCAGGGTGTAATGTTCCTCACTGGCTTTTTCTACGCCTGCATCAATAACCGGACGCGCTTTACGCACGCTGGACAAGGTGTCATCAAAGGCAGCCTCGGCAATGCCAACATCAATCGCGACTTGCAACAGTTGAGAATAGGCACCCCGGACATTTGGAGTATCCGCGATAATGCGTTCATCAAAAAATAGGGCTGGATCAGCGATGACGTTGTGAAGTTTGACTGTTCCACTGGCTGTGGTGCGTTGACCGAAGCCGTTCCAGTCATTAATGACCTCAACGCCCGCCGTATGTCGGTCAATGATCGTCAATACGGTATAACCGTCTGGATGTAAGGCACGGATGGCTAGCCAATCTGCAAAGCTGGTGCCAGTCGAGTAAAATTTTTCCCCGTTTAAAAGATATTGACCATTTTGCAACGTTAATGTGGTTTGAATGGCTTTGGTATCTTTAGCGTTTTTTTCAGGCCCGCCATTTGCAATCCGTTTACCCGCAAGGACTTCAGTATAGATAAACTGCTTTTGGGCATCTGAACCGGTGATATTGATAAAATTGAGTAGCCCAAACTGGTTTTGAGGAATCTGTCCAACATTGGCATCGGCTTTACTTAAAATACGGAACACGTGGGCCAAGGTTTTATTGGAAACAAAAGCGCCACCATATTGCTGTGGTACACGGATTCCACCAAGACCCTTTTGGCTAAACTGGATGATTTGTTCTGTGGGTAGAATACGGTTTTGATCACGTATATTGCGCTCTTCTAAGGCAAAGTCAGCAACTTGATAGGCAGCATTAATGGCCTGCTGATCATTTGAAATCAGTTGTATTTGCGCGTGGATCACTGATTGATTACTGGACATGTGAGCACCTCTAATAGATAAGAGGAACTTTACAAAAGTTTTACTTTTCCACTAAACCATCAGTTGTGGCTTAATTATCATAATAATTATTAAGCATTTTTTATGAGAAAAATAACAGAAAAACAGATATGTAATGTTGATTAAAAACAGCTACTTATCTTTGTTTGGTTTTTTATTGCTCAAAGGGAAGCCGTATTTTCTATGAAAGAAATGAATAATCTCAACAGGAATATTTATAAAGCAAACTCGCCAAAATTAAAAAAGATCGAGCAAAAAGGACATTGTATTCATTGGCTTTTACTTCTAAAGTATGAAAAACCTTATGTTTGATCGAGTAGAAAAATAAATCTGGAGAGTCTATGCGGGTTTTATACCAATTTCCTTTATCTCACTATTGTGAAAAAGCTCGCTGGTTGTTAGATCATAAGGAATTGGACTATGTTGCACATAATTTGATTCCTGGTTTTCATCGCGCCTTTACCTTTCTTAAATCGGGGCAGTATTTACTGCCGATGTTGAAGGATGATAAACACTGGATTGCTGATTCAACCCAAATCGCTTTATATCTTGATACGACCTATCCTGAACATGCATTACTCAGACGTGATGAACAGTTGCGTGAACAGGCCTTGGAGATTGACAAGCTGGCTGATGAGCTGGGTGTACATGTCCGGCGCTGGTCTTTGGCGCATGCCTTATCAGTGGGTGATCATCCACTTGAAATCATGATGGGGGAGCAGGGCTATTTACGACAGTTTGAAAAAATTTCCAAGCCGATCTTAAAAAGTCTGGTGTCAACCAATTATAAGTTAAGTCCTGAAAAAGTAGCGCAATCCAAGTTACGCATGACCGAGCTGATTACCGATCTCAACCAGCGTCTGATTGATAATCAAGGGCGTTATCTGGTGGGTGATCGTCTGGGGCTGGCTGATATTGCAGTCTGTTCAATTCTCGCCCCTTTACTGATGGTTAAAGGCACCCCTTGGGAGCTGGAGAATGATGATGTTGAACAGTTCAGTGGTGAGTTGAAACAATATTATGACGATTTGTCTGATTTACCGATTGGACAATATGTACAGCGTATTTATGCCACGGAGCGTAATGCACGCGTCGATTGGCGTGGGTTATAAGTAAATGATGCTGTAAAAAAGCCCTGATGCAATCATCGGGGCTTTTTTATGAGAAAGAAAATAGAAAAACTGTCGAAAAAGTAAAAAATTATTAGTGAATAAAATTAATTTTTAAAAGAAAATTCGTTTTAAGCTGAAAATAGTAGAAATTATTGCCAAATTTACTTTAAAAAAACTGAAAAGAGGGAAATAATTATAAAACGGCTTTGTTATCTTATGTTTCAGGGTGTGATGGGGATCGAAACGAGTTGTTCAGCTATTGGGAGATCAGTTGAACAGTTGCTCAAAAGGTCTTGTTTCGGCTTTGAGACAAAGATAAACCACAAGTTTATCGGAATCATGTTTGCGTTATCCATGCAGCATTGTCAAAAGTTAAACGAATGTTTTCCCTTGACCCTTAAAAATTACTGGTGGTAAACAGTTCCGAAAAAACCGAGATAACACATGAGGACTGTAAAATGGAATTGGACCGTTTTGATAAACAAATTCTTGAAATTTTGACCCATGAAGATGTCAATCTGAATGAGCTATCAGAACGTATTAACCTTTCGGTTAGTTCAGTGCATAGACGCATTAAAAATCTGATCGAATCCCAGGTCATGGGACAGCTCAAACGAGAAATCAATTTTAATAAACTGGGCTTTAGCCTACATATTCTTTTGCAGGTTTCATTGAGCAAACACGATAGTGAAACTTTTGATAAGTTCTTACAGGAATTGGAAGATATTCCGGAAGTGACCAATGCATTCCTGGTGACCGGGCAGAGCGCTGATTTTATCCTGGAACTGGTGGCCCGCAATATGGATGACTATAGTGAAATCCTGTTACGCCGTATTGGAAAGATCGACAGTGTGGTGGCGCTGCATTCCAGCTTTGTGATTAAGGAATATAATGTCTTTAACTGCTATAAACTTTTAAATAAGTTATAAAAAATGCATCTAAACAGATGCATTTTTGACTCGGCAGAAAGATTTAGGCATCAAGTTGCGCTAAAACCTCTTCAGAGAATTCAACGTTGGTATACACGTTTTGAACATCATCAAGATCTTCAAGCATATCAATCATTTTCATGATTTGTTTAGCTTGATCAATATCGGTGATTTCAGCTTTAGTCGATGGGCTCATCACAACTTCAGCGTTGTCAGATTTTAAACCTGCAGCTGTAAGTGCATCCTGAACGTCACCAAAGCTTTCCGGGCTGGTAATTACCAAGATACTGTCTTCATCAATCTCGATATCGTCAGCACCTGCTTCTAAAGCAACTTCCATGACTTTATCTTCTAAAGACACATCGTCAAAAGAAATTTCGCCACGTTTGGTGAACAGATAAGCCACTGAACCATTGGTACCCAAGTTACCATTGGTTTTTGAGAAACAGTGACGAACGTCTGGAACGGTACGGTTCAGGTTGTCGGTCATGGTTTCAACAATAACGGCCACACCGCCAACACCATAACCTTCATAGGTTACTTCTTTTAAATCATCATTATCTTCGCCGCCAGCACCACGCTGGATCGCACGGTTAATGGTGTCGCGTGTCATATTGACTGAAAGTGCTTTTTCAACAACAGCACGTAAACGTGGGTTGCTTGCAGCATCTGGTCCGCCTAAACGCGCAGCAGTTACGATTTCGCGGATATATTTAGTAAAAACCTTACCGCGACTTGCATCTTGTTTAGCTTTACGATGCTTAATATTGGCCCATTTAGAATGACCCGCCATGGAAGTAACTCCAAAAAAAATTAAAACTCAAAAAAGTGCAGGAATATTAGCATAGCCAAGGTTTTGTTGAAAACTGCCCGAACTGATATTCAAAATTTAAAATCTTGCTTAAGTATCAAAGATTGAACAAATAGACAGGGTCCATTAGCTAATTTTTACATCTATGTCATATTCCGCATATAGCGCCTTGATTTTTTCCAGATCCTGTTGCAGTTCGGTCGGGTAGATTTTCCCCAGGATGCCACCTTGTTTGGTTCGGGCATTGGCATACATCAGAATGATCGGCACATTGGCTGCTTTGGCGATATGCCAGAAACCGGTACGGATCGGTTTACGCGCTTCACCATCTTTAGCACGGGTTGCTTCCGGTGCAATCACCAGATTAAAACGATCATTCTGGTTAAATAGCTCCACCATTTGCGTGACAATATCTTTACTGGCTTTGCGATCTACAGGAATGCCACCTAAACGTTGTAAAATTGGTTTTAATGGACCTTTAAATAATTCTTTTTTGATAAGCGTATGAATTTTAATCTCTAAAATATCAAACAAAGCCAGAGAGAGGATGGTATCGAGATTAGAGGTATGCTCAAAACCGATAATGACTTGTTTATTCTCTAAGATTGCTGGATCAACATTATATGTCCAACCTGTTGCTTTAAAAATAGATTTTCCTAAAAACTTTTTCATATCCATGATCATTGGCTGTGCGTGGTCGCAGTTTAATACGAGTTTTGAGGAAAATACATATCCGAAAACACCAGATAACAGTAATTTGGATGGCTTTAAAATGATCAAAACCGTGCAATATTTACTTTACTCATTATAGGCAGATCAGATAGAATCAGCGCAGTTTATGATTTTTAACACTTTTTTAGGTGGTTTGATAAAATCATGTGCTTGTAATTGAAGTTAAATTTGACTAAGATCAAGCAGCATTCATCATATCAATATGATTGAAATTTATAGGGCCTATAGCTCAGTTGGTTAGAGCAGCGGACTCATAATCCGTTGGTCCACAGTTCAAGTCTGTGTGGGCCCACCATATATATCAAGCACTTACATGTATTTATTGTAAGTGCTTTTTTAATAATAAAATCTATGTAATCACTATGTAATCATTAATTAATAAATTTATTACAACAGAGACGAGGAAGAAATGAAACAAGCATTATTAAAAGCTAAAAATTATTTTGAGGAGCAGCTTAAGGAGGCTTCTTTTGATATAACCATACCTGACTCTAATATTAAAATTCAGCAGGTTATAAATGAAATCGTAGATTCTTTAGAAGGGGAGTCTAAAGAATTATCGAATAAGCTTCAAGATTCCTTCGATGAATTTTTGGTGATACTCGACAATGCAGATGTTCAAACAAATAATACATCAGATATGGATGAAGAGGATGAAGAGTATTCAGATCAAATTTTGATGGGTGCATTTCCTATTCCAAAACATCCACGAGATATCCAAGATAAAGCTCAAGAGGTTTTAGATTTAATTGAAATAATTATAAAAGGGGCATCTAAGCCCCAATAAGATTTCGGATATCCGTTAACCGCCATCTTGCACCATTTTTTGTTAGTACAGGTTTAAGATCACCTTTTCCTGTACTCGCCCAAACGCGAAGTGTATTTGGCTTATAACCAAGGATAGTTGCAGCGTCTATTGAATTCACTAAGCTTGCTCCTGATTCAATTAATTGCTGCAATTTTTCTTCTGGTTTTAATTGGATTTTTTGCATCTTCACCCCTCCGCATCCGCTTTTACTTCTTCAACTTCATCCCACTTCACGTAGGCATAATCGGCATCACATCCGATTATGCCTTCATGATTACACTTAGGGCACTTAACTTTATCGTCAGTAAATAGCATGCATCCAATGCCGCGCTCAGTAGTTACCTCAGCATAATCACCGAAGCCGCATTTTGGGCATGAGTCTAACCATGTAATTTTCAATGTTTTCATCCTGCAGCCCTCTTTTGAAGGAAGCGTTTATTGCGCTTTGCCAATGTGCCCCGATTCAGGCTGATTAATTCAGCTGCACGGGTCATATTGCCATTGGTAATAACCAGGGCTTTTTGGGCAATGATATCTTCCAGATGTTCAATTAAATTTTTGGTTTTGCCTTCTTTAATTGCCTGTTCAATATCATCTTCACGAAGCACTGATGTGTGCTGAGAAAACAGGAGGTTTTAACTTGGTAAACTATAGACACTCATCAGGAGTTTACCATGAGCAAGAAACAGAAGACTTACACCGCAGAATTTAAAGTTGAAGCAATAAAATTGATTGAAGCCAATCAAGGCAATGTATCGGAAACAGCCAGACAACTTGGCATTTCAATGCAAACTCTTTCAAATTGGAATAATAAAGCAAAGACTGGCACCTTAGCAGGCACTAAACAATATTCACCTGATCTAAATGCCTTACTCGAAGAAAATAAAAAGCTCAAACAACAGCTCAAAACAGCTGAAATGGAACGTGAATTTCTAAAAAAGGCAGCAGCGTACTTTGCGAAAGAAAGTCAGTAAGGTACGCCTATATGAAACAGCAAAGATATTTATTCCCGATTAGCTTTATGGCTAGATTACTTCACGTTTCAGTGTCACGATTTTATGATTGGCTAAAACGAGGCATGAATAAAAGATTGGTTCAGCGAAATCAACAGACAATTTTGGTCAAAATAGCTCATGAGGAAACTAAACAAAGCTATGGCTATATTCGATTAACTAAGCATTTACAAGCGCAAGGTATCAAAATCAGTACGTATGCTGTACGTCAAATAAAAAAGCTCAACCAGCTGTATTGTAAGCGTCATAAGCGTTTCAAAAGAACTACGAAGAGTGATCATAATCGAGCGATCTACGCAAATTTACTAGAGCAACAGTTTTCAATGACTAAGCCCAATCTTGCATGGTCAAGCGATATTACATACATTTGGACTGCTGAAGGTTGGTTATACTTGGCAGCAGTAAAAGACCTGTACACGAAACAAGTGGTTGGCTATAGCTTAAATGAGCGTATGACCGCACAACTTGTTTGCAATGCACTGACTATGGCGATTCGTAATCAAAAACCAACGAAAGGCTTAATTATTCATTCGGACAGAGGCAGCCAATATTGCAGCCATGAATATCGAAAGATACTGGAAAAATGTGATTTTCAAGGTTCAATGAGCAAACGTGGGGACTGTTACGATAATGCACCGATTGAAAGTTTCTGGGGCATACTCAAGAATGAATTAGTGCATCATTGCAACTATAAAACCAGAGATGAAGCTAAAGCAGATATTACAGAATACATTGTGTTATTTTATAA
>NZ_AMZS01000068.1:0-218054 GCF_000314615.1 Acinetobacter sp. WC-323
AGAAGCCTACACACAAAATCTACCGCACAACCAATTGGCCCGCATATAACCGAGCACTCATTAATCGCGGAAATATTGCCCTTTGGTTTGATCCTGCTACGCAATGGTATGCTCCATCAAAAGGCAAACAAGGGCGAAATCAAACCTACTCCGACGCAGCCATCCAATGCTGCTTAATGATTAAATCCTTATTCCGTCTATCTTTACGTATGGTCACTGGCTTTGTGCAAAGTCTGATTAAACTTTGCGGATTAAATTGGACCGCACCAGATTACAGTACGCTTTGTAGAAGACAAAAGCATATTGATATTGCAATCAGCTACCAAAAAAGTAGCGATGGGCTGCATCTACTCGTAGACTCTACAGGGATGAAGTTTCTAGGTGAGGGCGAATGGAAACGCAAGAAACATGGAGCTGAATATCGTCGCCAATGGCGTAAACTACATATTGGTATAGATGCCAAAACCCTACAAATACGCGCTATTCAGCTCACAACCAATAATGTCTGTGATTCACAGGTGCTTGGTGATTTACTTAATCAGATTCCACAAGATGAGCAGATTGACTCTGTTTATACCGATGGAGCTTATGACACCAAGCAATGCCGTCAGGTCATTGCAGATCGGCAAGCACATGCGGTGATTCCACCTAGAAAAAATGCGAAACCATGGAAAGATACAAAGAGGAGCTCGCTAGAGCGAAATGAATTACTTCGAACAATTAAACGTTTAGGTAGGACACTATGGAAAAAATGGTCAGGCTATCATCGCCGAAGTTTGGTTGAGACTAAAATGCACTGCATCAAATTATTAAGAGATAAACTCAGTGCAAGGAGCTTTGATAGCCAAGTCAATGAGGTTCATGCACGTGTAGCAGTCCTCAACAGATTTACGGAATTAGGTCGACCACTTACCCAAGTTACGCCTTAAATTTGGCTCAATTAGGGGCGCTTTGCCTTTCAAATCTTTGTGCAACAAAGCCATCGATACTTAAACGTGAACCTTGATTATTTTGATCAGTAATATTCTGATTTGTCATTATCGTTCTCCAGCAAATTTTCCAATGTATATAAAATTTAGGAGAATATTAATTTATTCTCCTAAATATTTACGGATCTCAAAATAATCAACGCTTATTTCTGTTGATTATTTTGGTTTGATCCTTGGTTGTTAGAATCTTTTTGATTAGATCCTTGTTGCTGACGGTTGTCATTTTGCTGCTGTTGCTGCTGACGGTTGTCATTATTTTGGTTTTGCTGATTTTGCTGATTTTGCTGATTTTGTTGCTGCTGCTGTTGGTTATTGCGCTCTTGATTGCTTTGATTATTTGTATTACTCATGATCGTACACCTCATTTGGTTATTGATATTATCTGAGTAAATCAGATGGTTTAATTAAAACATATTTTTATCGGAAGCATAGGGCAAGCCTGTTTCACTTTATTTAAATGTAATATACAAATTTTCATTAAATAATGCTTTTTTAAGAGCTTAATGCTTCTAATCAAGTTTTAATGAAAACAGTATTAATATAAGTTGATATCAAAGTAACATAAAGCAACATAAAATGGGGTTTCTCCTTTTTTATATATCTTTTTTCTTGATAATTTTAACAAGATTCGTGCATATATCTTTGAGTAATCTTTCCAACTTTTTTTCAGGACTGCCTTTATATAGGTTTCTGAAATTATAGTTTTTCTTTTTATAGTTTATGCAGTAAAAGAATGTTCCGACTGGCTTTTGCTTGTTTTCAGATCCTCCTGGCTTAAGCAAGCCGGTACAGGAAATATAAATATCAGATTTAAAGATATGTTTGCCTTTATTAATCATTTCTTCAGTAATTTCACTTGATTCGGCGCTGTATTTTTTAATCATTGCAGGAGAAATTTTAAGTACTTTTTCTTTTACTTTGAGATCATAGCAAACCAGACTGCCGGTCAGAATATCTCCAGAAAATGGACTCAAAGAAAACTGGTAAGATAAATAACCAGCAGAAGCACTTTCCAGAAAGAAGATAGAAAGTTTTTTTTGCGCGAGTAATTCGCAGGATTTCTTAAACATGGCTTTCTCGAATAAAACTCATTCATTAAATTATTAATTATTTTGAAATATATTTTATGGATAAATAATTCAAAATATTAAAATGTAAAAATATACTTTTTCTATATGGTTGATATGAAAGGTTTTTAATTTTTACATGTTTCAATATTAACCTGTTTTAACAAAATGTTGGTAGGAATAAAGGATGAGCAAAGTAAGGTGATTTTATAGTTTCGATTCGGAGAATGGAAATGTCTGTTGTCGTAAAAAAAAGATTACTTGATTTGTTGCAGGACGATCATAAAAATTATTACGAGTTAGTTTCTTTCTTCCTCGATGGGGATATATCTAACTTTGAAAAAGAGAAAAAAGCCGTTAATTTTTTAAAACAAGAATTTGAGATGATGAAACCGAGCAAGATTTCTTTGCCAAATCAAATTGAAGAAATCCGTGCTTGGTATAACAATGAAAATCGAAAAGTATGTCATGACTATCAGGAATATTTGAGCCAGCGTAATGCAGGAGGCGAGCGAGAATATTTTAAAAATATCGGGCAGGCGTTTGAATTTCTACTTAAAGTTGCGCCAGTTAAAAAGGTAGACGGTTCCTGGCTATACAGCATCGTCAATTACTGGAATGATCCGGTTTTTCATGACCTGATCCTGATCTATCTGGAAGAACTTGGCTTGGGGCAGGCAAAATCCAATCATGTCTGCATCTATGATGATTTATTGCGTGTGTTGGGACTGGATGATTTTGAGTTGTTTCTGGATGATGAATATTACCATCAATCTGCAGTTCAACTTGCACTGGGTTATGCTCCGCCAGAGTATATTCCTGAAATCATTGGCTTTAATCTTGGCTATGAGCAGCTGCCTTTGCATCTTCTCATCACCAACTATGAACTTAAAGAGTTGGGAATCGAAGCCAAGTATTTCAATTTACATATTACCATTGATAATCTAGACAATGGTCATGCACATAAATCCCTGAAAGTCTTTGAAAATGTTTATAAAAAATATAAAGTTAAAGATGTTTTCATGCAGAAGGTAAAACGTGGTTATGCACTTAATCAGCAAGGCATATCATCCCGGCAAATTATTAAAAACCTGAATCTAGAAAACTTTGTTTATAAAATCTTGAAACGCAAGGCCTTAATCGGACAACTGGTTCATAACGAAAAACAGTTTGTTGGGTGTAAATCAATTAATCAATGGTTAGCCAATCCTCAAGAAATTGGCAGCTTCATCAATCAACTGGTCGAAAAGCGGTGGATTAAATTTAATTGTGATCCGGAAGAAAGTGTGTTCTGGCGCATGATCAGTCATGAAGACGGAAAAATGTATGGGGTATTTACCCCGGCCGAAAGACAGATTATTCACGACTGGATTGCAGGCGAACAATACTCAACCCATGTATTGCCGTATAAGAATAGCCTAAGCAAAGAACAACCCTTACATGACTATTTATTTAGTTATATCTCGGATGGCGAACTGGAACATTTACAAAACAGAGTCAGCCAGACAGACAATTTTGCACTCAAGCTTTGTAAATTGACGCCTTTTCTCGCCCCCGAATCCCATCACAAAAGCATCGGTTTATGGAGTACGCAGAAATATGCAGAACTTTTATTTCCTTATCTAACCGCTTCGCCGCGTTAAATGAGGAAACATGAGCAAAACATCTCATCATTTTTATATAGCCAACAATAAACAGGGTAGCCCAATGAATGACGATCTTAAAGAGAATAATAGCCAAAGTGCTTTAGCTGGGAATACACCAGACAAAATGAATCAAACTGATAAGACCAGACAGCTTGACCAGGTCAGAAGTGATGCGACCAATGAAGCGCTCACCACCAATCAAGGGGTCAAGATTTCAGATAACCAGAACAGTTTGAAAGCGGGCGTACGCGGTTCGACTTTACTTGAAGACTTTATTTTACGTGAGAAAATTACCCACTTTGACCATGAGCGCATTCCAGAACGGATTGTACATGCACGTGGTGTGGGTGCGCATGGCTATTTTCAGGCCTATGAAGGTAATGAACGTTTTACCAAAGCTGGCTTCTTAACTGATCCAAGTATACAGACGCCTATTTTTGTGCGTTTTTCTACCGTGCAGGGACCTCGTGGTTCAGCTGACACGGTACGTGATATTCGCGGTTTCGCCATCAAGTTCTATACCCAAGAAGGTAACTTTGATCTGGTGGGGAATAATGCCCCGGTATTTTTTGTTCAGGACGGGATTAAATTTCCGGATTTTGTTCATGCGGTTAAACCTGAACCACATAGAGAAATTCCGACTGGCGCCACTGCCCATGATACCTTCTGGGATTTTGTCTCACTGGTGCCTGAATCTGCGCATGCAGTCATGTGGGCCATGTCAGACCGTGCGATTCCACGCAATTTACGCTCGATCCAAGGCTTTGGTGTGCATACCTTCCGTCTGATTGATGCACATGAAAAAGCACGCTTTGTGAAATTTCACTGGACGCCTAAACAAGGTTTAAGCGCGCTGGTCTGGGATGAAGCACAAAAGCTGGCAGGTAAAGATCCGGATTTCCATCGACGGGATCTGTATGAAGCCATTGAGCAGGGCCTGTATCCTGAATGGGAACTAGGAGTGCAGATTGTCGAAGAAGAAGATGAAATGAGCTTCGATTTCGACCTGCTGGACCCGACCAAGATTATTCCAGAAGAGTTGGTCCCGATTACCCCGATTGGAAAGTTCGTATTGAACCGTAATGTCGACAACTTTTTTGCGGAGACCGAGCAGATCGCATTTTGCCCGGGTCATATCGTACCAGGACTTGATTTTACCAATGATCCGTTGTTACAGGCGCGCTTATTCTCTTATACTGATACCCAGTTAAGTCGTTTGGGTGGTCCGAATTTCCATCAGATCCCGATCAATAAGCCAGTCTGCCCATTCCATAATAACCAGCGTGATGGCATACACCAGCATCAAATTCATAAAGGTCAGGCCTCTTATCAACCTAATTCGATTGATAATAACTGGCCAATTGAGATTCCGCCTGCCGCGCAGAATGGAGGATTTGAAAGTTATCAGGAGCGTATTGATGGACATAAAATTCGCCAGCGCAGTGAATCTTTCTCGGATCACTTCTCACAAGCCCGTTTGTACTATCAAAGCCTGGCACCGCATGAGCAAAAACATGTGGTAGATGCCTATACCTTTGAATTGAGCAAGGTACAGCGCCCACACATCCGTGAGCGTGAAGTACAGGAAGTGCTGGCCAATATTGATACTAATCTTGCCAAGCAAGTCGGGCAAAATCTCGGGATTGAAGTGCCAGACTTAAAAGAAAACTTCAAGCATGCCAGCATTGAAAAATCTGAAAAACTGTCTATGCAGGCATTTATTCCAGAGGATATCAAGGGCCGTAAAATAGCGGTACTGATTCATGATAAAGTCCATGCCGAGAGCTTACGGAGCATTATCAACTGGTCGATTCAGGAAAATGCCATTGTGCATTTACTAACCCCAATGATGGCACCTGTAAAAGGCTCACGTGATGAAGTGATTCCTTCAGACGGTATGCAGAAAGCCGAACCCTCGATTATCTATGATGCGGTGGTGATTGCCGATGGTGATAATCTGGATGCCGTTTTAGCCGATGGTGTGAGCAAGCATTACTTGCTGGAAGCCTATAAACATTTAAAACCGATTGTATTGCTGGGTGACAAAGCTGAGTTGCTGGATCAGTTGGGTTTAAAACCAGATGAAGGCACGCTATTACAGGATGATTTCCTGCAGGTGGCCGACACGCTTAAACACTTACTACGCCATCATCGTGTTTGGGACAGGGAAGCCGTGGCCGAAGCCATACCTGCCTAATACTAAAAAAAGCTCCTATATGGAGCTTTTTTTAGATCCATTTAAAATATTGCTCAGGCAGCAGAAAGCTTGACCAAGACTATGGCAATGCGCTCAATATGCTGATAGGCAGGTTGCTCCAGCTCTTCTCCGAATACATCCGGATCAATTTCTTCATAACTGTATTTAAAGTCTGGATAATGTTGCATCCAGTGATCGACGGCTTGTAAAAATTTATTGCCGTCTTGGCTAATTGCAATTCCTGTATACAAAAATAAAGTACCTTGAGGCGTAAGCCTTTTTATGCCTTCTGTGAGAATATTAAAGGATAGGTCCGTGCCATCCAGTGTATTGCCGCCGTGGCGGTATTGACGTTCATGCAGATCCATCAGATAAGGTGGATTGGCAAAAATTAAATCGAAATCACCTTCCAGAGCAGAGAACAAGTTGCTGTGGGTGGGAAAAATATTATCGATACCTAAAAACTTTTTATTTATATGGCTATAAAACAGAGCTTTGGGATTGATGTCGGCCGTGAAAATTTCTGTCGTTTCAGGAAATAAGCGGGCAACCGCAATAGCCACCGGAGAAGCACCACAACACAGTTCTACACTGCGTTTTACAGTCTGGGGCTGAGTGAGCAAATATTGTTTAAGATGATAATAAAAGCGATAGGTGTCGGGACCAAAGAACACGGCATCGGTTTCAACGGTTGGAAAAGCGGAATGAATAAATAACTGATCATCCAGAGAGGCGACCCGAACAAGACTCAACCACTGCTGGTTTTCAATACGGATCAGGTGGGCATTTTTTAATATCAGAAAAAGGTGTTGATCAAGATCTTGTGGATAAAAGGGCAGATTCCAGCCAAAGATATCCTTTAAACTTCGAAGTTCATTGGGTAAATTTTGCTTACGCATAAAAATCCGTTCATGGCTGAGCGGAGTAATCACAGTGAAACGGTAATGTTTTTGCTTTAGAAAATTGAGTAAATACAGTAAAGCCCTCTGCTGTACAAGTTCCATATTCACGTGCTGATCCATGTTTTAGCCTCTTGTTTTTATTAAAAAACCTCCCGAAGGAGGTTTTGTGCTAACTTAGCCATTCACGATTTCACCACCATTGACATGGATGACCTGTCCGGTGATATAACTGGCATCATCAGACGCCAGAAACAAGTAGGCTGGCGCAACTTCACTCGGCTGGCCCATTCGTCCCATTGGCGTGTCCTGACCGAATTTTGCGACAGTTTCTGCATCGAAACTACTTGGAATCAGGGGTGTCCAGATCGGACCAGGGGCAACACCATTGACCCGGATGCCTTTTTTCTGCTTCATCAGATTATTGGATAAACTACGGGTAAACGTGGTAATTGCGCCTTTAGTACTGGCGTAGTCCATTAACTCATCATGTCCATGATAACTGGTAATACTGGTGGTATTAATAATACTGTCTCCTTCTTTTAAATGAGGCAGCACGGCTTTGGTTAAATGAAACATTGAAAATATATTGGTTTTAAATGTTTTTTCCAGCTGTTCGGTACTAATATCGCCAAGATCTTTTTGTTGATACTGTACACCCGCATTATTAATCAGGATATTAATCTTTCCGAACACCTTAAGGGTTTCTGCGACACATTTTTCTGAACTTTTGGGATCGCTAATATCTTCCTTGAGCAGTAAACAATGCTGACCTTCTTGTTCAACCAGTTGTTTGGTTTTTTCAGCATCTTGTTGTTCTTCAAGATAAATAATTGCGACATCTGCACCTTCGCGGGCAAATAACACCGCGACGGAACGGCCTATACCGCTATCGCCACCACTAATCAGCACCACTTTATCTTTAAGTTTATGACTACCCAGATGGGTGGATTTAATGATTTCAGGTTCTGGATGCATGACCTGTTGCTCTCCAGGCTGGTGTTGTTGTTCTTGCGCCGGTGCAGCTGTTGGATATTGATTCGGGTTATTGCTCATCTCTAACGTCCTTTGCTTCGATTATTTTTCATCATCTTGGAAAAAGATGTTATTTTCGGTAAGGACAATGTTTTGATTAGTTGAAATTGTATTTTTTCCGTAGAAGGTGGTAAAAAAACATAAATTCTAACGATTATAAAATGACATTTAGACAATCGCTAAAATCTTAATATGGTTACTGGCAATAATATCTTCAACAAGTGTTCTGTTTTCAGTATCTTGAGTCCAGTTTTCAATGGGCGTGGTATCTGCCAGGTTGAGGATTGCTCGGATTGTTTTTTCGGCTATTGCCAATGTGCTATCACTGGATGTAGCTTGTTGAGCGTCTAACGCCTTGGAATACTCCTGTTCATTACTGCAAATTTCAATATTTTTCATATTGTTGGTCATGTGCAGGATGCGCTGGAACGGCAAGGTAATGTCTTTTTTTTCTACCTTATAAAACCAGTCCGAGTCATAGGCAATCCAGTCATTATGATTAATGTCGAGATGAGCCAGCAAAATTTCAGGACTGAGCAAACGGATAAAGGTCGATTGCAGTTCTATCACTGAATCTGTCTCTTGTTTTTTATTCATTTTAACTCTCCTAAAATTTTTTCTCTGCTCAATTTTTAATGTCTTCAATTCAATTGTTTTTTTAAACATATGCTTTGTATTTTTTTATGTAAACTTTAACTATTTGGATGAGGGTTGTAAATGAATGTTTATTTGTTGACTTTATTAATGCTTTTATCTCTGTGTGATTTAAAGCGTAAAAATCAGCGGGTAATTTAAAAAAATATAATTTAAAAAAATCACAGATAACATAAAGATATGAATTTTAGAAAAAAATAACTGAGAAACATTTAAAAGTATTGAAACATAGCGGGGTTACAGCAAAAGCATTTTATCTCTTATGGTGAATATAGCCGCTATATAACGGCCTATATAATTTTAATAGAGGAAGAGATAATCATGGCTACTCAAGATTCTAGAAACGATGATCAAGATAATAACTCAGGTATCTCAAACCGTGGATTCGCGAGCATGGATCCAGATCGATTACGGGAAATCGCAAGTAAGGGTGGACGTGCAGCCCATGCAAGCGGAAATGCGCATGAATTTACCACAGAGGAAGCCCGGGAGGCAGGGCGTATTGCCCATTCCCGCGGCAATGCGCACGAATTTACCTCTGAAGAAGCACGTGAAGCAGGCTCATTAAGTCACAGAAATGGTCGTCGTTCTAGCAGTCGTGACGATGAGGACGACGATTATGATGATCGTGGTGGTCGCGGCCGGGGTCGCAGCCGCAATGACGATGACGACGATGATTATGATGATCGCGGTGGTCGTGGCCGAGGTCGCAGCCGTCGTGATGATGACGATGAAGATGATCGTGGTGGCAGCCGTTCCGGTGGCCGAGGTCGTAGCCGTCGTGATGACGATGATGAAGATGATCGTGGTGGCAGCCGTTCCGGTGGCCGAGGTCGTAGCCGTCGTGATGACGATGATGAAGATGATCGTCGTGGCGGTAGCCGTTCCGGTGGTCGTGGTCGCAGCCGCCGTGATGATGACGATGAAGATGATCGTGGTGGCAACCGTTCCGGTGGCCGTGGTCGCAGCCGCCGTGATGATGACGATGAAGATGATCGTGGTGGCAACCGTTCCGGTGGTCGAGGCCGCAGCCGCAATGACGATGACGACGATGATTATGATGATCGTCGCGGTAACCGTTCAGGGGGCCGTGGACGCAGTCGTCGTGACGACGATGATGAAGATGATCGTGGTGGCAGCCGTTCCGGTGGTCGTGGCCGTAGCCGTCGTGATGACGATGATGAAGACGATCGTCGCGGTAACCGTTCAGGTGGTCGTGGCCGCAGCCGCAATGACGATGACGACGATGATTATGATGATCGTCGCGGTAACCGCTCTGGTGGCCGAGGCCGTAGCCTTCGTGATGACGACGATGAAGACGATCGTCGTGGTAACCGTTCAGGTGGTCGTGGCCGCAGCCGTCGTGATGACGATGACGAAGATGATCGCGGTGGCAACCGCTCCGGTGGCCGAGGCCGTAGCCGTCGTGATGACGATGATGAAGATGATCGTGGTGGCAACCGTTCCGGTGGTCGTGGTCGCAGCCGTCGTGATGATGATGATGAAGACGATCGTCGAGGTAGCAACCGTTCCGCTGGTCGAGGCCGTAGCCGTTATGACGACGATGAAGATGATGATCGTGGTGGCCGTGGGCGCGGCAATCAAAAACGCGATGAATACGGACGCTTTACCAGCTAAGTCCAGCGGTTTGATTGCATTCAATAATGGCCAGCGCTTTTTTAGCCTAAACCATTATTGAGTCACTCTTAAGGGATATTGAGTAAGTCTTTTACTCAATATCCTTTTTTAATGGATATTTCAATTTTTAGATCGCTCAACAGCTTCTAGCAGCTCTAAAACATTCGATAGACCTCAAGATTCGCAGATCAATGACTGATCGCTTATTGCATAATCGAGTGGCAGTTAAGCGATCATGCTCAGCCTTTTAGATCAGTTCTATGTGTAGCTTTTTTCGGCAAGTTTATTCTCGTAAATCAGTGCCGGTTTTGGCTCTTGCCAAAGTTGTTGGTAAAGCGTGATGATCTGTTCAATTGTGGGTACAACTGGATTATTTAACGGTGAACCTGAAGCCAATGCTTGCTCAGCCATAGTCTGTAACACCTGATCAAAATCACTTTTATTGACGCCAAATTCAGCTAAGCTGGGTACCGCCAAATCTCGATTAATTTCAATAAGCGTAGCAATGAGCTTTTGATTGGCGACCTCATCCGGGTCATCATAATCCGCACAGCCGATCGCTTTGGCACATTCTGCATAGCGCTCAGGTGCGGCTTGAATTGAAAAAGCCGTGACGCTAGGTAATAACATGGCATTCGACAGGCCATGAGGCACATGGAAAAAAGCACCAATCGGGCGGCTCATGCCATGCACTAATGCAACAGAGGCATTAGAAAAGGCAATGCCTGCCAACGTTGAGCCAAGCATCATCTTTTCACGCGCAGATTCATTGTCAGGCTGGTGATACGCTTTTTGCAAATTTGGGCCGATCAGTTTCATTGCAGCGATTGCTTGCGCATCACTATAGAGGCTGGCTTTTTTACTCACATAGGCTTCCATGGCATGGGTCAGTGCATCAATTCCTGTATCTGCCGTGGTTCGGGCAGGCAGTGACATCGTCAGTTCATAATCGATAATCGCTGCAACAGGTAAAAAGCCTAAACCCGCACAAAGCATCTTTTCGCTGGTCAGGTCATTGGTAATGATGGTGAAACGTGTACATTCAGAACCTGTTCCTGCTGTGGTCGGGATGGCAATAATCGGAAGGCCTATTTCATTGACTTGGCGGGGAAATTTATAATCAGCGATGACACCACCGTGTTTGCTTAAAATGCTGATCGCTTTTGCACTGTCTATCGGGCTGCCGCCACCAATCGCGATAATGGCATCATAAGCACGGTTTTTGACATGCTCAACACCTGCTTCAATCGAGCTCGAGGTGGGTTCGGGAATGGTTTCATCAAAGTAATCACTGTCGATCTGTTCGGCCTTTAATATTGCTTGAATCTGTGCGATGTATCCTAGTGAAACCATCATCTTATCGGTAATGATCAGTGGTTTTTTTGCACCTAAACTTTTCAGAATCAGCGGAAGCTTGCTTCGTGCATTTTTGCCAATTTCCATAATCCTTGGCAGATTAATTTGATGAGACATTGTTATAAATCCTATTCTTGATTCTTGTATTTTTATATCGTGATACAACCTGTATCATTATTTATGTATATATTTTACCCGTACGCAAGTCAAACAAAAAAAGGCGTGGACTTTTCCAGAAACCAATCCTATGTACTCACTTCTATTTTTGACTTCATGATTCAATTATTCATTATCTCGATCATTTAAAGCTGGAAAAATTATTCTCTAACTGACTGATAGAAAATTAATTTATCTGGAAAAGAGTCATCAATGACCTCATCGCATACCCTCAAAAATGCTCAACAACATCGTGTAGAAAGCTGAGCTGATGAAAAGGGAATGGAAAGGCATCTGATCCGTCATAGAACTGTCATCACCTCAGACTATACTGGTTCTACAACAACAAGAAATAGTTGGTTAGAGCATAAAAATAATAATTTTGATGTTTTCTAACACAACATTCTGATGGCTTCTGAACCCACTTCGGTGGGTTTTTATTTCCGAAGGAGTAAGGTCTAAAGTATATGTTTGAGCTAGAAAATAAAGTGCGCTTGAGAAGGCAGAAAATGCGTAAAAGTGAGCAACTGTTTATCGCATATAAAAAGTTTCTGCAAGAAAACAAGCGTCAGAATGATGAAAACAGTCGCCTGATTTTTATTGTCAATTATCTGGAAAAAATCAATTTTGCTTTATACGGCATGGATGGCAAAGAACAGTTGATTACTGAACTGGAAAAATATTATAACGAAAATGAAATTCTGATCTAAGTCCATACATTATAGGTAGAAACACCTGCATTTTCAGGCAAGAACATTATTCCAGCTCAAGTTGATAGTCATCTTTGGTGACTTTGATTTTTATCTTTTTATATCTTCTTTTATTTGGATTTAAGGCTGAATCGGTGACTTCTGTAGCAAAGTTTGAATTTCCCATAAGATGATAATAGGCTTTATAGCCAATTAAAATTTTTTGCGGTCGGGCACCATGTTCATGACTATACGCATCCAGCAGTTGGGTCAGTTTTTCGAAGGTTGATATCTCGGTCATGGTTAATGCTCTGTTAAGGCCTCATTCATTATTTATTTAAACTAATCGAACTTTGTTAAGAATTTAAGACAGTCACTCATATTTGAAGCCGCTTGTTTTCTAAAGCATTTAAGAAGGTTGGGTCATAAAATTTTCATATTCCAGCACTATTGTTTTTAGCAAATATTTTGCATAGTGATCGAAGGATGAAAAAGCATTTTTGGGGTGGATTAATTTTAGCGGGCTGTAGCATGCAGACCTTTGCTTTAAATATTTTAATTGTTAACGATGATGGTTTAACCAGTAATGTCAAAGCGCTGTATGACGAGTTAAAGTCCAATGGTCATAGTGTATTGGTCTCTGTGCCATGTTCACCGCAAAGTGGGCGTGGCGGGGCGATCGTGATGTACAGTGCCAGCGTAATTTCAGCAGACAATGATAAGCAGATTGCGGCTGAAAACGGCTGCCATAATGGAGCAGTAGCGATTGGGGCACCAGCCGCAGGCCCATTTAGCAAGGCCGGTTATAACAATGGCGACTGGAACTATGTGCACGGTACACCGGTTATGGCCACTGCGTATGGTCTGGATGTGGTGGCCAATAAGCGCTGGGGCAAAGCCCCTGATCTGGTCCTGTCTGGACCTAATGAAGGGCAGAATGTTGGTCGGGTGGTGGTTCATTCTGGCACGATTGGTAATGTACAATTTTCGGCAGCCCGAGGCATTCCATCGATTGCCTTAAGTGCAGATTCCAATACGGTGGATGACAAGACCTTAAATAATGCCAATTCCGTGATTGTGGCAAAACAGACGGTCATATTATTGAAGGAGCTGCAAAATAAAGCCGGACAGGGTGCTTTGTTACCGAAAGGCATTACATTGAATGTCAACTTTCCAAAGAACTTAAGCAATAGCACGCCGTTCGCGTTTTCGAAAATTGGCAGCTATGACCTGTATAACTTTAATTTTAAAGTCAGCAAAGATGATAAAGGTGCCAGTCAATACGGTTTAGGTTTTGGCATAAATTCCAGTGCCCCGACAGCAGCTCAGGCAACAGATGAAAGTGCAGTGGTGCAAAGCAAGATAGCAGTAACTGCAATGCAAGTGGCCTATGACCATCGTCCTGCAGCGCAACAATGGCTCAAGATCCGTCTTAAAAATCTGTTTAAATAAGGGGGAAGGCCAATGCAACGTTGTTTATGGATATTACTTCTTGGCTTAGCCTTGAGCGCTTGTCATGATGACAACCATGACCGGCAAGAACAGCCCGTCGAGAAGCCCGAGCCAGTGCCTACTTTCGCGGTGGGTACTTATTCGGTCAGTATTGAAACCGATCAGGAATTGCCGACGGTGGGTAAATACTATTCAGGTGCGGATGGCAGCAAGCTGCTGGTTTTGAATGATGAACAGGATCGTGCTCAGATCGTAATGCATTATGATGTAGCAACTAACACATGGCATAGCAATCAAAGCGATGAAAATCTTAAGCTTGAGTTTGCCCACTATGAAAAAATTGCTGATCAAAAGCTAAGTGTGAATGAGCTGGTGGGACGCTATACCTTATCTTTGGCTGACGGTAGTGCGATTCCAGTTGAAGTGAAAGCGCAAGGACAAATGCTTTCGCTCGATCAAAACTGTCGCTTTACAGCAAAAATCAGTGAAAGCGTATTGGCAAATACAACGAGTTATCAATTCACTGAAAATAAATGTTCAGCCTTAAAGAATAATGAAAAAGGCTATATCGTGGTCGATCAGGATCTGGAACCGGCTGCTTTCAGATTGTTATCAGATCGCATCGGTGCTCAGGATCTTTGGGCATTTCCATCCTAAAATGCAGGCATACCGATAAATGTGTGTTATCGGTATGCCTTCATCTTCTATATTCCTTATTTCTAGACCTTCCTGATTTTTATTCAAAATAATATTCTGCTTCTAAAGCGCTGATTTTCTGCTCTTGAGACCAATGTCTGATTTAGTTCATGGTATTTTTCTTTTTAAATTCTGTCTCCTACAAGAATTAGCCCGAATGGAGCTTAAAATAGCTGATGTTGGATAAGAAAAAACCTATAAAATTACACATAACATAATTTAATTATGTATTGCATAAATTTAATCTTTCTTGTAGCATGAATTTATGGTTGAGGGCCTATGCAGAAAAAGTTCATACTTATGATTGCATGGGCTTACTTATGGAAGGAAAGGTTTCAACACGGATGCTTTTGACATACTTATAAAAACACCGGTGACCTTTTCTAAACGTAATGCATCGTAGTACCCGTTTGTTGAGTCAGCTTAGATTAGCCAACACAAAACATGGGAATTTGCATTCACAACGGATGAATTTATCTAAATAAGGGAAACTAGATGGACATTTTAGATAACCCATTAGAACTATGTGGTTTTGCTTTTATTGAATTTGTTTCGACGGAAAATGGATTAGACCAGATCTTTGAAACAATCGGCTTTACCAAGGTGGCGAAGCATAAATCTAAAAAAGTTTATTTATGGCGCCAGGGTAATATCAATATCATTTTGAATTACCAGCCAGAATCCTATGCTTCATTCTTCTTTAAAGAACATGGTCCATCTGCATGTGCAATGGGCTTTAGAACTCGTGATGCAGCCAAGGCATTTAAAAATGCAATTGAACTGGGCGCAGAGCCGATGTACTCACAAGCGGGTCCAATGGAATTGAATATTCCTGCAATCAAGGGTATTGGTGGTATGCCAATCTTCCTGGTAGACCGTGATATTTATGAAAATGACTTTGTTTTCTTTGATGATGTCGAGCGCAATCCAAAAGGTGCAGGCTTAAATGAAATCGACCATTTAACCCATAACGTTTATAAAGGACGTATGGAATACTGGGCGAACTTCTATGAAAAAATCTTTAATTTCCAGGAAATCCGTTACTTCGATATTAAAGGTGAATATACCGGTTTAACTTCGAAAGCTTTAACTGCACCTGATGGCATGATCCGTATTCCATTGAATGAAGATTCAGACAAGGGTAACGGTCAGATTGCCGAGTTCCTTGCGGACTTTAATGGTGAAGGCATCCAGCATATTGCCTTTATTACCGATGACCTGATTTCAACATGGGACAAGTTAAAAGGTTTAGGCATGGAGTTTATGACAGCACCGCCTGAAACCTATTATGAAATGTTGAAAGAGCGTTTACCGGATCATGGCGAGCCAACTGAAGAGCTGCAAAAACGCGGTATCTTGCTGGATGGCAACACCAAAGATGGTCAGAAAAAACTGTTATTACAGATTTTCTCGCAAAACATGCTCGGGCCTGTCTTCTTTGAATTTATTCAACGTAAAGATGATGACGGCTTTGGCGAAGGTAACTTCAAGGCACTGTTTGAATCGATCGAGCGTGACCAGATTCGCCGTGGTGTTTTAGAAGCTAAATAGAACATAACTTTGACTAGCCAAATGTATGTCAATAGAAAAGATCCTTTACCAAGATCTTTTCTTTAAACCAATCGAGTATTAATTTCTTAAATATTTAATAAATTCAGTAGGAGACATCTTGCTGAATTTTTTAAATTCTTTATGAAAATGAGCCTGATCGTTATAACCCAAATCATAAGTCAAGTGAGAAAGTTTTATATCTGTAGAATGATTCATTGCCTGTAGTGCAAATTGAAAACGAATAATGCAGGCAAAGGTTTTAATACTCATTCCAACATCATGTTTAAATATTCTTTGCATATGTCTGCTACAGTAACCTGTTATCCTTTCCAGATCTTTTACTTTGATCTCATGATTTTGATGAATAATAATATGCAGGACTTCTTGGGTTGTTACTGAAAATTTCCTGAGCAATTCACCCGAAAATGCCTTTAAAAATAGATTAACTTGTTGATTGATAGTCTGGCTAGAAGAGATCTTCTCGATTAGCCAGTCTTTATCCGGTACTAGTTCATTAAAGTTAAGGCTTTGATTAAGAATATCTTCTCCTGAAATTTCTAGAAATTTTGGAATAATGCCAGGAGAAAATCTGATACCAAAATAAGGTATATTTTCTTTAAGGGGAATTGCCTGTGAATTTAATGTAGAACCGCAAATACGGGCCTGTGGCTGATGTGGATTACATTCAAATAAAATATCAATACATCCATCGGGGACGGCAAGTACCGGAATTTCGGTATGAGATATATCAAGTCGATAAAATTCTGAAATAATATTTGAAAACGCTTTACAACGTTGATAACTATATATTCCTCGTTTAAAAAATGGTTGTTCACAGTAGAATTGAGATATTTGCTCGTTTCTTCCGGTACAAGTATTCATATCCATTGAAATTACCTCGTAACACTCTATTAGAATTTTTAGCAGAAATTTCTGAACAACATAAAACACAGAAATATAGTTAATATGTTAACTATATTTCTGTGTTTTACAATACCGTTTATCGTTTGCTACGGTGTACTCGTGAAGAAAACTGAAAATCAGTCAAATAAAAAGATGTCGTTTTTTTACAATCCCCTGAAGTGCAATTTATTAATAATGCCAATAAATAGAGAATAGGTGAAAACAACGATGCATGCAGATGAAACAGCAACATATTATACGGCTACAAAAAAATATTCTTTGAATTTTCCACAGCTTGAACAAGATATTGAGGCCGATGTTGTCATCATCGGCGGAGGCTTTTCTGGCATCCATACAGCTCTGGAGCTGGCCGAACAAAATGTAAAAAATATTGTTGTATTAGAAAGCCGTTATTTGGGATTTGGTGGTTCTGGACGCAATGGCGGACAAGTTATGGCTGGAATTGGTCATGATCTGGATAATATCAAGCATGAAGTCGGTGATGATGGACTGAAGACAATTTTTGAACTTAGTGAACTGGGACCGCAGATTATGCGAGAACGTATAGAAAAATATAAGATTGATGCCGATTTCACAAATGGATATACATATTTAGGTTTTAATTCGCGTCAGGCAGAAACGTTAAAGCGTTGGGAAAAACAGTTTAAGTCAATGAATTCTCGTGATGAAATTTACTATCTTGAAGGGCAGGATGTCCGGCAAGTAGTTGGATCCGATGTTTATGGTAGTGCATTAGTACACATGGGAGGCGGCCATGTCCATTCATTAAATTTGCTTTTAGGAGAAGCTAAGGCTTGCCATGAAATATATGGGGTTAAAATTTTTGAATATACTCCCGCTGTTGAGGTGACCTACGGTAAAAAAATTAAGGTCCGCACAGCAAAAGGTTGTATAACTGCCAATAAAATGGTTTGGGCCTGTGACAGTTTCTTAAACAAGTTAGAACCAGAGTTGCACAAGAAAACCATTAACACCTATGCTTTTCAGCTAATGACTGAACCTTTAAGTGATGAACTAATTCATCAAATTAGTCCGATTCGTGGTGCATATAGTGATATCCGGCCTATTATTGATTATTACCGGGTCACCAAAGAAAACCGTTTATTATTTGGGGCTGCGACACCGTTGCTAGATTATATTCCACAAGATTTAAAAACATGGAATCGCCAATTAATGCTGAAAGTATTCCCTTATCTTGAACATGTAAAAATTGATTTGGCCTGGGGCGGTCCAATGGCCTCTACGAAAAATCTGTTTCCACAAATAGGAACATTAACAGCGCATGAGAATGTCTTTTTTGTGCAAGGATATTGTGGTTTTGGTGTGACACCTAGTCAAATCATTTGCAAAATTCTAGCCCAAGGCATACTGGGTGGTAGTGAACATTTTAAATTACTCAGTTCCGTCTCAAAACCTGAAATTCCCTTTAAGGATTCGATGAGGGCAACCATGTGTACGCTAGGTAAGGTTTTACATCAAATTAAAGGTTATGGACAAGGTCGTCGTTAACAAAAATATTAATAGATTTTTAAGACAGAGATGTTCAGCACACTTCTATCTAGTATTTCTCTTCTATGTTGAGCAGCAATAAAAAACTAGGAAATACAAAATCTTAATTTATGTCGTTTTTTTACAAGATCAGCTCATTCTCGTTTGTTATTAATACTCAGTCTGGCAAAAAATCAACGTCATTCAAGTATGTGACATATATGAATTTAAAATAATGGTAGAGGTAAGCAAATGGCTTTAACAAATATTGAAACAATCAATCAACTCGAAAGTCTCGATGCCTGGGGAAATATTACGGATATTGGAGGAAAACTATTAGAAGGTTCGCCCAATGTAAATGCGTTCGGGAAAATGTCTTTAGGCGCTCCTACAGATGCGATCAGTGCAGGTTATTTTGGCACAAATAAAGGTAAATACCGTTTGGTCTATCCATTTAGTGAACAAGCTGTGATCATTTGTGGAGAAATTAACATTACTGATGAATCAACTGGAATAACCACAACGTTTAAAGCTGGAGATTTATGGGTAGTTGAAAAAGGCACATCGACTGTTTGGGATGTGAGGTCAGATTTCTTTATTAAACATTATTTTGCAGTTGTTTAAATGGTTTAAACACTAAAACGATTATTGTGCCAACAGGCGAATTGTTTTGGTTTATAGCTGCATATTTTCTTAAGCTAATGAGTTTCATAATTAAAAAAACTCATCTTTGAACTAGATGATCAAGGGAAGATTGCATGAATACTTCTATGTACATAAATGGTCAAGCAATATTAGGGAATGGAAATGCACTGGATGTTAACAATCCAGCAACGTTAGAGGTGATTACTCAAGTTTATTCGTCAGCATTTGAGCAGTTAGAAGAATGTGTGGCAAAAGCAAAGCAGGCTTTTACGATATGGAAAAATCTCGCTGACCCGAAAATTGTAGAGGCATTTCATGCAATCGCTGAAGATATTTTGTCTCAAAAGGAGGAACTGGCTCGGCTAATTACGTTAGAGCAAGGTAAACCATTATTCTTGGCGCAGGTGGAAGTCGAGCTGACCGTACAGTGGATCAATTACGTGGCAGGATTAAATATTCCAGTAGAACATTATCAGGAAGCGAATGGGAAAAAAATAACGGTTTATAATCGGCCATTGGGTGTGGTTGCTTCTATTACACCATGGAACTGGCCATTTATGATCGCGGCCTGGCATTTATTTCCTGCATTAAAAGCAAAAAATTGTGTTATTAACAAACCCTCTGAATTTACTCCCTTAAGTACAATCAAGCTTATTGAAATTATCAATCAGCATTTACCAGCTGGCGTATGTAGTTTGATACTGGGAGACGGAAAAATCGGTCATGCACTTACACAACATCCAGACATACAAAAGGTAACCTTTACAGGATCTACGGGTACAGGGCAAAAAATTCTGGAAAATTCCGTCAGTACACTGAAAAGTGTAGTACTTGAACTGGGCGGTAATGATATCGGGATTGTGTTGGAAGATGTAGATATAGATCAAGTTTGCCGAAAAGTCTTCATGTCTGCTTTTTTAAATGCAGGCCAGACTTGTGCATGTCTAAAAAGATTATATGTTCATGAAAAAATATATGATCAGGTCATTCGTAAGTTAACAGAAATGATCAACTCTCAGGTATTGGGAAATGGTTTAGAAGAGGGCACTACTTTTGGGCCTGTACAAAACAAGTTGCAATTTGAGAAGGTACAGGCATTTATCACAGATGCTTTAGAACATGGAGCTACCGTGATTCGTTCACATCAGTTATTACCTGAAAAGGGATATTTTATTGCCCCAACGCTTGTTGTAAATGCAAGGGACGAAATGGAGGTTGTACAAAAAGAGCAGTTTGGCCCAGTTCTACCTATTCTGAGTTTTAGTCATGTAGATGAAGTGATCAAGACTACCAATCAAAGTGAGTTTGGTTTGGGAGCTTCTGTTTGGACTAAAAATCTACAAAAAGCAGAAAAAATTGCTGAGCAAATAGAAGCAGGAACGGTCTGGATCAATAGTCATGCTGATCTTTCACCGGAAGCTGCATTTGGAGGGTGGAAACTTTCAGGTCTGGGGTATTCATTTGGTCTAGGAGGATTATTGCAATATACGCATAAACAATCAGTTCATATCACGGCAGCGTGATTTTTTATAAACCGGACCATCCTAAGCCATTTAAATCTTTAAATGGCTTTTTACATGATAAATCCCAATATAAAAATAATAAGAATGTCTTTTTTTTACAATTGATCCTGTTGTTTTTCATTTAAGTTAAAACCCATAAAGCTGTTCTGGATATCTGAATATAGGTTGTTTTTATATTGATATTGAGGATGGGCTGAGCATAAGACACCTTAATTTGAAGGTTATCCTTTTAGAAAATAAAGGGAAAAGAAGTAGAAAAAATAGTTTTCTTATCTGCATGGAGCTTTTATGAATAATGGAAATAATTTAAAAAAGGGCAGTCTGGGCTTATGGACCGTTGTATTTTTTGTAGTTGCAGCGGCTTCTCCATTAACTGGCGTTGTTGGCGCAATGCCCCTGAATTTTATGTTAGGCAACGGAGCAGGTGTACCAGGTTCTTTTATTGTGGCAGCTCTATTACTGATTATTTTCAGTTTTGGTTTTATTGCTATGAGTAAATATGTTGTTAATGCGGGAGCTTTTTATACTTATATTGTGCAAGGTCTGGGAGTAGGGCCAGGTATTTCTGGCTTGAGTATCGCTATTCTGGCTTATACGGCAATACAGTTATCTGTGACGGCAATGTTTGGTTTTTTTGCTCAACATCTGATTTTTTCTCAATTTGGACTAAATATATCTTGGTGGATATATGCCTTGGTCATACAAGTCGCGGTCGTATTACTCGGTATTGCAAAAGTTGAAATTGGCGGAAAGATACTAGGTATTTTGATGATTCTCGAAGTTGGTATTATTTTGCTTGTTGATATTGCTATCTTTCAGAAGCCCATCGCTTTAGAGTTTAATTCATTTCAACCCTATACCATTTTCACTAGCCATTTTGGTATTTCAATGGTTTTTGCCATCTGTTCTTTTATTGGATTTGAGGCGGCCGCAATTTATTCGGAAGAATGCATTAATCCAAAAAAAGTAGTCTCTAAAGCCACTTTTATCGCCGTTTTTTTGATTGCTATATTTTTTGTTTTTACGTCCTGGAGCTTCATTCTTTACAGTTCATCCGCGGCTGTAGTAGAGATAGCAAGTAAAGATCCTGGAATGTATGTCTATAACGTCGCAACAGCAGTTTTAGGTAAATGGTCAGTAGATGTAATGTCTATTTTATTACTCACCAGTTTGTTTGCCGCTACCCAAGCATTCCACAATTCGCTTGCACGTTATATGTATACCATCAGTCGTGATGGTTTGTTTTGGTCGAAACTATCTATAACTCACAACAAGCATCAAACACCTTATGTGGCAAGTATTGTTCAGGGTATTGTCATGATGTGCTGTATTATTATCTTTGCCCTAATGCAATTCGATCCTATGATTGATATCTTTTCCTGGTGCTCAGCACTCGGGAGTATGTCAATTCTCACTTTGCAATTTGGTGTAAGCCTGGCAGTTATTTCATACTTTTTAAAATATAAAGAACTAAAGGTCAGTCTGTGGAGTCGCTTAATCGCTCCAATTATCTCGAGTATAGGAATGCTCTTTGTTTTATATCTGGTCATCAAAAATCTGGATATTATGAGTGGTAGCAATAGTCCTATTATTTATATCATGCCTATTATCTTGTTGCTGAGTATTATATTTGGTTTGGTTGTAGGGAGTGTTTTAAAAAGAAATAATATTTCTTTATATAATAATATTTATACGTTAGTTAAAAAAATATAGTCTGTTAAAAGTGATACATAATTTTGTGTGTCACTTTTTATTTTATTTTTTTAGTGCGTGCTGATGGTGTGAAAAAGTCGTTTTTTTACAATATTTCAATCTGTGGATTCTGCTAAAAATAAAAATGCCCTATAGCTTTTTAAGGGGTTAGAGCATTTTATTTAATACATTTTAGGGAAAGATTAATGAATAAAAAATTATATCATTTTATTATATTGTCAGGGATGGCAGTTATAGCATTCAATACGCAAGCTGATATTGAACTATATAAAACTGATGATACATTAGTCGCAGCAAATATCGCTGCAACTGCAGGTACATTTTATAGTAAGAAAAATTATATACCTGATGCTAAGAATAAAAGCTATAGCTGGCAAGAGGGGTATATTCAATATGGATTAAATGCAGAACATAAAATTGGTGAGTACGGTTTAATTTACGCGAAAACTAATCTGGTTAGTGCAGCAACTTGGGGAGATGGAGATGCTGCGGGCTTTTCTGACGGAAGTGAGCGGGCAACAAAAGTTGAAGATGCATTTATTGGCTGGAAATCTGGAGATTTAATTCCATGGCTAGGAAATAATGGTTTGAATATTTCCTTGGGGCGGCAAAATATTTGTTTTGGTGATGGTTTTCTAATCTGTGCAGATGCACCTAACATTGGTAATTCACCTCTATTAGGAAAAGCTTTCAACGGTAAAGGTGGAGGAACTTATTATCTTGCTGGACATCGAAATTTTAACGATACGGTTATGATCAAACTTGGCAATCCAGAAGGTTTACATGGCAGTCTTTCAACTTTTAAATCTAACAATGCGATACAAGCCTATTCAAAATTTTATGCAGCAACATTAGATTACACGGATCCGAAGATTGGTACACTTGGATTTACCTATTTACATAATGATTCTGTCGATTCGTTTTTTGCTAAACAGGTATCTCCAATATTGACTGATCGGGAAGGTATGGATGTTTATAGCTTGCGTGGTGAGGGTAGCCTAGGGGTTGAAAATATGACTTTAGGCTTTGAATATGCAGTACAGGACAAAGCTAATGCTGAGACTGAAAATGCCTGGTATGTAAAATCAGGTTATTTGTTTGATATCCCTTGGAAACCTTCTTTTACGTTGAGATATAGCCGTTTTTCTGAAAAATGGGATAATTTATTTGTTGGAGCACTCGATTATGGAAAATGGTTTCAAGGAGAAGTTGCGTATAATTATTCGGGACCATTTAATGCAAATACACAGATATCAAATATTGGTTTTAATATTAATCCTCATGAGAAATTAACCTTAGGCTTACAAGCCTATGATTTTGATACGCTTAATAAACATAACAACCCTGATCTATCTGGACAGGAACTCGATCTCTATGCTTTATGGTCGGTGAAACAAAATATTATAGTGTCTCCCTTATTCGGTATTTATAAACCAAAAAGAGATTTGCTGAATAATGGATCACAAAATGGGGATGATAAAGTAAATCTTTATGCTCAAATGGTTCTTAATTTATCCTTTTAAAATCTGGAATTTAGTTTTTATTGTAAGTGAAATGCTGATATATGGCGCATAGGTGTTGAAAATATTAGGTAGTCTTTAATAATAGTTAATATATTAATTTTTGTTAAAAAATGCCTGTGGCTGATTTCAAGTCAGATGATATGGAGGTAGTGTTTAATGTTATACGAAAAACAGATTAAATTAGATGGAAATATATTTGGTATTGCATTGAATTATAAGTGTTTATATCAAAAGTTTAGAGCAGTATTTAATGAAAAACCGTACATAACAGAACCTGTTAAACCTGTACTTTTTATTAAAACCCCGAATACACGAAACCATGATGGAGCAATTGTTTACATACCTCATGGTGAGATTTTACAAGCAGGCCCGACGCTCGGGGTAGTGATTGGGAAAAATACCAGCCGGGTGAGTCTGAAAGAAGCTGCTGAGCATATTGCCGGTTATGTTGTCGTCAATGAATTGAGCCTTCCAGAAGAAAATTATTATCGTCCGGCGATTAAGGCCAAGTGCCGTGATGGGTCTTGCGTTTTAGGTTCAGTTGTTGCCAAAGAGGAGATAAAGAATATTAATGCATTGGCACTACGTGTATATGTGAATAATCAGCTTGTACAACATGGAACAACGGCAAATTGGATTCGTACGCCTGAGCAGCTTATTCAAGAGATTAGCGAATACATGACCCTTAATGAGGGCGATGTCCTTTTAACAGGAACGCCTTTAGGCCGGGCTGATCTTCATGATGGAGATACAGTAACTGTTGAAATTGAAAACATTGGCAAAGTTACAAACATCGTTCTGCAACAGGGAGCAATAACATGAAGACTGCTAAAATTAAGTATAACGGACAATATTTTAATGTTGTGGTCAATGATGACCTCAGTGTGGTACTACCTTCGGGGTGTGTTCTTGAAGAAGATCAAGTTGAATGGTTACCTCCTGCCAGTGGCACTATGTTTGCACTTGGCTTGAACTATGCAGACCACGCTCGTGAACTGGCATTTGAACCACCAAAAGAACCTTTGATTTTTATTAAAGCCAATAATACTTATACAGGGCATAACAAACAAACCTGGCGTCCAGATCATGTTGAATATATGCATTATGAGTGTGAACTTGTGGCTGTTATTGGTAAAACTGCCAGAAATGTAAAACGTGAAAATGCCTTGGAGTATATACAAGGCTATACCTTGTGTAATGATTATGCGATTCGCGATTATTTAGAAAACTATTATCGTCCAAACTTACGTGTTAAGAACCGCCAGGCTACTACACCCGTCGGTCCTTATATTATTGAACGTACCCGAGTCCCTGAACCCAATAATCTTGTCCTGAAGACATGGGTTAATGGAGAGCTTCGCCAAGAAGGTACAACTGCTGACATGATTTTCAATGTGCCTTTCCTGATTGAATACATTTCATCTTTTATGACCCTTCAACCGGGTGACATGATTGCAACTGGAACACCAGAGGGTTTATCTGATGTTGTTCCAGGTGATGAGGTTATCGTCGAAATCGAAGGCATAGGTAAATTGCGGAACTATATCGTTTCTGAAACAGAATTTTTTAATTGATAGATAAAGGAATGTCTAATGATCAAGCACTGGATTAATGGCAAAGAAGTTGTTAGTGATGAGACCTTTACCAACTATAACCCGGCAACAAGTCAAGCTATTGGCGAGGTTGCAAGCGGTGGAAAAAGAGAAGCTGATTTAGCGGTTGCAGCAGCGAAAAGAGCATTTCCAAAGTGGTCAAAAACACCCGCAAAAGAACGCGCACGTTTAATGCGTCGTCTAGGTGAGCTTATTGATCAGAATATTGAAAAAATTGCCGAGTTAGAAACGCTTGATACAGGTTTACCTATCCACCAAACCAAGAATGTTTTGATTCCTCGTGCATCACATAACTTCAATTTCTTTGCAGAAGTATGTACCCGCATGGATGGTCATACTTATCCAGTTGATGACCAAATGTTGAACTATACACTGCATCAACCAGTAGGTGTATGTGCATTAGTTTCGCCTTGGAATGTACCATTTATGACAGCAACATGGAAAACAGCGCCATGTTTGGCATTAGGTAATACTGCGGTACTAAAAATGTCTGAGCTGTCGCCTTTAACTGCAAATGAACTTGGACGTTTAGCGTTAGAAGCTGGTATTCCAGAAGGTGTATTCAACGTCGTTCAGGGCTTTGGGGCAAATGCTGGGGATGCACTGGTGAAACACCCTGATATCCGTGCAATTTCATTTACTGGTGGTACAGCTACTGGTCGTAAAATCATGGCCAATGCGGGTTTGAAAAAATATTCAATGGAGCTGGGAGGAAAATCTCCAGTTGTTATTTTTGCTGATGCTGATTTAGAGCGGGCACTGGATGCAGCCCTATTTACAATCTTCTCGTTAAATGGTGAGCGCTGTACTGCAGGTAGTCGTATTTTTATTCAAGCATCTGTATACGATGAGTTCGTTGCCGAATTTGCGCGCCGTGCAAAAAATATCATTGTTGGCGATCCTCAGAATCCCAATACCCAAGTTGGTTCAATGATTACGCAAGCACATTACAACAAAGTCACAGGCTACATCAAAATCGGGATTGAGGAAGGTGCAAATCTAGTTGCTGGTGGTCTAGAGCGCCCAGCAAACTTACCTGAGCATTTGAAAAATGGACAGTTTATTCAGCCAACAGTATTTGCCGATGTTGATAACCGTATGCGTATTTCTCAAGAAGAAATCTTCGGACCAGTGGTGTGCTTATTAAAATTCAAGGATGAAGCAGAAGCATTACGCCTTGCAAATGATGTTGAATATGGATTGGCGTCATATATCTGGACTCAGGATATTGGTAAAGCACACCGCCTTGCTGCAGGTATTGAATCTGGCATGGTCTTTATTAATAGCCAAAACGTACGTGACTTGCGTCAACCATTTGGTGGTGTGAAAGCATCAGGTACAGGACGTGAAGGTGGTGAATACAGTTTTGAAGTATTTACAGAAGTAAAAAATGTTTGTATTTCAATGGGATCACATCATATTCCACGTTGGGGCATATAGGATTATAAATACAATTTAGGGAAAAAATTATGGGTAGCTTAGTACTTGCAGCAAAAATTACACATGTTCCATCGATGTATTTATCCGAATTACCAGGCCCTCACCAAGGCTGCCGCCAAGCAGCCATTGATGGACATCAAGAAATTGGGCGACGTTGTCGTGATCTGAATGTAGATACCATTGTAGTGTTTGATAGTCACTGGTTAGTCAATAGTGCTTTCCATATTAATTGTGGGGAACATTTCCAGGGAGTTTATACCAGTAACGAACTTCCACATTTTATTAAAGATATGGAATTTGAATATGACGGTAATCCTGTACTTGGTCAGTTGATGCAGGAGGAAATTGAAAAAACAGGTATCCGTGTTCAGGCACATAACATTAAAAGCCTTGAGCTGGAATACGGTACTTTAGTCCCGATGCGTTATATGAATCATGATCGTCGTTTTAAAGTGGTTTCAGTTTCAGCTTTTTGTACCTCTCACTCATTGCAGGATAGTCGTAAATTTGGTCAAGGTTTGATCAATGCAATTGAGCGTTATGAAGGTAATGTCGCAATTTTTGCCAGCGGTTCATTATCACATCGCTTTATATGGGATTGGGAAGTACAACGGGGCATGGATGCTTATACACGTGAATGGGATCGTCAGGTCGACAAGCATGTTGTGAAAATGTGGGAAAATGCCGAATGGGCTGAGTTCTGCGAGATGCTCCCTGAATATGCTGAATATTGTTTTGGCGAGGGTGGAATGCACGATACTGCAATGTTATTAGGTGCCTTAGGTTGGGATAAATATAACCAGCCTGTGGAAATTATTACGCCTGCTTTTCCAAGCTCGGGGACGGGCCAGATTAATGCCGTTTTTCCCTTAATGCCGAAACTTTAAAAACAAGGAGTGAAAGATGCCACATTTTACTGCCGAATATAGTGCCAACCTTGAAGATTCTGTAGATTTTCAGAGTTTGTTCAAAATAGTAAATGAATTTTTAGGAAATACAGGTGTATTTCCTTTAGGTGGAATACGCAGTCGTGCTATCCGTTTAGAGAAATATCGTGTGGCAGATGGTCAACATGACTATGCATTTGTACACATGAGCTTAAAAGTTGGCTCTGGGCGTGATCTTGATACACGCCAAAAAGTTGCCTCAGAACTCTTTGCTTTAATTGAGCAATTTTTTCAACCTTTAAAAATTCAACGGTTATTGGCAATTTCATTTGAAATGACAGAACTTGATCCAGTTCTCAATTTTAAATCAAACAACATCCATAAATTTTTAAGAAATCAGGCTTAAGACAGGGAAGTTATATGTTAGATCAAGCCCAAATTAAAGAGTTGGCACTTCAACTCGATGAAGCTGAAAAAACTGGTCAGCAAATACGCCAATTTTCACTGCAATATCCCGAAATTACAATTGATGATGCATATGCAGTTCAAAAGGCATGGGTAGAGCATAAAATTGCTGAAGGACGAAAATTAGTTGGTCATAAGATTGGTCTAACCTCACGTGCCATGCAGGTTTCTTCAAATATTACTGAACCTGATTATGGTGCATTGCTAGATGACATGGTATTTGAAGAAGGTTCAGATATTCCAATGTCACGTTTTATTGTACCTCGTGTTGAAGTTGAATTAGCCTTTGTTTTAGATAAACCACTGACTGGGCCAAACTGCACTATTTTCGATGTACTGGATGCGACTCGTTACGTGATTCCGACTATTGAAATCATTGATGCACGTTTACACAACATTGATCCGGACACTCAAATAACCCGTAAAGTTTTTGACACTATTTCTGATAATGCTGCCAATGCCGGCATTGTTATGGGTGGCCGTCCAATCAAAACGAATGACCTCGACTTACGCCGCATTTCAGCAGTTTTATACCGTAATGGCGTTATTGAAGAATCTGGTGTTGCCGCTGCTGTACTCAATCACCCAGCAAAAGGTGTTGCTTGGCTTGCCAATAAACTGCATTCACATGGTGTTACGTTGCAACCAGGACAAATTATTTTAGGTGGTTCATTTACCCGTCCTGTAGCAGCTCGTGCAGGTGATACATTCCATATTGATTATGATCAACTTGGTTCAATCGCTTTTCGCTTTGTATAAAGGGATTAAATTATGGTGAATACTGTTAATTACTTTAAGCAAAAGCTTAAAACCGAACAACAGATAGGCATGTGGGTAGGCTTAGCTGATGGTTACTGTGCAGAAATTGCAGCAAATGCTGGCTATGACTGGTTGCTCATTGATGGTGAGCATGCCCCAAATGATGTGCGCAGTATTTTAGCCCAATTGCAAAGTCTCGCAGCTTATTCAAGCCAAGCGGTCGTACGGCCAGTTTCAGGTGACGTAGCGCTTATTAAGCAATTACTGGATATTGGTGCACAAACTCTACTTATTCCAATGGTTGAATCTGCTGAACAGGCTGAATTGATGGTGAAAGCCACCCGTTATCCACCAAAAGGCATTAGGGGAGTTGGTGCTGCGCTTGCTAGAGCCTCACGCTGGAATAATATTCCGGATTATTTATATAAAGCCGATGAGCAAATTTGTGTTTTGGTGCAGATTGAATCTAAAAAAGGTTTAGATAATCTTGACGAAATACTCAGGATTGATGGTATAGATGGGGTTTTTATTGGCCCTGCAGACTTATCCGCAGCACTCGGCTATCTGGGCAATCCTGAACATGAAGAAGTGCAGAACATTATCATGCATACAATTCAGAAAATACGCTCGGCTGGGAAGGCAGCAGGTATTTTATCTGCTGATGAAGCATTGGCAAAACAATATCTTGAAATAGGTACCGAATTCGTTGCTGTAGGTGTCGACACCAGTTTGTTAATGAAGTCGATGAAACAACTACTATCAAGATTCAAAAATATTGAAGAGCAGGTAACGACCTCGTCAAGTGTTTATTAACGAGAGTAAGATTTTAAAAGATTATTGTTTTTCGGTGAGGTATGAAAAAGAGTTACTCTGTTTTTAGACTTTAAAATAGTTATCACTATCCCGCTCAATGACAGATTAGCAACGATCCAATGATCTTTGGTGAGCAGTATCATCGATATAGTTACACGTATTTTAAGTTTCTGGAAAGATCCTGCTCATCATTGAAAGTTTCCAGTACAAAATAAGTGATTATTCTATGTAATTTTCATGATAATTTACCTTGTTAGGCCAGCGAAATCTGATTAGCATTAACTAGTATGGAATTTACCCTTCAAAAATAAGTTAATATAGCCATAATTTTTTGTATAGACAGTAATGAAACCTATCCGTCCGTCTTTAACGTTAGCCTTATTAGAAGCCCGTGAGGCAATCATGTCTCATTTCCGCCCCGCACTGAATGAGATCGGATTAACTGAGCAACAATGGCGTGTAATTCGTATTTTATATCAGTATGAAGAGCTGGAAAGTAATCAGCTGGCTGTTTTGGCCTGTATCCTCAAGCCAAGCTTAACAGGAATTCTAAATCGGATGGTTGAGCAGAACTTGATCCAAAAGCGTAAAGATGAAGCGGATCAACGAATTAGTTTAATCCGTCTTACTGAAAATGGGTATAAATGTTTTGAAGCACAAGCGATAAGAATGGAAAGTTCTTATACCAAAATACAAGAACAATACGGTGAAGAAAAGATGAATGAACTTTTAAAGCTTTTAAAAGATCTTTCAAGGATTAAGCTGGACTAATATATTTTCAGCTTCAAATATTTGTTTTCCGATTTGGTAAAATATGTATTTTTTTATCATAATTCAGAAAAGATAGAGCTTTAATTCTTTGGAAATAAAAAAAGAACCGTACCTACATTAAGTTAACTTAATAGATACGGTTTTATTTTTCTACAATATTATTGTCAGTCAATATATTGATCATTGAAATTAACGGGTTTGAATATATTGATTGATGGCAGCCACTTCGCGTTTAAACAGTTCCAGTTTTTCACTGCCTTCCTGCACCGAGAAGAACATTTCACTGTCCAGCGCCACGATACAGAACTCCATCGAGTGATGGGCATTAAAAATTGGTAAACCGACCGCATTGATCCCGACCAGCAGATCGCCTTGTGCTATGGCCATACCGTGTTGCAGTGTTGTCTGTTTGAGGGCAAGGAACTCATCCCAATTGCCCGGTTTGATCGGGTAATGGTTCTGTGCAGCTTTATCCCATTCAGCCAGCATCAGCGGCTTAATGATTGCCTCTGGCATATAAGACGCAAATACCCGTCCCGCAGCGGAGTTGATCAGAGGCATAACCGAACCCACTTTGGTGACAATTGAAATCGGGTGGTTTGACTCAATGGACTGCACCACGAGCGGGCCTCTAGGCGACCATTTACTGATCTGGATGCCGCAACCAATCTTGTTTTGTAATTCGTAAATCAGATGCTGTACCAGTTGTAATACATCGGTATGTTGAATACAGTTTAGACCCAGACGCCATGCCTGATCACCCAAGGCGTACTGACCATCTTCAAGCTGTTTGGCATAATTCATGCGGATCAGGCTGACCAGATAACGGTGAACCTTGGCAGGGTGCATATCCAGTCGGCTAGACAGTTCTTTTAATATAATCGGTTTGTTATGTTCCAAAAGGGCATTGAGTACGGCTAAACCGACCTCAAGTGATTGAACCCCACCAGATAACTTTTCTTCAATCATTTATTAACCCTTAATCTGCATACGTTCGCGATCCGTATTTCGTTTTACTGCAGTACATAATGCCTGAGCAGAAGCTAAAATAGAAATCACCTTTTTAAATGATTTAAATAGGTGAATTGTATAAGCATACAATTGTTTTTAATCAGCTTACACGATATTTGTATGACAAGCATCGATCGGCCAGGAACAGCCGATACCTAACTTAAATTCAGGCAATAAAAATCGGCATTGAAGCGATAGATCCCCAATGCCGAGCGCTTGAACCTGAATTAGGCGCCTAATTCATCTTCATGCAGAAAGTGCGTATGATGTGGGGCACGTTTGGTTCGGCTCCATTCGTCCAGCATTTCCAGTTTCATTTCTTCCGTGATGCGTGCAATTTTTGCATCAGCATGGACATCATTGTAGGTCAACTCCAGACGGTGACCATTAGGATCAAAGAAATAGATCGAGTGGAAAATACCATGGTTGGTGACACCGAGCACCTTGACCCCGTTTTCTTCCAGATGTGCTTTTGCTGTCATCAAGGCATCTAAGTCTTCAACTTCAAAGGCAATATGTTGCACCCATTGTGGTGTATTTTCATCACGTCCCATTTCAGGCTGGGTCGGAAGTTCAAAAAATGCCAGTACATTGCCTTGTCCGGCATCGAGAAAGAGATGCATATAAGGATCGAAGGCTTTGGTAGACGGCACATGGTCTTCTGCAAAGGCCAGAATGAAATCCATATTGAGCATTTTTTTATACCATTCCACGGTTTCTTTGGCATCTTTACAGCGATAGGCCACATGGTGAATTTTTTTAATTGCAAAGCTCATGATAAAACTCCTTTTATCGCTATTCCCAATCTGGTTGTTGTTCTGGTGCAGCATGTAAAAATGCTGGAAGGGTTAGACAATGTTGATAAATCGATTCAATTTTTGGAAAAGCGCTTAAATCTATTTTGAAGCGCTTGGCGTTATAAACCTGCGGAATCAGGCAACAGTCAGCAAAAGTGGCTTGTGTGCCAAAACAGAATTGCCCATTGGAATGCTGCAACTGTTTTTCCAGACTTTTAAAGCCTTCAATAATCCAGTGCTGATACCATTGATTTTTTTGCTCATCGCTGACCGCAAGATCATTTTTGAGATATTTCAACACTCTCAGATTATCCAGCGGATGAATGTCACAGGCGATGACCTGAGCAAAGGCCCGTACTTGAGCACGTTTAATCACATCTTTAGGCAACAGTGGATTTTCCGGATACTGTTCTTCCAGATATTCCAAAATACTGAGTGACTGTGAAAGCGCCTGATCCTGATCAATCAGCGTAGGAACAAGTTGGCTCGGATTCAGCGCAACATAATTTGCCTGTTGCTGTTCATTTTTGACTAAATGAACAGGCTGAGTTTCATAGGCAATTTGTTTCAGGTTCAGCGCAATACGGACACGGTACGCGGCCGAGCTACGAAAATAGCTATACAGTTTCATAGCGCTCGTCCTTTTGTTTATTAAAGGCAAAGTGACGTGCAGGTAAAATGGTATTGGCAACTTCGCCAAAGCCCACGCGAATGCCATCTTTCTCACAATAACCTTTCACAACCACACGATCACCGTCTTCAAGGAAACCACGTGTTTCACCGTTGGATAGCTGAAGTGGCTTGGTGGTATTCCAGGTCAACTCAAGCAAGCTGCCGTAAGAGTTTTCAGTTGGCCCTGAAATAGTACCAGAGCCCATTAAATCGCCAACCTGAACATTACAGCCTGCAATGGTGTGGTGGGTGAGTTGTTGTGCCATCGACCAGTACATATATTTAAAGTTGGTCTGGCAAATCACTTCTGCTTGTTGTGCTTGAGGGGTTTGCACTTCAACACTCAGATGAATGTCATAGCTGTTGGCAACATTTTCCTGTAAGTAAGCAAGAGGTTGCGGTTGTTGTTCCGGGCCTTGCACTTTAAATGGCGCTAGGGCTTCCATAGTGACGATCCAGGGAGAAATCGCGCTGGCAAAAGTCTTGGCATTGAACGGACCCAGCGGAACATATTCCCATTGCTGGATATCACGTGCTGACCAGTCGTTTAAGAGCACCATTCCAAAGATATGATCCCATGCATTTTCAATCGCAATCGGTTCACCCAGTTCAGTCGCTTTACCCACCACAAACGCCGTTTCCAGCTCAAAGTCGAGCTTGCGTGTTGCTGAAAAAACAGGACGTTCTTCATTCGGTAACTTGATCTGACCAGAAGGGCGGACAATATCTTTACCACTGACGATTACAGAGCTGGCACGACCGTTATAGCCTACTGGCAGTTCACTCCAGTTAGGGAGCAAAGCATTCTTCGGGTCTCTAAACATGGTGCCCACATTGGTGGCATGTTCTTTAGATGAGTAGAAATCGGTGTAACCTGGTACATGCACAGGTAAATGCAGGGTAATGCTGTCTTGTTTGAATAAGGCTTTCTGGCGTAAGTCTGCGTTATCGCGTAATGCCGGATTTTCAGCAGACAGTAAGCTTTGTAAGGTTTTACGAACCGCTTGCCAGTTTTGCTTACCGGTCTCGATAAATTTATTCAGTGTGGTTTGATTAAAACAGTTCGGCATACTGCTGTGAAGTAGGCCATCTGCTTCCAAAGCTGCAAGATCGAGTACCCAGTCACCAATCGCAACACCAACACGCTGATTGCCTTGTGCTGTTTCGCTAAAGATACCGTACGGCAAATTATGAATTGTGAAATCTGATTGCGGTTCAATCTCAAGAAAACAGGTTAATTGTTGTGCCATGCTGTACCTTCCTTGTTTCTCATTCTGTAAAAACGATTAAATTTTTTATCTTGCTTGGTTCAAGCTTTTGAAAAAACGACAGATATTTTTCGTTTTATCCATTCAGCAGCTTGGGCTCAAGCAAGAAATATTGACTTTATGATTTCTATCATACTGAAAATAATTAATTACGCAATACATAATTTAATTACATTATTCATAATATTTGTTATTTATTGAATTTTCTGTTTATATGCGCGGTTATCTGAAAAGTAAATCAATTATTTTTTGATTTGAGGTAGGCATTGGTGATTAATTTATGATATACGTAATTTTAGACAAAAAAATTACGCGACAAGGACGAGAATAATCATATGTCAAATCAGGAGCAAGGAAACCTGAAACATGGTCTGAGCAATCGGCACATCCAGCTTATTGCGCTAGGTGGTGCGATTGGTACAGGTCTGTTTCTTGGAATTTCCCAATCAATCAAGCTGGCGGGTCCCTCAGTCATATTGGGTTATGCGATTGCAGGACTGATTGCATTTCTTATGATGCGTCAGCTAGGTGAAATGGTGGTGCAAGAGCCAGTCAGTGGTTCATTCAGTCATTTTGCCTATAAATACTGGGGCTCATTTGCAGGCTTCATGTCGGGCTGGAACTATTGGGTACTCAATGTTCTGGTGTGTATGGCAGAGTTAAGTGCAATTGGCCTGTATATTCAGTATTGGTGGCCTGAAATCCCGACCTGGGTTTCGGCACTGGCTTTCTTTATTTTAATTAACGGTATCAACCTGTTACACGTCAAATTTTTTGGCGAAATGGAGTTCTGGTTTTCCATTGTCAAGATTCTGGCAATTCTGGCCATGATCGCCTTTGGTTCCTATTTGCTTGCAACCGGCACAGCAGGACCACAGGCCAGCATCAGTAACCTTTGGGCATTGGGTGGATTCTTCCCGTTTGGTGTTGAAGGTTTGGTGATGGCGATGGCAGTCATTATCTTTGCCTTTGGTGGAATCGAGTTGTTTGGGATTACTGCAGCTGAAGCGCGTGAACCGGATAAAACTCTACCCAAAGCCGTCAATCAGATTATTTACCGGATCCTGATTTTCTATATTGCGACACTTTTCATTCTGTTTGCATTATTCCCTTGGAACCAGATGGCACAAGGTGGAAGTCCATTCGTGATGGTGTTTGCCTCACTGGATAGCCAGGGTGTAGCGACTTTACTTAACTTTGTGATTCTGACTGCAGCCGTATCAGTTTATAACGGGACCAGTTATTGCAGTAGCCGTATGCTGTTAGGTCTGGCTCAACAAGGCAATGCACCGAAATTCCTCAAGCATATCAATAAGCGGGGGATTCCAACCAATGCCGTTTATCTTTCAGCTTTCGTGACGGTTTTATGTGTATTGTTGAACTACGCATTCCCTGAAAAAGCATTTGGTCTATTGATGATGCTGGTGGTGGCTGCCATTGTGATTAACTGGGTGGTGATTTCGTGGACACATCTCAAGTTCCGTAAAACCATGCAGGCTCAAGGAGTTACAACCAAATTCCCTAGTATTGCCTACCCATTTAGTAATTATCTTTGCATGATCTTTATGCTAGGAATCTTGGTAGTGATGTCATTAACACCAGATATGCGTATTGCGGTGATGATGATTCCTGGCTGGATTCTGTGTTTAATGCTGGCGTATTATTTGAAGAAACGTAAGTTAAAAAATGCCCAACCGAGTGTTGCCTTGAATACAGATGCATAAATTTTGAAATCATGGTGTACATAAAAGGGCTGAATTTTCAGCCCTTTTTGTTAAGAAAAATAAGATTCAATTTAAATCATTTTTTGAAAATTCTCTTCGCAAATAACGGATCAGATCTTGTCGATGGATAAATGAGTGAGATTCTTTTTTAGAAAGGGCTTTTTTTATCTATGTATATCGTATACGATATTCAAAATGTAGAGTAAGCCAATTTATCTAATATTCGTTTTTTTAAATTGGAAGCACACGAATGCATAACCATGAATGGTTTTAATCTTGATGATAGAGGAATAATTATGAGCAATATTTTTACAGGATGTATCCCGGCGTTGATGACTCCATGTACACCTAACCGTGAGCCTAATTTTGATGCGCTTGTGAAAAAAGGGCACGAACTGATTGAAGCTGGAATGAGTGCGGTTGTATATTGCGGCTCAATGGGGGACTGGCCATTATTGACCGAAGCTCAGCGTCAAGAAGGTGTCGCTCGTCTGGTAGCTGCGGGTATCCCGACAATTGTGGGAACTGGTGCAGTGAATACTAAAGAAGCAGTCTCTCATGCGGCACATGCTGAAAAAGTGGGTGCGCACGGATTGATGGTTATTCCTCGAGTGTTGTCACGTGGTGCTTCTCCAGCAGCACAAAAAGCCCATTTTTCTGCCATATTAAAAGCTGCACCAAACTTGGCTGCGGTCATTTATAACAGCCCATATTATGGCTTTGCTACTCGCGCTGACTTATTTTTTGAGTTACGTCGTGAATTCCCGAATTTAATTGGTTTCAAAGAGTTTGGTGGTGCGGCTGATATGCGCTATGCGGCGGAGTTTATTACTTCGCAAGATGAGTCTGTCACCTTGATGGCGGGTGTGGATACCCAAGTCTTTCATGGTTTTGTGAACTGTAATGCAACAGGGGCAATTACAGGGATTGGCAATGCATTACCGAAAGAAGTTTTACAGCTGGTGGATTTAAGCAAAAAAGCTGCAGCAGGTGATGCGAAAGCACGTCGCTTGGCTCAAGAGCTGTCTGGTGCTTTAGAAGTACTTTCATCATTCGATGAAGGAACAGATCTGGTTCTTTATTATAAGTACTTAATGGTACTGAATGGGGATAAAGAATACAGTTTGCATTTCAACGAGACAGATGCATTAAGTGAATCTCAGCGCAAGTATGTTGAAACGCAATATGCATTGTTCCGTACTTGGTATCGTAATTGGTCTGCTGAGATCTGAGTAAGCTCTGTTAATTTTAAAAAAAGGCTAGGAAATCTAGCCTTTTTTAGTTCTGATAAGCTGGTTTTGATCTCAGTCCTTTTTTTTAGTCAGCATGATCACGCATAGCAAAATCAAGATTAGTCCTAAATAGCTATTAAACGTCAGGCTTTCCCCGACTAAATAGACAGCCAATAAGGTGGCCACCGGAATTTCTACCAAAGCTAAAGTCATGGCTTGGCTGGCAGGAATACGTTTTAGTCCAAAGCTAAAAAATAAATAACCCAGAAACATGGGAACAAGGGGAATATAGAGTGCTACCCAGATATTCGTTGCATAATCGAATAAGTGAGTTGCTGTAATGAATAAGGTTGGAAATAAGAGAACCGCTGAAATACCAAAAATAACGCCCATCGCAGCCCTTGAATCCACCCCTTCATGAATGAGGTTTTTCATGATCCAGGAGTAAGTCGCATAGCTGAGACTGGAAAGCAGCCCAAAAAATATACCTAGGATATGCTCAGAAGAAATAACCTGATCTTGAGGGCGATGTTCACTGGAAAAACAAAGAAAAACAATTCCAGCGAAACCGAGAACAAAGCTGATGAACCATTGCAAAGAGAGCTTACGTTTGTCGAAAAACCATTCCAGCAAAACTGAAAATAAAGGAGCGCAACCAATTGAAATGACAGTTCCGACCGATACGCCCGCCAAAGAGACAGAGGAATAAAAAGCAAAGGGGCAAAGGATTGAAACAATAACGGCGATGCAAATCTTGGTCTTGAAATTAACCAATTTTAGGTAATTTTTTTGAATCGCTTTAAAACTGAGACATGCGTGAATTAAGCCGCCGAAACATACTGAAAGGCTAGCGATGACGATTGGGCTGATCCCCTTAGCAAAAGAAGCTGCCGTGCCTGCGCTTCCCCATAAAAAAGCAGCAAACAATACAGATAGGAAACCAGTGTAATAATTGAGGGAAAAAGCTGGTTTGGTTGGCATATTCATAAAGATTGGCTCAAACGTGAAAGCTTTTACGCAGACATTGTTGTACAGGGTAAAATGGTTTACCGTGCATAATTAAAGACTGAGTTGAGTGCTAAGAGAGAAGTTGACCTTTTCTCGTCATAAGAAATTAGAGTATGCCTGTGTATTACGATTTTAACTTGAATAAAAACTTCATCTTGATGACGATTTCAGCATAGTGAATAGGCATTTTGCCAATAAAATTGTATAAGGTATACTTTAACCAATGGTTCATTTTTTTAAAATATCTGTTCATGTCGCAGGTCAAAATGATTAATAAAATTGATTTGATCAATGCTAAACTAGATTGAATAAATATGTTTATAAATAGCTATGATTTCAATGTATTGGATGAGTTCAAAGCTTTTCTTTTTTGTCATATCTTGAGGTGAAGAGAGTATCCGTGACGCTACCATCTTTTAATGTATCGGATTTAGGTGCACTACCTTCAGTGTCTGAAGTGATTGTGAAATATATTAGAGAGGCAATTATTGCTGGACATATTGCTGAAGGTGAACCAATTCGTCAGGATGAAATTGCCAAGCTTTTTAATGTCAGTAAAATCCCGGTTCGTGAAGCTTTGAAGCAACTTGAGACAGAAGGTCTGGTTGAATTCAAAAAGAATCGTGGAGCCATTGTTACCCGTATTTCTGAGGAAGAGCTGGCACAGATTTTTGAGGTACGGGTGATGCTGGAAACCAAACTGATCCAGTTGGCTGTGCCGAACATGACTGAACAGACATATCAGAAAGCAGAAGAGATCTGTAATGCCTTTATTGACACGATGGATATCGGAAGCTGGACCACACTAAACTGGCAATTGCATGCCTGTCTGTATGAACCGGCACAACGTCCCTATATGCTCAGTTTGATCCGTTCGATTTACGACAAGATTGAGCGTTATCTCAGGCTACAAATGAATGTCTCATCCGGTAAATCCAGAGCCAATGATGAACATAAAGAAATTGTGAAAGCCTGCAAAGCGAAAGATGTTGATTTGGCGGTCAGGTTGATTGAAGAGCATATTAATGGTGTGTGTCAGTCATTATATGAACATCTGCCACATTATAAGACGAACAAAAAATAAGTGTAATTGATGTTTGTCCCTTATTGCTATCAGTTAAATTAGGTCCAATGACCTAATTTTTTTGTCTTTGATTTTTAAAAAAGTTCTCGTCTAAAACTATGCTGATTTCGTCATATTTTAAGTCGAAAATGATCAAGCCTGATATGTTCTGTTGAGTCATCCTAGAAAAAAATGAAAGGATATTCAGATGAAAACAGTAAAGGTTTTGGATTCACATACAGGTGGAGAACCGACCCGATTAGTGCTTGAGGGTTTTCCAGATCTGGGCTCAGGCGATATGGAAAGCCGCCGTAAGATATTGTCAGAACAATATGATCATTTCCGCACAGCGACCATGTTGGAACCACGGGGTAATGATGTTCTGGTTGGTGCTTTATTATGTAAACCTGTTAATCCTAAAGCCAGTGCTGGCGTGATTTTTTTTAATAACACAGGTTACTTGGGCATGTGTGGTCATGGAACCATTGGCTTGGTGGCTTCCTTGGCACACCTGGGACAAATACAAGTAGGCACCCACTTAATCGAAACACCTGTAGGAGATGTTGAAGCGACCCTGCATGAGGATGGTTCAGTCAGTGTCCGCAACGTACCTGCATATCGTTACCAAAAAGCGGTCGAAGTTGAAATAGCACAGTATGGAAAAGTGACTGGCGATATCGCTTGGGGGGGAAATTGGTTCTTCCTGATCAATGATCATGGTCAAAGTGTTACAAGTGATCATCTAGAACAACTGACTGAATACGCATGGACCGTGAGACAAGCACTAAACGCGCAAGGGATCACAGGCAAGGATGGACAGGAAATCGACCATATCGAGTTATTCACAAGTGATACCGAGGCGGACAGTAAAAATTTTGTGTTGTGCCCTGGAAAAGCTTATGACCGTTCACCCTGTGGAACCGGAACCAGTGCAAAAATTGCGTGTTTGGCGGCCGATGGCAAACTCGAGCCAGGAACGTTATGGAAACAGGCCAGCATCATTGGAAGTCAGTTTGTTGCGTCTTATGAACAGGCTGGGGAATATGTGATTCCGACGATTCGGGGTGAAGCTTATATGAGTGCCGAAGCCATTTTGTTTATGGATGAAAAGGATCCATTTGCCTGGGGCATTCAGCTATGAGCACCGATGTAATTGTCATTGGTGCAGGTATTGTCGGAGCGGCCTGTGCTTATGAGTTGGCACGGCAAGGACTAAGTGTCCTTGTTTTAGATGCGCGTATAGGAGGTGCGACAGCCGCAGGCATGGGGCATTTGGTGATTATGGATGATTTGGAAGCCGAACTCCAACTCAGTCATTGGTCGGTTCAGTTGTGGCATGCATTGGGAAAGCAGCTTTCAGAAGAATGTGCCTATCGTCAGATTCCAACCTTGTGGCTTGCGAGCAGCGCTGAAGAAATGCAGGTTGCCGAAGAAAAATACCAACGACTTAGCGCACAAGGCGTCAGGTGCCAGCTCTGGTCTAGCGAAGAAATTCGCCAGCTTGAACCCCATTTAAAACAGGGTGTTTATGGTGGATTAGAAGTGTTGGATGATGGGATTCTATATGCACCCTGTGCTGCCGAATGGTTACTAAAACAATTTCCACAGCAGATTCAGTACCAACAAAGCAAAGTGACTGTCATTGAAGAAAATCGGGTTCAAGTGAGTGATGGAATCTGGTTGGAAGCAGAACATATTATTCTGGCAAATGGCATTCATGTGACAGATTTTTTCCCCGAGTTACCTATTGAGCCTAAAAAGGGGCATTTGGCTATTACCGATCGTTATCCTGAATTAAAGGTACAACATACACTGGTGGCCTTGGCCTATGCTGCCAGTACACAAGCCACCAGTGGTATCTCAGTTGCTTGTAATATCCAGCCTAGGCCGACAGGTCAGCTGTTTATTGGCTCATCGCGCCAGTTTAATACTGTCGATCCGACAGTCGAGCCAGAAGTTTTTACTCGTGTACTTAAAGAAGCGGTGGACTATTTTCCAGCATTGGCCGATCTCAATATTATTCGGGCATGGACGGGTTTTCGTGCAGCAACACCAGATGGCATTCCAGTCATTGGGCGGCATCCGGCTTTTCGGTCCGTTTATTTAGCCGTAGGTCATGAAGGACTCGGAGTGACCACGGCTACAGGTACGGCAAAGCTGATTGCTTCACATATCTGTAGATTACCTTTCGGTATTGATCCTGAACCTTTTTTACCTGATCGTTTTATTGGAGCTGTATAAATGATCCAGCTTTTTATTAACGGCAATTGCTTGACTGTGATGGATGGAATGACCGTTGCTGCTGCTTTGGCTCAGGCAAAATCCTATAGCCGTGTGTCTGTTTGTGGGGAGCAACGTACTCCTTTTTGTGGTATGGGCGTTTGTCAAGAGTGCCGTGTCAAGATTAACGGGTTTAGAGTATTGGCTTGCCAAACATTGTGTCAGCAAGGTATGCAGGTGGAAACGCACTAATGAAAACAGAATATGATATTGTGATTGTCGGTGCCGGTCCCGCAGGCTTATCCGCTGCCATTGCAGCTGCTGAAAGCGGGGAGCGTATATTAATACTGGATAATAATACTCAGGCCGGCGGTCAGATTTGGCGGGCAGGGCCGATTTTTCCAGATCCGGAACTGGCGCAACAAACATATAGGCAGATCCACACCAAACCTAATATTGAGTTTATGTTTGGTGCCAAGATTGTCGCAGCACCTTTTGCTGGCCAATTACTGGTTGAGCGCGCGCATGACAGTCTGAATGTGACTTATCGCCAGTTGATACTATGTACAGGTGCTAGAGAACTCTTCTTACCCTTTCCCGGCTGGACATTGCCGGGCGTAACAGGCGCAGGTGGTTTGCAGGCTTTAGTCAAGGCCGGTACGCCTGTACACGATGAGCGTATTGTTATTGCCGGATCAGGCCCCTTGTTATTGGCTAGCGCAGATACAGCTAAAAAAGCTGGAGCGCAGGTATTATATGTCGCTGAGCAGGCGAATCATTCGACAGTACGAAAGTTTGCTCTACAGCTTTGGCGTTGGCCTGCAAAAATCTTTCAGGCATTGTCATTACCTCATCGCTTATATCAACCTGACAGTTATGTTGTGGAGGCCATTGGACAAGAACGCCTTGAACGCGTACGACTGCAAACTCCAAAAGGCATTATCGAGGTTGAGTGTGATCGTCTGGCTTGTGGTTTTGGCCTGATCCCAAATATCCAACTCGGACAGTTGCTGGGATGTCAGATCAAAGATCAGGCCATCGTTGTCGATGAATATCAGCGTAGTTCACAACCACAGGTTTTTGCGGCAGGTGAGTGTACCGGTTTTGGAGGGAGTGAATTGGCTATAGTTGAAGGGGCTATTGCCGGTTATGCTGCAATTGCTCAATATGAAAAAGCAAGCCAGTTCTTTGCCAAAAAACAGCGTTATCAACGATTTGCCACTTTGCTTCAGAAAAGTTTCAAGTTACGTTCTGAGTTAAAAACATTGGCCCGTCCAGAAACGATTTTTTGCCGCTGTGAAGATGTAAGGTTTGATCAGGTTGCTGAAAGAGCGAACTGGATCGATGCAAAGTTGCATACACGTTGTGGAATGGGTGCTTGTCAGGGAAGTACCTGTGCGACTGCAGCAGCTTGCTTATTTGACTGGCCACTTTCTAGTGCTCGACCACCCTTACTGCCGACACGGGTAAAAAGCTTAATGTCGATGACGACATGTTCTTTAAATCAAAAATAAAATGTTCTAGAGTAGGACAGTGATTATTTCGGTTCTGCTCTAGCTCATGTCCTTGGCTCATATTCCTCAACTCACTTCAACATTAGACGATTTTCTAAAGAATCTGGAAAATATAGAACCTTTATTCGATGCTTTGTCTTCAGTGGTTTTTTTTATTAAAAATACGGAAGCGCGCTATGTGTTTGTCAATCGAACTCTGGTCAATCGGTGTGGGTTAAAAGAGAAAGCAGCCTTGCTGGGGAAAACTTCGGAAGAGGTTTTCCCCCATTCACTCGGTAAAATATATACATCACAAGATCTGCAAGTGATTCGCCGTGGCAAAAAACTTTCTGAGCAGCTAGAACTTCATTTGTATGCGAAAAACCAGTCAGGATGGTGCTTAACCTATAAAGAGCCTTTATTTGATCCTGCTGGCAAGCTGGTGGGGATAGCTGGAATTTCCAATGATTTGAATGTGCCAGAAAATACCCATCCCGCATTTTATAAAATGGTGCAGGTTGAGGAATATATCAAAAAAAATTATGCTGAAACAATTACTTTGGCTCATTTGACTGCAATTGCCGGGGTGTCGGTTGCACAGTTAGAACGGTACTGTAAAAAAATTTACCATTTAACGCCACGGCAAATGATTAGCAAGATTCGTTTGCAAGTCGCAACAGAACTATTGGCAACAGATTTAGCCATTACCGAGATTGGCTTACGCTGTGGTTATACCGACCATAGTGCATTTTGCCGTCAATTCAAACTACATACAGGCATGTCGCCGACTTTATTTAGAACGACATATAGAGCGAATATAATGAAATAACCCTAAACTGGTCAGGATTATTTCATTTAGAGGCTCACGATTTTAAAAATTATAACGCACCATGGCTTCCAGACGGTTGTCTATGCCTTTCTGATCTTTAAAGGTCTTACGTTCACCATAGATATACTCCAGACCGATTGTGATCGGAGTAATAGGGCTATACATCATATACAACCAACCTTGTTGTAAACGCTTGTTCTGATTTTGATCTAAAAGAATATCCTGTTGGGCAAAAGCATTATTGTCTTTTGCAAACATAGCACCGTAGCCTAGGGTTCCCTTGATCTTAGGAGTAAACTGATACGAAACCCCTGTAGTAAAACTGTCAAATTCATTTAAATAAATCTGTGTCTTGTTATCATTCATGAGATAGGCATTATTGGTATAAAGTAAGAAACGATCATCACCTTTTACATGTGAATAATCACCCATCAGTTTTAATTTTGGACTTAATTGATAACTGGCACCAATTGCTGCTCCCCAGCTGAGTTCCTTTTCATTGTTTGCATCAGGTGCACGTAACTCTTGAATCATGGCTCTTGTAGAAATAGACCCATCTTCAAAATCATATTTTAGTTTTCCTGACAGTGTCGGAAGACGGTTTTCATCACGACCTTTTTCTAGACTTATGAAATATTCTGGCCCAGCGCTAAGCTTATTGTTATAGCGAACGAGTGGTGTACGAAAAGTACCGATCCCTAAAGGAGAACCAAAATCCAGCATATCTGGTTGTAAATCAGTTGCCAAGAAACTAGAGGTGGTTTGTCCAAATAACCAATTGTTATAGGTCAGGTAAACATGGCGTAAGCGTAGGGTGTCATTATTGACTCCTCCACGAAAATCTACTTCTAACTTCCCACCAATTTGTTGCCCTTCTATCGGAGTTTTAAAGTCCAGACCAAAACGAGTTGTGGTTACCGTATTATAAAAGCGATCCGTGTTTGTTTCATGACCTTGTAGATCCACTTTGTGAATGCGGTTAAAAATACCATTACCTCCTTTAAACTGATAAGAAGAGTCACCCCGGATAAAGCCGTAAAGCTGGAATTCTGCACCAGCTTTTGTAGTTAATTTGAGTGATTTTGGGGAGGTGTTTTCTGTCGCTCCTGCCTCAGTGGGTGACTGATATTCAGAACGTTTAACAGTTGCTAGATGCTGTTGCTGAATTAAAGCTTTTAATTCATTTACTTCTTTACGGAGTTGTTCAATTTCAAGTGGTTCCTCCTGACTAGCTGCATGTCCACTGAGTGGAAGAGCGGCGCTTAATGCAATAAATATATATCTCGAAACCTTCGTTTTTTTAAATAAAAAAATCATATACCTATCCTGAGTATCTGTATTGCTGATCCCTCACCATGACGAACGCTGGTGTTCAGCTATTTGGAAATAATTATTGGAAAACAAAAGCGATCTAAGCTTAGATTATTTTGCTTGATAAAGAATATCGTATACGATATTCTTTTGTCAAAATGTATTATCATTTTTAGGGTTAGGGGGAAAATGTTCTTGTTTGAATATTTTTTCTATGTAGAACAATAACTAAGATTAAAATTTAATGGAGAAGTTGTTATGGACTACTCAATTTTCTTAGACACGGCGCATATGGCAGCAGACAGAGCGCGTCATATATTAAATGAACATCGTCTGAATTTTCGCTATCAGCATATTCTTTTTGAAACCAAAGACGATGAAAGTCCAGTGACGGAAATTGATCAATATGTTGAGCGGGAAATCCGAAAGATTATTGAAAAATTCCATCCTGATCATGACATTCTGGGGGAAGAGTATGGGGGAGAAAATCATCAGGCTGAATTTGTCTGGGTGATTGATCCGATTGATGGAACAAAACAATTTATTTCAGGCTTTCCAACCTTTGGAACATTAATCGCATTGTGTCATAACGGTGTTCCGGTGCTTGGGATTATTGAACATCCTGCTGTGTCTGAGCGTTGGGTCGGTGTTAAGGGACATAAAAGTACCCTGAATGGTCACGAGATTTCTACCCGTAACTGTACGACACTTGAAGCTGCACTAATGTCCTCAAGTAATACAGAGCCTGTTTTAGCTGAGCATCGCACTGGTTATCAAAATATCATTTCTAAGACCAAGTGGCGTGTCTATGGTGCAGCTTGTTATGCCTATGCGTGTCTGGCGACCGGAAAAATTGATTTAAGTATCGATAGTGGAGGGATGCGAGAAGTAGACTACTGCGCTTTAGTTCCTGTCATAGAGGGTGCGGGTGGGATAATTTCAGATTGGGAAGGGGAGCCATTGACGATTAATTCTGGAAAAACAGTTGTTGCTGCCGCAACCAAAGAATTACACGAGCAAGCGATTCGATTTTTAAAACAGCATAAGGCTGAACAATAACAATAAACGGATTAAATATCCCAGTGTATTGGATATGGAGATTTATATGTTTTCCTGGATGAAAAGTGCCCCACCTCAGCCTGAATTAACCGATCAGAAAGAAATCGATGCGCTTTATAAATATTGGCGTATTCATGTCATGATTGCCTTATATCTGGGATATTCCACGTTTTACCTAACCAGAAAAAGCTTTAATTATGTCATGCCTGAAATGATTAAAGATTTGGGTTTAAGCCTTGCCGATGTCGGAATTTTAAGTACTTCTTTTTATTTGGTTTACGGGATTTCAAGATTTGCATCGGGGGTGATGAGTGACGCGGCTAATCCACGTTATTTTATGGGTCTGGGGCTAATTGTAACGGGAATCCTGAATATTGTATTTGGGATGAGCTCCACTTTATGGATTTTTGCCATTATATGGATTCTTAATGCATTTTTCCAAGGTTGGGGCTGGCCGCCGTGTTCAAAAAGTTTAACGACTTGGTATTCTCGCAACGAACGCGGTTTTTGGTGGGCTTTGTGTAATACCTCTCACAATGTTGGTGGTGCTTTAATTCCTTTACTGGCGGGTGGGCTTGCCGTGAATTACGGTTGGCGTTATGGCATGTATGTTCCGGGTGTCATTGCTATTATTATGGGAGTTATTGTCTGCTTTCGCTTGAGAGATAAGCCGACCAGTTTAGGGCTGCCTTCTGTAGGAGAATGGCGTAATGATGAGTCAGAGTTAGCACAAGAAGCCAGAAGTAAAAAAATGAAGGTATGGGATATTCTCGTCACCTATATTTTTACCAATAAATATATCTGGCTGTTGGCCATGTCATATGTTTTGGTCTATATCGTACGGACGGGTTTAAATGATTGGGCCAATCTATATTTAGTCAAAGAGTATGGCTGGGGATTAGTGAAGGCCAACTCGGCATTAACCTTTCTAGAGATTGGTGGCTTCATCGGTACAATCGTTGCAGGTTGGGGGTCTGATGTTCTATTCAAAGGAAATCGTACCCCAATGAATATTATTTTTATGATCGGGATTGGCGCTGCTGCGGCTATCTTATGGTTTTTTCCCAATATTGGTTATGCGCTCACTGCGGGTTGTTTTTTCTTTCTCGGTTTCTTTATTTTTGGTCCACAAATGTTGATTGGGATGTCTGCTGCCGAAGCTGCCCATAAAGATTCAGCTGGTGCAGCAACAGGTTTTGTCGGTTTATTCGGATATCTGGGTGCTGCTTTATCAGGCTATCCTCTTGCCAAGATTATTGAATGGGTCGGGTGGAATGGTTTCTTTATTACCATGATTGTTGCGACTTTGGCCTCCGCAATTCTACTCTTACCTTTACTTTCATCAAAGAATCCGAGTAGAGCGAAGTAAGCTAGAAAATTAAAAAGATAATTTATAAAAGGAGAGTTTACGATTTAGGTGAACTCTCTTTTTATTGGATCACAAATTAATATCAATCGAACAATTTGGGTTTTATGCCAAAAATTAAATTCTATTAAGCTTGAAGATAGGATGTTGTTTAAATTATTTAATCTCTTTGAGCTTTGACATAGTGAATACTGATATTTCAATCAGGAGCATTGAGATTGGGGAGGAAAATGATGATATTAATACTTAAAAGAATTCAAGTAGGCCAAATTATATTTTGACCTACTGTGTGAGGGAATACAGCTTTTAACGGTGTTACTTGTTATCCTCGAATGCCAAAGAGCGACCTTTTGTTTCTTTGACCAGCAGGATTGAAATAATGGAAATTAGACTTGCTGCAACCAGATAAAGTGAAATAGGAGTCGAGCTATTAAATTCTTTCAATAGGCTAAGGGCAAAAAGTGGGGCGAGGGAACCCGCCATGATTGGTGCAATCTGATAGCAAAGAGACAGAGCGGTATAGCGAATATGTGTTGGGAATAACTCTGTCATGAGTGCGGAGTAAGGAGAGTAGGTCATTGATTCAATAAACAGCCCTAGTACAATCGCCAACATAATGAGCCAGTCATTACCCGTATCCATTAAAGGGAAACCGATAAATCCCCAAAAGGCGGTGAGAACCGCGCCAATCAGATAAATCGGTTTACGCCCGAAAACATCACTTAAATGTCCCATCAGTGGAATAAGGAAGAAATGAATCAGATGTGCTCCAAACATCAAGAGTAAAATCTGGGAAGTATCTTTATGCACCACAAGCTTTAAATAACTGATCGAAAAAGTCACCACCATATAGTACAAGATGTTTTCAGCAAATCTGGCTCCAATCCCCGCAATCACTGATTTCTTATGATATTTTAAGACTTAAATAATCCCCAGTTGCTGATTCTCAATAAGTTGCTGTTTTGCTTGTGCCTGCTTAAATACTTCGGCATCGTCAACATTCTTACGAATCCATAGACCAATCAGTACCACCACGGCCGAGAACCAGAAGGCACAGCGCCATCCCCAATCTAAAAATTGTTCTGGGGACAGGTTTTTAGATAAAAGTAGGAGTACCAGCGTTGCAACCAGATTTCCCAAAGGAACTCCGGTTTGGGGCCAGCTAGCCCAATATCCGCGTCGATCATCAGGACTATGTTCGGAAACCAGAATAACTGCGCCGCCCCATTCACCGCCAAAAGCAAAGCCCTGAATTAAGCGTAGGATCATCAGTAGTGTCGGGGCCCAATAACCAATTTGATGAAAACTTGGAATGCAGCCCATTAAAAAAGTGGTTATGCCCACAATAATCAGGCTGATTTGTAATAATTTTTTTCGGCCAAATTTATCACCATAATGACCGAATACTAAACCACCAATAGGCCTAGCCAGAAAGCCAACAGCGTATAAGGCAAATGCTGCCAAAATACCATCAATAGCGCTGCCTGTTTGCTGAAAGAACAGTTCGCCAAAGACCAGTGCTGAAGCTGTGCCATATAGAAAAAATTCTTACCATTCCGCAACGGAGCCAACCATAGAGGCGGCAACCACCTTTTTTAAAGTTGTCATAGATTGATATCCTTATTCGAACGCTTCTCTACTGATGAGAGCTGTATGGGTTTGAGTCTCTTGTTTTGTATTTTTTATTTTTATTGGTATACAGATGAATCACCTGTAATTCAGATTTTTAGATTGAAATAAAAAGGAGTTCATTGTCGGCAATGAACTCCTGAATCATTTTAAAGTGCAGCTGCGGTCATTGCTCCATTGACTAAACGCAGAATCCCAAGCGGATTGGCATTTTGCAGGGCAGGTGGCAGTAAATGATCAGGGTAGTTTTGATAACACACCGGGCGAAGGTAGCGTTCAATAGCCAGAGTACCGACTGAAGTTCCGCGTGCATCTGAAGTGGCTGGATACGGTCCGCCGTGTACCATGGCATCACAAACTTCAACACCCGTTGGATAACTATTAAGCAGCAGGCGTCCAGCCTTTTCTTCTAACAATGGAATAAGTACGGAGAAGTCATTGAGATCTTGTGCTTCAGCGATTAAAGATGCGGTAAGTTGACCGCGCAAACCAGCCAGAGCAAGGCTCAGTTGTTGGGCAGATTCAACTTCAATTACAATCGTTGTTGGTCCAAAGACCTCTTCCTGCAATAATTCATCCTGTTCAAGTAGCAGGGATACATCTGCTTTAAACAGCTGAGGATAGGCCTGGTTTCCCTGTTGTACCTGTCCCGCTAAATGTTGGATTTTAGCATGGGCAAGTAATGCATCCAGTCCCTGTTGATAGCTCTGTAAGGTACCTTTGTTCAACATGGTTTGTGCCGGCTGCTGTGCCATATGCTGAGTGAACTGGACTAGGAACTGACTAAATTCAGGCGATTTTATACCAAGAATTAAACCCGGATTTGTACAGAATTGACCGCAACCTAAAACAACCGAAGCACTCAGCTCTGCCGCAATTTTATCACCACGGACCTTTAAGGCCTCAGGGAGCAGAATCATTGGATTGATGCTCGACATTTCTGCGAATACTGGAATCGGCTCAGGGCGTGCAGCTGCAAGATCACATAAAGCTTGCCCTCCTTTTAAAGACCCTGTAAAACCCACAGCTTTAATCAGTGGATGTTTAACCAGGGCCTCACCTACACCTTGCCCATAGATCATGCTGAATATCCCGTCTGGTAAGGCACATTTTTTAATTGCAGTACTAATGGCCGTTGCAATATATTCTGCAGTTGCCATATGGCCGCTGTGCGCTTTGACAATAACGGGACAACCCGCGGCAAGCGCCGAGGCAGTATCTCCGCCAGCTGTCGAAAATGCCAGTGGGAAATTACTTGCGCCAAATACTGCAACCGGGCCAATACCCGTTTTGTATTGGCGTAAATCTGGACGGGCTAAGGGTTGGCGTTCTGGCAAAGCCTGATCGATACGTGCTCCTAAATAGTCGCCACGACGTAGCACTTGGGCAAATAAACGTAACTGGCCTGTGGTTCGCCCGCGTTCACCACGGATACGCGCTTCAGGTAGGGCAGTTTCCTGACAGACGATGCTGATGAACTGATCATCTAGTGCATCTATTTCATTGGCAATGCTTTCAAGTAAATGGGCACGTTCAGCGGGAGAGGTTTGTTTAAATACGGCAAATGCGACATATGCGGCTTGAGCTGCTTGATTCACTTCTTCTGCTGTAGCCTGAGCAAACTGATAAGGTAGGCGCTCACCAGTACTTGCATCATAACTGAAAACAGCTTTCTCGCCTGCGCTTGAGCGTTGACCTGCAATAAAGTTCTGACCTGAAAGATTAAACATATTCTTCCTCATGTGATGGAAATGAAAATTAATAAGAGGCCTTCTTTTAAGGTAAATTTGAAAGAAGGCTGTGTTCATGTTGCCGAATCGATTGAAAATTTTTGAGAGGTAGGGTTGCTCGGCGTATTTCATATACATTGCTTGGCGGCTACAACATCTCGACAATTGGCTTTCTCAGTAAGGATCGTTATTAAGCTTCGTTGTCATCTTTAATCATGGCTTTTGGCAAACCTGAATTGATACCCCAGTAGTAACAAGCGATCGCAATCACCATAACCAGTAGGGTATCCATAGGTGCTGCAAGCACATGGGAAGCACCTTCACCAAAACTACCCAAATAGGATGCAACGATCATTAAAATGTAATAGCTAATGAGCCAGGCAGAAGATTTCAATTGTTGAGCCAAACTGACTTCATGTGTTGGTACATAGTGTTTAAAGAGTACATAAAGAATAAACAAGACAATTTGTGAACCAAGTAACCACGAAATCACATTCCAGCCAGACCAATACACAATAAATGAGGCAATGATGAAAGAAACCGGACCAAGAAATGTAAAGCCTTTTACGAAGAATGGGCGTGGTAAATCCGGTGCATTACGGCGTAAAGCACCGACAGTAATTGGGGCAAGCGCATAACTGAGAACCAATGCAGCTGAAACTACAGAGATAAGCTTTTCCCAAGAAGGAAATGGCATGGTCCAAAACAGTGATAATGCAAAAGTCAGCCATAATGCATAACGCGGAATACCTGATTTCGGGTCCACTCGAGTAAATATACGGAAAAATGTATTACTGTTTGACCAGGCATAGATGACCCGTGGCGTGGCTGCCATATAGATATTACCGCAACCGGAAGGTGAGATAATGGCATCGGATACGACCAGCATGGCTAACCATCCTAAACCCAGTAACATGGCAATATCACGATAGGGAAGCGGGAACTGATTGCTTAGGCCTTGCCAACCATGATTTAACATTTCTGTTGGTACTGCCCCTAGAAAAGCAACTTGTAATACCACATAAATTACGGTGGCCAGGACAACAGATAAAATCAAGGCAAATGGAATGGTGAATTGTGGGCGTTTTACTTCACTCGCAACAGAAATAATAGGCGTGAGACCGAGATATGCAAAAATAATCCCACCCGCTGAAACAGCGCCTTGTACACCTTGTGCTCCCATTGGTGCAAATTCAGTCATGCTAAAATTTGCAGGTTTAAAGTGATACAGAAGGGCTACAATGACTAAAACTGGGACTGCAAACTTTAAAATACTAATAATATTATTGGCGACAGCAAAAGTTTTGATACTGAAATAATTGAGCGCAAAAAACAGACATAACAGTGCAAATTGAAATAGCCAGCCGATAACACTCGGCGAGCGGATACCATCATGGATAACTGTCAGTGAGGGAAACCAGGCGGCTGCATATTCGCGGGCTGCAACCACCTCAATGGCGATCAGGCTTGAAAATGCAATGACCGTAATTGAACCAAGCAGGTATCCTTGCAAGGGGCCATGGGAAAATACCGGATAGCGGATAATCCCTCCTGCTCTAGGCAAAGCAGCGCCGAGTTCACAATAAATAATCCCTAAAATGAGAACGGCAAAACCGCCAATCAGCCAGGAAATAATACCTGCGGGACCGGCTTGTGCCGCGACATGGCTGGCAGAAAATAACCATCCTGAACCAAATATGGCACCTAAACCAATGAAGGTGAGATCCATGAGTGAGAGTTGTTTCTTAAATTGACCTGTCATCACGTTTTCCTTAACGGTATTGCTATAGTTATTTTGAATATCGTATACGATATAATTTTAATGGTAAATAGAAATGTATTTTAATTTTGAATTTGATCAATAATAAATAATTAAGTGATTGAAATTTATTATTAAATTTATAGTTGGATCAGAGTGAGGTGAATCGGCTAAGCTGGTGTTTTAGAGCAATGGCAAAAAAGACAAATAAGTTTTGCTGTAGCAAAAGTTTAGAAAGAATCTGAAAGAGATAGGGCTTCTAGCTCATTTCAAGGTATTATGCATTTCCTGAAGCCGATTAAAAATAAAAGCATTTTTATTTCATCGGCTGGAATTTTTAGCTTAGTGTACCTAGTTCAATGCCATCACTTACAATCAATACTCGGCTGTCAGGCTTCTATTTTTTCTACTATGCCATCGTTGGGACTTTCATGCCGTACTGGAACCTGTATCTGCAAGATCAGGGGTTCAACTATCAAGAGATTGGCATTCTTTCTTCCATCGCCATTATTACCCGTTTCTTTGCACCGCTGATCTGGGGCTGGATTGCCGATAAGTCTGGCAAACGCATGCTACTGGTACGTATTGCCACCTGGATGGAAGCCTGTATCTGGTTCGCTATATTTGTGATTCCGAATAGCTTTCAATCGGTTGCCTTATTGATGCTGATTTTTAGTTTCTTTCAAAATGCCATTCTGGCGCAGTTTGAAGGCGTGACCTTATTCTGGCTGGGCGAGAAACGGGCTGAACTGTATGGCAAAGTAAGGAAGTGGGGTTCAGTCGGGTTTATTGTCGGGGTATTTGTGATTGGTGCCTTACTCGAGATTATTCCGATCGCCATGCTGCCAGTTTTACTTTTAGCGATTTCATTTCTGGCCTTTCTTTGGTCATTTAGCATTAAGGAACCAGAGCATGCGCCGAGCTCGCAAAAAAAATTACAGCCATTATGGCCTGTTTTGAAAAAACCAGTTGTAGTGGCATTCTTTAGCATTGAGTTTATTTTATTATTTTCACTGGCACCGTTTTATAGTTTTTATAGCAATTTTCTCAAGGAAATCGGTTTCAGTACCACACAAATCGGTAGTTTGTGGGCGATGGGGGTGATTGCCGAGATTGTCATGTTTGCGGTCGCGCAAAAAGTCTTTTTTACCCGCTTTTCTTGGCGGACACTGGTGGTGATTTGTCTGCTGCTCACCAGTCTGCGCTGGTGGCTGGTGGGGGTATTAGAGAGCAATTATATTGGACAATTACTCACGCAATGCTTACATGCCTTTAGTTTTGGCCTGTTCCATCTGATCGCCATGAAAGTCATTTTCCAGAATTTTTCGGCAGAGCAGCAAGGCCGTGGACAAGCGCTATATAGCACCATGTGGGGCTTAGGTGTCGCGTCTGGCAGTTTACTGGCAGGGCACTACTGGCAGATGCTTTCAGGCATGACCATCTTTTTCTGTGCCAGTGCTGTGGTGTTATTGGGACTATTATTGGTAGTATGGCTACCGAATCAGCTTGAAACAGCAGCCAAAAGCTAGTCTAGAGCTGGATATGCTGATATTGAGGCATCCACGGTTGTGCCTGTTCAAGCTGTGCTGCCAGTTGTAGCAAGCGATCTTCCCGTCCAAACGGCGCGATAAACTGACTACCCAACGGCAAGCCTTGTTTATTCCAGTAGAGGGGAACGGACATGGCAGGTAAGCCAGTGACATTGGCTAACTGGGTAAAAGGGACCCAGCTCAGGTTGTCCTGTACCATCTTTTCGACCAGTTTACCTTGAGCGAGATAATGCGCTTTGCCCAGTTTTAACAAGCCTTTCAAAATAGGTTTCTGCCAGGCTGGGGTCGCAACTTCACCATTCTTTGGCGCCACCGAAGCAGTGCTAGGGGTAAGATACAGGTCATATTGTTCAAAGAAAATATTCATCTGGGTGCTATAGAGGCCCCAATTATCAAGGGTATGAATATATTCTGTTGCCGTAGTTTTGGCTCCAAAAGCTGCCAATGCGATTGAATCCAGTTCAAAGTCCTGATCGGTTGCCCCATATTGCTTTTTGATTTGTGCCTGCATATAAGAAAACTGGCTAAACCATGTGGTCACGAAGTCTTTTGCCAAGGCCAAACCATCAATTTTGGGTTGATCTTCCACCACCATATGTCCCAATGATTCCAGCAGTTTTGCGGTTTTCTGCACTGCTTGAATCGCATCTGGAGACACTTTGGTGCCAATCGGGGATCGGGTATTAAACGCGATTCTGAGCTTTTTAGGTGCTTGTTGAATGATGTCACTGTATTTTTGTGCTGGCGCTTCAATTCTAAAGAGTGAGGTTTGTTCAGGGCCTTGCTCGGCATCAAGCATGGCAGCACTATCACGTACAGTTTTGCTTAGAATATGCTGCATGGCTGCGCCGTGCATGGCCTCACTGAATTGTGGTCCCCACGGCGTACGTCCGCGACTAGGCTTTAAGCCAAATAGACCGCAATAAGAAGCGGGGATACGGATGGAACCACCGCCATCACCTGCACCCGCAATCGGGACAAGACCTGCCGCTACCGCAGAGGCTGAACCGCCTGAAGAACCGCCACTATTATGCTTTAAATTCCACGGGTTATGGCATGCACCCCATGCATCAGGTTCGGTAATGCCTTTAATGCCAAACTCTGGCGTATTGGTCCGGCCAAAAGTGACAATACCGGTATTTTCCCAGCGATTGACAATTTCAGCATTAAAATCAGGGATGTAATTTCGATTTTTAAGGGCATGGCTACCATAGGAGGTCGGAATGCCTTGATATTCCTGAAACAGATCCTTCACCAGAAACGGAACACCTGCAAATGTGCCAGAACGTTGTTGGCTTGCGCGTTGTTTTGCCTGTTCATACATGGTAATAATCACAGCATTGAGCTTGGGATTGACCTGTTGGGTGCGTTGTAAAGCAATATCCAGCAATTCGGAAGCCTGGACTTGTTTTGTTTTGACTAATTGGGCCAGGCCAAGACCATCGTATTGCACATATTCTGAAAACTTCATGGCTTTTATCCCTAAAGCTAAATTGTTATAAAGTAAAAATAAATGTAAGTTGTAAAATAGAATACCTGAAAAAATAACAGAACAATCAATTAAATGACATGCCAAAAATATTGTGTTTATATGGTTATGAATGCGTGTTTTTATCAAAAAATATGCTAATTTAAGCGCATGCACCGTTTTAGATGACGACTTAATTAAATCTATGAAAAATATTTATATTATTGGATTATTATGGGCTTGCTCAACATGGACTATGGCCGAGACGGTCGTAAATTACAAGACAGCACCAACGCCTCAGCAAGTGGCTAAAGCGAATGCGATTCGTGTAACCACGCGCCCTGAAATTATGGGGTTATGGGGAATGGAAATTCCAAATAATAAGAAATGCGTGGAATACTATAATTTTCGTGGTTCCAGCGATGTAGTGATTAAAAGTGGACAGGAATGGTCGTACGGTTTATATGATTATCAGCCTTCTGAAGATCATCAAGAGCGCTTACCCGCACTGATCTTGCAGATCAAGTATGACAATAATGAAAAAGATTGCTCTGGCCAAGCGCAGGATCAAACAGGCGAGGTTTCCCAATATTTCGTGAAATGGTCAAACGATCACACCATTGATTTTTGTGCCAGCGAGAAGGGTGATAAATGCTTTGCAACCTTACGCCGCGTATTGCCTTAATCAATAAACAGATATAAAAAAGCCTCTTAAATAAGAGGCTTTTTTATTTAGGCTTTTTCAGCTTGCGGTTCCAGCTGTTTGAGCAAGTGCTTTTCGAGGTAGTGAATATCCATTGCCTGTTCACAGAAGTTCTTATCTTGCAGGATAAGATCTTTATGCAAAGGAATATTGGTTTTAATTCCTGTCAGAATCATTTCATCTAAGGCTTGGCGCATACGGGCCAGAGAGGTTTCACGATCTTTACCATGTGCAATCAATTTTGCAATCATTGAATCATAGTAAGGCGGAATGCTATAACCTTGATAAATATGTGAATCTAGGCGAATGCCGGCACCACCCGGTGCATAGAAGCTTTCAATCTTGCCTGGTGAAGGCAGGAATGTAGTCGGGTCTTCGGCATTGATACGACATTCAATCGCATGGCCTTTGACTTCGATTTGTTCCTGTTCAAGCGCTAAGCCTAAACCCGCAGCAATACGAAGTTGCTGTTCAATAATGTCGACGCCTGTCACCATTTCGGTCACAGGATGCTCGACCTGAACACGTGTATTCATCTCGATAAAGAAGAATTCACCGTCTTCAAACAAGAACTCGAATGTTCCCGCGCCACGATACTGCATCAATTTACAGGCATTGACACATGCTTCCAGAATATCAGCACGCGCTTGTTCTGGTAAGTTTGGAGCAGGTGCTTCTTCTAGCACTTTTTGATGGCGACGTTGTAACGAGCAGTCACGATCATATAAATGAATCGCATGGCCGTTACCATCACCGAGAACCTGTACTTCAACATGGCGAGGTTTCTGTAAGAAACGCTCCATATACACGGTATCATCACCGAACCACATTTCAGCATCACGCTGTGCCGCCTGAACCGATTCAAGCAGGGTATCGACACGTTCGACAATACGCATACCACGACCACCACCACCAGAAGCGGCTTTTACGATCAATGGAAAGCCAATTTCTTTGGCTTCAGCAAGTGCATTGTGAATGGTAACCGCATGGTCACAACCTGGTACGGTTGGAACACCCGACTTTTTCATGGCAATAATGGCAGAAACCTTATTTCCCATGAGGCGGATATGTTCAGGACGAGGGCCAATGAAAATAAAACCTGAGCTTTCTACAATTTCAGCAAATTCAGCATTTTCAGACAGGAAGCCATAACCAGGATGGATGGCATCTGCACCTGTAATTTCTGCAGCAGTAATAATTGCAGGAATATTTAAATAGCTTTCACTTGTGGTACCTGGCCCAATACATACTGCTTCGTCAACGAAGCGTAAATGCATCAAGTCTTTGTCGGCATCTGAATAGATACCTACTGTTTTAATGCCAAGAGTTTTACAAGCCCGAGTAATTCGTAAAGCGATTTCACCACGGTTTGCAATTAATACTTTTTGCAACATCGGAATCCCCAGACAAATTAAGCACGGTAGCGGAAAAGTGGTTGACCGAATTGGATCACTTCGCCGTTTTTCACTAAAATTTCTTCAATGACACCGCTCTTGGTTGCTTCGATCGGGTTCATGATTTTCATCGCTTCGATGATACCAAGTGTTTCACCCGCAGAAACTGTTTGACCTACATTCACAAATGGTGCTTCACCCGGGCTTTGTGCAGCATAGAACACACCAACCATTGGAGAAGTTTCAACAGCACCACGTGGTGTTTTTGCTGCTGGCGCTGCTGGGGCAGACCCTGCTGGTGCTGCTGCAACCGGTGCTGCCGTATAAACAGGTGTAGGACGAGTTAACGAGATGGACTGGTCACCTTCCTTAACTTCAATCGCCTGTAAGTCAGATTCAATCATCAAGTCGATGAGCTTCTTGATTTTACGGATATCCATGAGTGAGCATTCCTAATGTGTTTAAAATTAGTTAGAAGATTGAATTTTTTCGATAGCGTAATCGAGTGCAAAGGAATAACCCTTCGCACCTAAGCCACAAATCACGCCAATGGCCTTATCTGATAAATATGAGTGATGACGAAATGCTTCACGCGCGTGAACATTTGACAAATGAACCTCAATAAACGGGATTGCAACGCCGAGCAGGGCATCGCGTAAAGCAACCGATGTATGGGTCAGGGCAGCAGGGTTGATAATGATGAATTTCACCCCTTCAGCTTGTGCCTGATGAATGCGATCGACAATCGCACCTTCCCAATTGCTTTGAAAAGAATCTAGTGTGAGTGATGCGTGTTTAGCCTGAGCAGTGAGTTGCTGGTTAATATCCTCTAAAGTGAGATAACCATAAACTTCTGGTTCGCGCTTTCCTAGCAAGTTCAAATTCGGTCCGTGAATCACCAAAATGGTTGAGCTCATTCAGCCTGCTCCAATTCTAAAACTGCAAATGTTTTTTGCAAGATGTCTGCAAAGTTTGCTTATTATGGCATAAAATTCTGCAATTTTTTTATAATTTGTTTTAATCGATGAAGAATATTGCATACCAAGCATGGTGCATATAATGAAAACTTTGCAAGGAATTGGCAATGTTAAAATATGACAAATTTCAGCGTATTTTCGTTTTTTTGTATTTTAAACTGAAATACCCCAATTCGTTCATGGGATTTGTGTAACTCAGCAGTCAATCTGGCGGCTGACTGTTGATTTTTATATCGTATTTTAAGCACTAAGGGGTAGTCGGGTTGCTTTGAAAAGCTGAATACAGCTTTGGCTTTTATTTGTATAAGCTTATGTTTTTAAATAATTTAATCTTAGTGTTTAGTCGTGCATTTTCCTGCTGATGGATCAGATAAAGATTGATTTTTCATATAACCAGCTGTGCCTGATCAAGTTGGAGATAAAGGCTGGATTGTTGGTAGGCATACTGCTTATGGATTGAACATTAGGGTTGTGACGACCATTGGCAAAAATGATGAAAACACGGATTTTAGATGGCAGTTAATGACATAAAAATGTCTGAAAAAGATATGCATGAGTTCCATATCATAACAATTACTTAAGAGCTGACTTTTGATTGGCGTCAGCTCTTATGGGTCTTTCAATGCTGTCTTGGAACTTCAAGACAGCTTTTTTTTGTCCTAGATTTAACTTGCTTGGGCTGCCTGATAAATCGAGCCTAAGATACAGTGCTGTGCCTGCTCAAGATAAGTGCTTGGTTTTGGCTCCAAATCATTCCATTTATGCATTTGCTGAAACAGCCATTCAAAATCTTCTACTTTAGGTTCAGCGCTGTTTTGCACTAAATTCCGGATAATCTTCTGAATGCTGAAATATTTCTCGACATGCATCTCCGCTGAACATGGAAATTGAATCACATCAAACTCCACCAGCATTTGCCATACCTGCGTAAAGTCTTGCAGTTCCCGTAATTCCTGTTGGGCTTTCAGAATGGCACGACTGAGTGCAATTAACGTATTGGGATGCTGTCTAGCCCAGTCCTGTGTTACGGCAAGCACCTTATCTGCAACACTTGGGATGATCTGTTGGCTGGAGCAGACAATATGGCTCAGGCCCTGAATTTCAGCTTGTGTATTCCAGGGTTCACCCACACAAAATCCATCGATCAGATGATTGCTGATGGCTTCTACCATATACGGTGGCGGTAAGATTTTCAGCTGAATGGATTGTGCCAATTCAGGACTGGCCAAGGCCAACCATTCTCTTAAGCAGTAATGATGAATTGAATACTGAAATACATGGGCGAGGGATAAAGGGTGATTATTCTGGATATATTCAACGATTTTTTGCGCAGAGGACTCGGCCGAATCGTGAGAATCAATATTCAGTTGATAGCAGAGTTTCTGGCTGATGCTAATGAAAGCGCGATTTTCACTCAGTATCAAAGGTGTTTGCAGCGGAATGCCAATCTGGTCAGCCCCTATGGCCGCCGCAGGAAGCATTGCCGATAAGCAATGCGCTGCATCGAGCAGGCCAAAGGCCAGTCGATCGCGTAAACTGGCCCAGGACGCTTCTTTTATCAGATTCACCTCTAAGCCGTTTTCAGTAAAAAAACCACGCTGCTTGGCCCACAGCAGGGCAACACAGTCGAGTAAAGGAATATAGCCCAGTTGTAATTCAGTTTTTTCTAATGTGACAGAATGAACCATTTACTCATCCTTTAATTGATTATTTAACAGTTGCTGGGCATCGAGCAGGCGCCGTGCCATTTCTCCGATGGTCATACGATGGCTCATGGCATTTTTTCTGAGCAGTTGAAAGGCGGTATCTTCAGTCAGCCCATGCAATTGCATTAGCAACACTTTGGCTTTTTCAATATCTTTGCGGTCAGCCAGCTTGGTCTTGGCATCTTTGAGGTCACCCTCCAGCTTTTTATATTTCTTATATTGCTTAATTGAAATATCCAGAATGGTATGTAAACGACTGGGGTCAATACCATCAACGATATAAGCAGTAATATCTGCATCAATGGTTTGCTTAATGGTGTCCTTATCTGCATTTTTGGTGAACAAAACAGTCGGAAGGTCAAAGTTGCTGACACAGCTTTCAATCACATCGCGATGAGGATGCTCCATATCCAGCAGAATCACATCTGCTTGCAGGTGTTCCAGTTTAAATAGATTGAAGTGATCCAGCGTAAAACAAGCCACCACATCAAAGTCATGTTCAATCAAGCATGCTTTTAGGTATTCAGCCCGAGCCTGGTCGTCATCAATAAGAGCGATCTTGAGTTTCGGCATAAGTATAAAGGTCAAAGGCTAAGTCAAAGCACATCTAAAGTCATGTGCGGTATAGGGTAGAGACGATTGTTTTGAAGCAAATTTAATGCCAGTCAATAACGGGTTAAATTTGGAGATGTATCAATCGCCAGATGTTGCATAGATAGGAGTCTACTGCAATTAATGAAAAGAAAAATGAAAAAGCATTGACCAGCACATACAAAATAAATTTGCGCATTCTTGGTGCAAAAAAAGAGTTTTTTTGAAGCAATTTCAATGCTGCGTTAAAACAGTTCATTTCTTGTTTTTATAAATGGAGTGACAAAAAAGAATCAATTTTTAGAAGAGTGATTGTATTTTTAATTTATATAAAACAAATATTTATATTATTAATAAAGTTCTATTTTCAAAAGTTGGCATAGCAATTGCTAAATATTCCATGAGTCAAAGATGACTTAGAAATGTTTAAGACGGCCAACGATGTCCGATCTGATCGATTTGTTGACACAACCTGATGTGTCAGCAAAGCAAATTACGTTCAGTATGGGAGATGGCAATGTCTATAGATTTATCTGCTAAAAAAGCAACTTCAATCAAGTTATTTAACTTTTCTGCACCAGCAATGCGGGCATTCCACATGAGCTGGCTGGCTTTCTTTGTTTGCTTCTTTGCCTGGTTTGCCTGCGCGCCGTTAATGCCGGTGATTGCTGGTGAATTTCATTTAAGCAAAGACCAGATTGCGAATATCAATATTGCTGCTGTTGCCATCACCATTGTAGTCCGCCTCATTGTCGGGCCGCTGTGTGATAAATATGGCCCACGTAAAACCTATACTGCTTTATTGCTCATCGGCAGTATTCCGGTATTTGGTGTCGCTGCTGCCAACAGTTACGAATCCTTCCTGTTCTTCCGGCTGCTGATTGGTGCCATCGGTGCCAGCTTTGTGATCACGCAATACCATACCAGCATTATGTTTGCGCCCAATGTGGTGGGAACGGCCAATGCCACTTCAGCGGGTTGGGGCAATGCCGGTGGTGGTGCTACACAAGCTTTGATGCCCTTGCTATTGGCTGCATTGGTGATGTTTGGTGTTGAACAAGCGATGGGTTGGAGAATTGCGCTGATCGTCCCGGGTGTGATGATGGTGATTGTCGGTATCCTTTACTGGAAACTGACCCAAGACAGCCCTCAAGGCGACTTTAAAGCATTGCGTGCACAAGGTGTGGTGGTTGGAAATGATAAAAAAGGCGGTGTTGCGATCTTGATGCATGCTGCACGCAACTATCGTGTCTGGATCCTGTTTGCCTCTTATGCCGCGTGTTTCGGTATCGAAATTTTCATGCACAACATCATCGCAATGTATTACGTCGAGCACTTCAATTTTGGCTTAAAGGAAGCGGGTCTGGCTGCGGGAATCTTTGGTTTATTGGCGCTGTTTGCCCGTGCCTTAGGTGGACTGGTTTCAGATAAGGTTGCTCTGAAAAAAGGACTGGATGGTCGTACCAAAGTGCTGTTTATCCTGATTTTGGGTGAAGGCTTATTCCTGATGCTGTTTTCACAAATGAATAGCGTTGCGCTTGCCATGATCAGTATGACGGTATTTGCACTATTTACCCATATGGCTTGTGGTGCAACTTACGCCTTAGTTCCTTTCATTGATCGTGATGCTTTAGGTGGTGTGGCAGGCATCATTGGAGCAGGCGGCAATGTGGGTGCAGTTGCAGCGGGCTTCTTGTTAAAAGGTATGGTCGATATTCAAACCTGCTTGATGGTGTTAGGTGGCCTAGTCGTCTTTGCCGCAGGTTCAGTCATGCTGATCCGCTTTTCAGTCGAACATAAAGAAAAAGAACAACGCCTGTTTGAACAGGCCGTTTTAGAACGTGGCTCAGAACACAGCAGCATAGCTTAATCATTGGACAGATTTTGGGAGAAACACAATGAAATTAGTGATGATTGGTCACGGTATGGTGGGACATAAATTCATCGAAGCCATCCTGGAGAAAGCGGATGATGAACTGGAAATTACCATTCTTGCTGAAGAACCACGTATTGCCTATGACCGAGTCCATTTGACTGAATACTTCTCTGGTAAGACAGCAAAAGACTTATCGCTGGCGCGTTTTGACTTTGCCGATGCGCATGGGATTGACCTCCGGTTAAATACCAAAGCGGTTGAGATCAATCCTGCCGAGCAAACGGTGACCACCAATTTCGGTGAGGTGATTCATTATGACAAACTGGTCTTGGCGACAGGTTCATATGCCTTTGTTCCACCAATTTCAGGCAATGACCGTGAAAACTGTTTTGTCTATCGTACCATTGAAGACTTGGACGCGATTCGTGCAGCAAGTCTGAATGCGAAGACAGGTGTGGTGATTGGTGGGGGTTTATTAGGTCTGGAAGCAGCTAAAGCGCTACGTGATCTAAATCTGGAAACCCATGTGGTGGAGTTTGCTCCGCGTTTGATGGCAGTACAAATTGATGATCTTGGCGGTAAAGTATTACGCCGTAAAATTGAAAATCTTGGGGTAAAAGTTCATACCCAAAAAGCCACGCAATGTATTGAAGCGGGTGATAGTACAACACACATCATGAAGTTTGCGGATGGCAGTGAGCTGGAAACAGACATCATTTTATTCTCAGCGGGGATTCGCCCACGTGATGAATTAGCGCGTGTCAGTGGTTTAGCGTTAGGTGAACGTGGTGGGATTAAAATCAATGATTATTGCCAAACCTCAGATCAACATATCTATGCGATTGGTGAATGTGCGCTGTGGGATAACAAAATCTATGGCTTAGTTGCACCGGGCTATGACATGGCGCGAATCGCTGCAAAACATATCCTTGCTGAAGATACCCATTGTTTTGCCGGTGCAGATATGAGTACCAAATTGAAATTGATGGGGGTTGATGTGGCATCCGTGGGTGATGCGCATGGCATGACCCCAAACTCACTCAGCTATTTCTATGCTGATGAAGATAGCTTGGTTTATAAAAAGATCGTGGTCGATGCAGATAAAACCAAGTTGCTTGGTGCGGTCTTGGTCGGTGATGCTAAAGAATACAATGACCTGCTACAAATGATGTTGAATGGGCTGGCACTCCCGGAAACGCCTGAAAGCTTGATCATGCCAGGTTTTGCCGATTCAGGTGCCAAAGCAGGCGGTAGTGGTGTCGATTTATTGCCTGATAGTGCCACCATTTGTTCATGTAATAACGTGTCCAAAGCCGATATTTGCCAAGCGATTTGTGACGGCTCAACCTCACTGGGTGCTTTGAAGAAATGTACCAAAGCAGCAACAGCCTGTGGTGGTTGTGCACCTTTAGTCACACAAGTATTGAAGTCTGAACTGCAACGCCAAGGGGTGGCCGTCAATAACCATGTCTGTGAACACTTCCCGTACTCACGCCAAGAAATTTATCACCTGGTTCGTATCAATGAAATCAAGACCTTTGATGATCTCATTCAGCAACATGGTCATGGTCTAGGCTGTGATATTTGTAAACCGATGGCGGCCAATATTCTGGCATCGTGCTGGAATGATTTCGTACTTGAACCAAGTCATGCAGGTCTACAAGACAGTAACGATTACTACTTGGGCAATATTCAAAAAGATGGTTCTTACTCGGTTGTGCCACGTATGGCAGGCGGTGAAGTTACACCAGATGGTTTAATCGCTGTCGGTCAAATTGCCAAGAAATATAAGCTCTATACCAAAATTACCGGTGGACAACGGGTCGACTTATTTGGTGCACAAATCCATCAATTGCCGTTTATTTGGGAAGAACTCAACGCAGCAGGGTTTGAATCAGGTCATGCTTACGGTAAATCCTTACGCACCGTGAAATCATGTGTCGGTAGTACTTGGTGCCGTTATGGGGTGGATGATTCTGTGGGTTTGGCGATCGAACTCGAGAACCGCTATAAAGGCCTACGTTCACCGCATAAACTAAAAATGGCGGTGTCTGGTTGTACCCGTGAATGTGCCGAAGCGCAAGGTAAAGATGTCGGGGTGATTGCCACAGAGAAAGGCTGGAACCTGTATGTTTGCGGCAATGGTGGCATGAAACCACGCCATGCCGAGCTACTGGCATCTGATCTGGATGCCGAAACCTTGATTCGTTATATCGATCGTTTCTTTATGTTCTATATCCAGACTGCCGATCGTTTACAACGTACCAGCGTATGGCGTGACAATATGGAAGGTGGCCTGGATTATCTCAAATCAGTGATTGTGGATGATTCCTTAGGATTGGCCGAAGAACTCGAAAGCCGTATGCGCCACGTGATTGGGACTTACCAAGATGAATGGCGTACTGCGGTTGAAGACCCTGAAATCCGTAAACGTTTCCAAACCTATATCAACGCCAGTGCAGAGGGACAAGCTGATCCACATATTCAATTTACTCAAGTACGTGATCAGATTCGCCCTTTGAATGACGCTGAACGTTCAGTCGATCGTATCCCCATGGTTGAAGCATAAGGAGCACTCAAATGACCAGTTTAAAAAACATCAATATGCTGCCAGAAAATCAATGGGTTGAGGTCTGCGCGCTAGATGACATCACACCAAATACAGGTGTCGGCGCATTGATTGAAGGTCAATCGGTGGCGCTGTTTCGTGTCGGTCACGAAAAGCGCATTTATGCGCTTAGCAATAAAGATCCATTCAGCCAAGCCAATGTAATGTGTCGCGGCATCATTGGCGATTTACAAGGTGAACGCGTGATTGCATCGCCGATTTATAAGCAACATTTCAGTTTAGCGACGGGGCGTTGTCTGGAAGATAAAGATCAAAAGCTGTTGGTTTTCCCAACCAAAATTGAAAATGGTCGGGTGTGGGTCGGGTCTGTTCCGCAAAAAACCTATATTACCAACAATGGTGTTGCTCAAGAAAAGCTGAAACTGGTGTTAATTGGTAATGGTCTGGCGGGGATGCGTTGTCTGGAAGACTTATTAGATATGGCACCAGAGCGTTATGACGTCACGGTGATTGGTGAGGAACCTTGGGGCAATTACAACCGTATTATGTTGTCGCCTGTACTTTCCGGTGAAAAAACTATTGACGACATCATGCTGCATCCACATGCATGGTACAGCGACAAAGGGATTCAATTCATTGCCGATGATCCTGCAATCAAGATTGATCGTACTCGCAAAGTGGTACATACCGAGAAAGGTGAAAGTGTTGATTATGACCGTCTGATCATTGCCACAGGTTCATCGCCGTTTATTCCACCTGTGCAAGGTGTAGATCTAAAAGGTGTGATCAGCTTTCGTGATATTTATGACGTTAATACCATGATCAAATATTGCGAAAGCAAGAAGAATGCCGTGGTGATTGGTGGAGGTTTATTGGGTCTGGAAGCGGCATATGGCTTGAAACAACGTGGCATGAATGTGACCGTTCTGCACCTGATGGATCGCATCATGGAGCGTCAGTTGGATGGACGTGCTAGCCGTATGTTACGTCAGAGTATTGAGCAAAAGGGCATTAATATCATTACTGAGGCCAATACCGAAGCATTGCTTGGTGAAGAGGATCATGTCCGTCAGGTCCGACTTAAAGATGGAACGGTATTGGATGCCGATTTAGTGATTTTTGCGGTGGGGATTCGCCCGAATATTGCATTGGCTCAACGTGCAGGACTGCGTTGTAACCGAGGCATCTTGGTGAATGACACCATGCAAACCTTTGATCCAAGTATTTATGCCGTGGGCGAATGTATCGAGCATCGTAATCAAACCTTTGGTCTAGTTGAACCGCTATGGGGACAAGCCTTTATTTGTGCAACGCATCTGGCTGAACATGGCAGCTTAACCTTTAAATCACCGACTGTACCAACACAGTTAAAAGTCAGCGGTGTCGATGTGTTCTCTGCCGGGAACTTTGAGCCGAAAGAAGATTATGAAGACATCATTCTGAATGACGATAAACGTCAAATTTATAAACGCATCATTATCCAGAAAGACAAAGTGATTGGTGCGGTTCTGTTTGGTGATACAGAAGATGGCATGTGGTATGCCGAGTTGATTGCAGATCAAACACCTGTTTCTACCTTTAGAAATAAGCTGTTATTTGGTAAGGATTTTGCAATGAAAAAGGCAGGGTGAACGCTGATCTTTCGAGATAGATTAAGGATAAATGGCACTGCCGCATCTGTGATGTATAAGCAGATGTTTTCTATAAAGGCATTGCCTTACTTTTCAAGGATGAAAAGTAACAAAAATCCTTTGTTGAGCTGACGGTACATCCTTGTTACCGCAGCTCAACAAGGCGGCATCCATGCCGCCTGTCACGATAGTGTGTGATGAGAAAAATCTAGTTTTAGAAAGTTTATCCCTAAGCTGAAACTGGAGAAGAACTCAGAATGATTTTTTAGTTGAGTGTAAAGTTCAGCGGATTAACTAGGTAAAAGGGGCAGTCATGAACAGTATTCAAAATTTAGAACACAGTCGCTCCGATCAAGCAGAAACAATCATAACAAAAACAACATGTCCCTATTGTGGCGTGGGTTGTGGTGTGGAAGTCAGTGTCCAACATAAAACGCATGGCACAACAGTACAAGTTGCAGGAAGTCTGGATCATCCTTCCAACTTTGGACGGCTCTGCATTAAAGGCAGTAATCTGGCAGATACATTAGGCTTGGAAACCCGTGTCTTGCATCCGATGTTTGGCCGTAAAAACCATCGTCAAGTGACGACATGGGATCAGGCCATCGAGAAAATTGCAGACCAGTTTCAAGCTTGTATTGATCAGTATGGAGTAGACAGCGTTGCATTTTATGTCTCAGGACAGTTGCTGACTGAAGACTATTATGTGGTGAATAAGTTTGTAAAAGGCTATTTGGGCACAGCCAATATTGATACCAATTCACGCCTATGTATGTCGTCTGCAGTTGCAGCGCATAAACGTGCCTTCGGTGAAGATATTGTCCCTGCCAGTTATGAAGATTTTGAACATACCGATATGGTAGTGCTGGTTGGTTCCAATACCGCCTGGTGTCATCCTGTCTTGTATCAACGTATCATGCAAGCCAAGAGCAACAATCCGGATTTATTTGTGGTGGTGGTCGATCCCCGTTTTACCAGCACTTGCGAGCAAGCGGATTTACATTTACCGATATTACCTGGTCAGGATGTGGCCCTATTTAATGGCCTGTTGCAGCATCTTTATCATCATGATTACACCGACTATCATTTTGTAGAGACTTACACTGAGGGGCTAGAGGCTTTATTAGCAGCGAGTGGAAGCGAGCAAGATGTTAATGCTTTGGTGAAACGTACCGGAATTTCTGCAGAAAAATTACAGCTGTTTTTTGATAAGTTTGCGCAAACCGAAAAGGTGATCACCCTGTTTTCGATGGGGGTCAATCAGTCCTCTCAAGGCGTGAATAAAGCCAATAGTATTATCAACTGTCATTTACTCACTGGAAAAATTGGTAAATTAGGTGCAGCGCCATTTTCCATGACCGGTCAACCCAATGCCATGGGCGGTCGTGAGGTGGGGGGATTGGCCAATATGCTGGCAGCACATCTGGATCTGGATAATCCGTCACATCAACATCTGGTGCAAAGCTTCTGGAACAGTCCTGTGATAGCCAAACAAGCGGGCTTAAAAGCAGTGGATCTATTTCAAGCGGTAGAGAGTGGCAAAATCAAAGCCATCTGGATTATGGCGACCAATCCAGTGGTGAGCTTACCCGATGCCGACCAAGTCAAACGTGCATTGGAAAAATGTGAGTTTGTGGTGGTCTCTGATATTTGTGCAGATACCGATACCACAGCCTATGCCGATGTGTTGTTACCTGCGTTGGGTTGGGGGGAGAAAGATGGCACAGTCACCAATTCTGAGCGCCGTATTTCGCGGCAACGTGCCTTTTTAAATCCGCCCAAGCAAGCCAAAGCGGATTGGTGGGCGGTTGCCGAAGTTGCAAAAAAACTCGGTTTTACGGGTTTTGAGTTTAGTAATGCCTGTGACATTTTTAATGAACACGCAGCTTTATCGGCCTATCAAAATGCCAGTGTTGATCAACGTGACCAAGTTGAAAATTTCCGTTATTTCAATTTAAAAGGGTTAATGAATTTAAGTCTGGATGAATATAACCATTTACGTCCAACCCAATGGCCTGTGTGGGAGAAAGGTCAAAGCATCGCGGTGGAGCAGTTATTTGATCGGGGCAGTTTTAGCCATAAAAACCAAAAAGCCAAACTGATTCCAACTGTTGCCATCGATCCAGTGCATGCCATCTCCGAAGATTATCCATTGGTGTTGAACACGGGACGGATTCGTGACCAATGGCATACCATGACCCGTACCGGTTTATCCGCAAACCTTACCACGCATCGTGCTGAACCATTTTGTGAGATTCATCCGAATGATGCATTAAAATTTGGTATCCGTGATAAAGCTTTGGTTGAAGTTCGCTCGCAATGGGGCCGTTGCGTACTGCGGGTGACCTTGGCACAGGGCGTACGCCGTGGTCAAATCTTTGCGCCGATTCACTGGACTGAGCAAGTCGCTTCGGATGCGCGGATTGGTAAAGTGGTCAATCCAGTGGTGGATGCGATTTCAGGTGAGCCAGAGTTTAAACATACGCCTGTGGCGATTCAGCCCTTCCATACCACTTGGCAAGGGGTGCTCTATGTAAGGGAAGGCTTTGAACATCAGATTAAAGCATCTTTACAACGTTGTGCATGGTGGACCAAGATCAAAACGGCAAAAGCAATGCGTTATGAACTTGCCGATCGTCACAGTCTTGATAAGACCCAAAAAAATCTAAAAAGCTTATTGCCTTTTGTCGATGAAAACTATGAATGGTTAAGTCTGGAGGATATTTCATCGCAACTCAGTCATAGTGTGATTTTAAAAGACGGTATCCTGATTGCCAGTTTATATATTGCACCGGCGGAGCTATTGCCAAATCGGGATTGGGTGGCGAGTCTTTTCAAACGTGAACGATTAAGTGCCTTACATCGTAAAGCGTTGCTGGCGGGTATGCCGATGTCTGCTGCAAATAATGATGGACCACTGGTTTGTAGTTGCTTTAAAGTGGGTAAAAATAAGATTATCGAAGCCATTAAAACGCAAAATATCACCCATGAAAAACAAGTCACGGCCTGTTTAAAAGCGGGTGGAAATTGTGGTTCTTGTTTACCTGAGATACGCGGCTTGATTAAAACCTGTCAACTGGAGGCAGAAGCATGAATATCGAATATCCCGCTACAGATCTGGTGATCTTGGCGGGAGGGCAAGCGCGTCGAATGAATGGCGTGAACAAGCTGTTGCAACAGTTTGATGATCAGATTCAACTGTTAAAAATTTCTGAGCACTTTAAGCATCAGGTCCAGCAGGTCTGGGTGAATAGCCATCGTGACCGTTCGATTTACCAGCAAATTGCAGCTGATATTCAATGTTATGCGGATGATCAAGCCGGTTTTTTAGGTCCATTAATGGGCATGAAAAGCGCATGGTCGCATGTTAAAGTTGACCATGTATTATTTATCCCCTGTGATGTGACTTATATTCCCAATCAGGTTTTAGCCAAATTGCATCGAGCTTTGCACAAGACTCCTCAAGCACAGGTGGCCTATGTCACAATCAATGGAGATGGGTTATATCCATTTTGTTTGCTAAAGCGTGACAGTCTACCTGTGCTGGAACAAGCAATCACTGAGAATAAATTGAGCTTGCGACCTTGTTTCCAACAACTGGAGGCGCAGACGGTGGCATTTCAGAAGCAGAGCCTGTTTTGTCATAGCATTAACTCCTTGGATGAGCTACAACAATACAAGCAGATGAAGGTTTTTTAAATCCTCTGTTTTCAGCTTAATGAATCGTCTTAGTTGATTTAAGGCTCATTAGGGTTGCAATCAATAATGCAGTCGCTGCGGTGATGAGTGAACTGTTGAGCGTATGGTAGATGGTGAATAGGGTATTTGCCGTGATTGGCCCAATGATCTGACCGAGGCCATACACCACGGTCATGATGGCAATTAAATTACTTTGGCTTTGACACGTGATTCGCTGTGCCACCGGCATGGCAATGGTCACCGTTCCCATAAAAGTTCCACCTACCAGTAATGCACTTAATAGATAACCCAAAGCAGTGGGGATAATGATGGGTAATACTACACCGATGGCTTGTAATCCCAGATTAGAAGATAAAGCGACTCGTGTCCCCAGTCTGTCATGGAGATAATGCCAGAAAAAACAGGAAGGAATCGCACCCAAGCCGAAGATTGCCCAGATGTGCGCCGCCTCAATATTTGGTAAAGCCTGTCTGACCAGCAAGGGTAAATAGGTCGCCGTGATAATGTAGCCAAAGCCTGCCAAGGCATAGATCATAATCAATGATATAGCTTTGGGTGTTTTAGCATAGCTATGAGATAGACTCGATTCGAAAGCTGATTGGGGCTGAGCTCGGGATAACCCTGCAATAGCAACGAAACCCAGTATCAAACTCGATGCGCCAAGAAATAACCATAAGCTTTTACTCTGCCAACCCAGTTGTGTACCAAAAACCAAAAGTTCAGCGGACAAGGCAATCCCAAGCCCTACACCAGCATATAAAATAGGGGCTTGATGGCTTTGTTTCTGTTGTTCTAACAGCCATAACGAGGCTGAAACCATGGCGAAGGCACTCAATACACCGGCAAGACCACGAATAAAAATAATCACCGAAGCTGAATCCAGATAAGCAAGCAGGATGAGGCAAAGTGTCGTACCTATAGTGGCAAATACTGAGGTGGCATAGCTATGCTGTGACTCAATCTTAATTGCGAATAAAGCCCCGAATAAATAGCCTGCATAATTGGCCGATGCCGCGATACTGGCACTATGTAAACTCAAGATGCCTTCCGTAATCATATATGGATAGACTGCCGTAAATGCAAAGCGGCCAAAACCCATGCCAATCGCCATTACCAGTGCTGCACTGAATGCTGATTTAAGCGGGCCTTGCTTGGAGATTACTGTATTCATCCTGCTCATTTTTTCAATACCACAATTTAATCACGAGAGTTGAGGTGATCTAAGGACCGTGCTTTGCCAAACACTTTGGTGTCCACTAAAAACAGCCCATAGCTCAAACCGCTTAAAATACAGATTAAAAATACAAGTTTAGAAGCGTTCATGCTTTATCTTCTCTAGATCCTGAAAAATTCAATAAGATTTAAACAACAGAAGTTAATCATGTAAAATGATTTGAATTGATACCAACTATCTTTAATAGTGATAGCGATGCAGATTAAGTCTTTAGAAATATTTATGTGGGTGGTAAAGCTAGGTAGCTTTTCTGAAGCGGCGAAGGCCCTGCATACGGTGCAGTCCAACGTCACCAGCCATATCAAAAAACTGGAAACAGAACTGAAGGTTGAGTTGTTACATCGGCAAAATCCGGTGCAGCCCACCCGAGCGGGTATGCAGTTATATGGCTATGCAGAAAAAATACTCCACTTACAAAAAGAGCTGCTGGAGACATTTGCTCATCATCAGCTTGCTGCCAATTTCCCTTTAGAGATTGGCAGTATGGAGACAACGGCGGCGGTCAGGCTTCCAGCCTTATTTCGGGACTTACAAGAATCTACGCCTGATTTCCCTTTTGCCTTATCAACTGCACCCAGCAGGGAACTGATTGATTTGGTGAAAGCTTCAAAACTGGATTGTGCATTTGTTGCCAATCATGCCCCGATTGAAGGCATGTTTAATTTTCATGTCTGGACCGAGAAGCTGGTGTTAATTTCTTCAAAAAAAGCACCCCCACAACTTTCCAAAGAATATCTGCTGCAAAAGAAATTTATTGCCTTTAAGCAAGGTTGCAGCTATCGCAAAGCAATCGATTTATTTCTGTCTTCATACCATCTTCCGGCAGTCAACATCATTGAAATGGGAAGTCTGGATGGCATTGTTAGTTGTGTCAGTCTGGATGTGGGACTTGCGATTCTACCGATCAGTTATGTACAGCAATCGCATTTTGCCCAGCGGGTGCACATTCACGCTATAGATTTGCTTGAAGACATGCACACTTACCTTATTGCCGATCTTGATACAAACAAATGGGCAAGCAATATGCATCAATTTTTTGAGCATTTACAAATGATGTCTTTGCCGGATCAGCAAAGTGAAATAGTTTGCTCTTAGCCTAGCGCTGATATTTTTTTAATCGGGCTTTGAATAAGTTGAGGAATATTCGAGTATAAAATAACGATCATATCGTTTTATACTCGAATCGCTTATTTGAAAGTTAAAGCTATTTTCTTTCCAGATATTTTACCACTTGGTCATAAATAGACTGTAAGTAAGGATTTAATGGAATCAAATCTTGTCCTGATTTACTGCGAACATATTTAAAATAAGGGGTTAAAGGATACTGCGCACTTTCACTAACGATGACTTTAGGGAACCATTCTTTATGAAACTGATCGGCGGTAATATCCAGAATGACCCCATTGACCACCAGATAACAGTGCGCGATTTCTGGTGTGCGTGAAGAAATCTGAACTTTTCCCACCCGATAATCAGACTTGATATAATGTACATTAAGTAAATAATACTGCAACAGCTCACAAGCATCTGAACCACATTCCTTGGGAAATTTACTAAATGCACCAGTAATAAAACCATTGGTTACGTGATCCAACGCTTCGCGAAAGGTGGTAGCAAGATGGGTTAAAGTCTGTATTTCATTTTGATATGTCATTGGAGCTTATTCTTCAAGTCATCAGCATTATCTCTAGTAAACCTGAATAAATGTAAGATTTAACTAAATTTATTTGTTAAATTGTTAACACTATTATCACATGTAACTTCAAAGTTGTTCCGGCAAATTCTTTGTTAGGTGCTACTCAGCATTGAGCGAGAATTAGCTTGGTTGTCTCATCTCTATAAGTATACGCTTCACTAGTTGTTTCACCCTGATAGGAGCGGGATTGCTTTGGCTTATCGTTTGCTAAAATTTTTGCTGATTTTAGAGCAGCTGTTGCATGTACTTCAACAGTAGCAGTAACTGGGTTTTAATAAACGTATTTATTATTAACTTGGCTTTACGAATATAAATTATATTTATAAAAAATTAAAATCATTATTGTAGTTTTGTTGAGGCTTCCCTATAGCCGATTTAAATAAACATAAGAATTATTAGATCGAATTATTTAAAAATGTTTTTTTGTAAAGTTACATGTATTATTAATTATACTTGAATATGAGTTGTTAATAAAATGTATAAGCCATATTTTTAATTGATCTCTTTGTTCTATTATATACACAGCGCTGGTTTATGGGTTGGAGAGGACAATGAATAATATACAAAAGCTTGAACAGAGTATAACCCGACTGGGTATAGGTGAGTTTTTATTCATCGGATACGGCTATGGCATCGATGAGATGCAAAATATTCTTCATTTTCTAAAAAATTTAGAAAGTCAGCAAATATTACAAATTGTTTATCAACATAAAGAACAGGAAAGCGGAAATAACCTAACCGATATCATAAAGATTCAAAAGTGTTAAAAGAGTCACTGTTTAAAGTGCGGTTCTAGCCGAATCCTGAGTCGGCCGCTCAGGATTTTCCTTATACATTACAGTTACATAGTAAAAATAAAACTAAACAATCATTACAAATGATAACTAGGATATCTCCATAATTTACCCTGTGTAGAAAATATGGAGGAGATAACAAATGCCACAATATTTGCGTATAGCGGAAAAAGTGTATAACAAGTTTAAAGATGAAAAAAAATTTACGCAAAAACCTGTTGAGTATTTAAATTTTTTAATTAAAGAAGTGCGCGAGGAAATCAAGGGGACAGAAATGAAATTGCTGTACCAGTATATCGATTTTCAGGAAGGTTTCCAAAAGCCGCTACGTGAAGATGCCCTGAATATTGATGTTAGCCTGGTGCCACATCATCAACATCGGGATGAATTCATTTTATGGTTAGCAGGTTTTATTGAAAGAATCACCATTGGCGGTAAGAAAAAGCTTCCTCCAATTCTGGAAAATATTCCACCTGAATTTACGGTTCATTATGAAATTCAGAAACCGGTTCGTCCGCAGCCAGAGGATTGCTATGACGAATTGGTCTCCTATTTTAAAAGTGAAGAATTCAAACAACATTCAATGAGTTAAACAAGTTGTGCTAAAGAAGTATGAGGCTCCGAACCCCTCATACTTCTGCAATCGCTGGACTGCAGCGTACCGTCTTTATAGGCGGTATTTTTTTGCTTAAATAGACAGGAGGTGGCCATTTAAGGACGTGAAGATACGGTTAGACATCATGTTATCCCTATGTTAGGCTAGCGCCACAATTCATTCTGATCTGTTCATTCATCTTATGCAGCTTACGCCACCCTAGTTGATTTCTCTTGCTTGAAAATTAACTCATCACTTTGACTAGTGATGTGGTGTAGTCGTGTGCATGTATATATCACATCACTGGCCTTTATTTAAAAATATATCAATAGGCTATTTCTATGTTATCCAATGTTCGGGAACAGTGGTTCTCCAATATTCGCGGGGATATTTTGTCCGGGCTTGTGGTCGGTCTGGCACTTATTCCAGAAGCGATTGCATTTTCCATTATTGCGGGTGTCGATCCAAAAATTGGCCTGTATGCTTCTTTCTGTATTGCGGTGGTGATTTCATTTGTCGGCGGTCGTCCAGCCATGATTTCTGCTGCAACAGGTGCCATGGCTTTATTGATGGTCACGTTGGTCAAGGAACACGGACTGCAGTATTTACTGGCAGCCACCATTCTAACAGGTGTATTCCAGATTATTGCCGGATATCTCAAACTGGCCAAGTTGATGCGCTTCGTTTCGAAATCTGTGGTTATCGGTTTCGTCAACGCCTTAGCCATTCTGATTTTTATGGCCCAGTTACCGGAACTGATGCATGTGACATGGCATGTATATGCTTTTGTTGCCCTCGGTTTGGCCATTATCTATTTATTTCCCCTGATTCCGAAGCTCGGAAAGCTGCTGCCATCACCATTGGTGTGCATTATCATCATTACCCTGATAGCAATGTCTACGGGGCTGGATCTCAGAACAGTTGGCGATATGGGCGCATTACCAGATACGCTGCCGGTGTTTTTGTTACCTGATATTCCTTTAAACCTTGAAACATTGTTGATCATCCTGCCTTATTCCATTCCCATGGCGGTAGTCGGCCTGCTGGAATCGATGATGACCGCCACGATTGTCGATGAAATGACCGATACGCCCAGCGACAAGTTTCAAGAGTGTAAAGGGCAGGGTATTGCCAATATCGCCTCGGGCTTCATGGGCGGCATGGCCGGTTGTGCCATGATTGGTCAATCCATGATTAATGTAAAATCAGGTGGACTGACCAGATTATCGACCTTTTGTGCGGGTGTGTTTTTACTCATTCTGGTGGTGTTTCTGAGTGACTGGCTCAAAGTCATTCCTATGGCGGCTTTGGTGGCTGTGATGATCATGGTTTCGATCAGTACCTTTGAATGGAAGTCGATTACCCAGTTCAGTTCCAATCCAAAGAGTAGTAATGTGGTGATGATCGCAACAGTTGCCGTGGTGGTGGCCACACATAATCTGGCTTTAGGGGTATTAACCGGTGTGCTGCTATCGGCATTGTTCTTAGCCAATAAACTGGAAAATGATATTCATGTGAAGACCTCATTTGAAGGTCCGGCACGTTTATATGTACTGCATGGACAAATCTTTTTTAGTTCATCCGAAAAGTTCTTGCAATGTTTTGACTTTAAAGAAGGGGTAAAAGAGGTGGTTATCGATTTAACCCATTCGCATATCTGGGATGTGACTTCAGTGGCAATGCTGGATACTGTAGTGAGTAAATTCCAGAAAAATGGCGTTGATGTCACCGTCCGCGGACTGAATGAAGCCAGTTCAATCATGATTGATAAATATGGCACCCATGCCAAAATCTAAATGGGTGTGGTTAAAATAAACAAATAAAACCTCTGCGCTGGCAGGGGTTTTTGCTTTTCAGCGGCAGCTTTTTATCTTTTAGAAAAATGAAGCTTTGTAAGGTTGATCTGAAACTTTTCTTATACAAACAACATGCTTCGCAATTTTATATACATGCTAATTAAGCCATGAATATGCTTCGATTTATGATTGAATATGTGTAGGAAAATCAAAAAAGCCTTAGAAATAAGCAGCTTAATTTTATTGTAAATGTGAAATTAAGTATTTGAAATTTAATAATTTTATATTTGTAAAAAAAGATGTTTTTCATGTAATTTTGTGTATAATTTCGCCATAAAAGCCTCTGTGAATTTATAGAACTGCTCTATAGATCCACAGGGGTTTTTCTATGGAGATTTATCTGAGATGGAAGATCTGAGTTAATTTGTGTGGATGGTATTAAATGATCCTTTTTTCCAGAGCTGCCCTTGTTGATCCTGAAATTCAATTAAGTGCTCAACGTCTTTCAACTCGCTTCAGCTTTTTCGGCTTGGGTTTTGCTACGGCTGCCTGGGCACCGCTGATCCCTTTTGCGCAACAGCGTCTGCATTTTAATCATGCAGATTTCGGCTTGTTGTTGTTATGCGGTGGCTTAGGTGGCATGCTGGCTATGCCTGCGACGGGCAAAATCGTCCAGCGTATTGGCTGCCGTGTACCGATTGGCTTCGCTTTATTGTTGCTCGCCGTTTTGCTGCCAAGCCTGAGTTTATGCAGTACCCCTTTAATGATGGCCATCTCCTTATTCTTATTTGGCACGGCCTCAGGAAGCTTGGGTGTTGCGCTTAATATCCAGGCTGTGGTGGTCGAGAAGAACAGCCTGAAATCGCTGATGTCCGGCTTTCATGGGATGGCCAGTCTGGGCGGATTGGCTGGCGTACTGACCATTACTGCATTACTGGCCTTGGGTGTTTCACCGCTGGTGAGTGCGCTGGCAGTGAGCTTGCTGTTGGTACTGATCGCCGTTCTTTTAGCGCCACTCAGTATCAAAGCGGTGGAAAATACAGTACCAGAAGCATCCTCGACCGTTAAAAAGTCGCTTCTCCAGCGTTTGCCACAACCTTTGATTGTGCTGATCGGGTTGGCTTGCTTTATCATTTTTATGATGGAAGGCGCAGCAATGGACTGGAGCGGGATTTATTTAACCCATGAATATGGGGTAAATGCTGCCTTTGCAGGATTGGCCTATACCTTTTTTGCGATTGCCATGACCACAGGACGTTTTACCGGACACACTCTGATCCGCTATTTCGGTGAGAAAAAACTGCTCAGCTATAGCGCGATTTGTGCCGCCTTGGGTTTGGCGCTGGTCAGTATTGCACCGCATTGGTGGCTGGTATTACTGGGCTATACTTTAGTTGGTGCAGGATGTTCCAATATCGTACCGATCATGTTTTCACGTGCCGGACGTCAGACAGTCATGACAAGCGCAGTCGCACTGTCTTGTGTGTCAACATTGGCCTATACAGGCATACTGGTCGGGCCTGCTATGATTGGAATGATTGCTGAGCTGTTCGGGTTAAGTACGGTTTTTATGGCTTTATCAGGCGTATTATTGCTGATTGTGGCATTAAATCGTTGGACTTACGTGAAATAAGATACAGATAAAATTGAACTGGCAATATCTGGATATTGCCAGTTGCTTGCTAAATGGCGGTTATAAATTTTGATAAATCGGATTAACGTTACGCATTCCCATAAATCTGAAATCCTGTAAAGCGGTTTTGTACTGTAAGTCACTAAGAAATGCATTGCGCCAGTCATTAATATCAAAATCTTTTAAACCTTTCATCAGTTGTTTGTAGCGTGAAATACGTTCTTGTCGCGGCATTTCCAGCGCTGTTTTTAAGGCAGTGACCATCGCCGTTTTATCGGTCGGGTCTACCAGAATGGCTTCTGACATGTGTTCGGCGGCGCCTGCATATTTAGACAAAATTAACACGCCTGGATTAGACGGATTCTGTGCCGCAATATATTCTTTTGCCACCAGATTCATGCCGTCACGAATTGAACTGATCCAGCACACATCGGCCTGACGATAGATTTGCATCAAGTGATGATGTTTCATTGCATCATAGATACATTCCACCGGTTGCCAGTCTTCTTGGGCAAATTCCTGATTAATCATCTCGATCTTAATTTTAAAACGCTCAAATAAACGTTGATAAGCAGGGACTTCCAGACGACACGGGCAAGCAATCTGCAAATGTTGAATATGTTGATGATATTCAGGATATTGCTCTAAAAATTCTGCATAGGACAGGAAGCGTTCCAGCAAACCTTTTGAGTAATCGATCCGGTCGACGCCAATAATGGTTTTCGCGGCATTCAGTTCCACAGGACGGGTAATGAAATCCTGAACATCGATAAACTGTTGGGCTGCTTTTTGGATGGCTGTTGGATTGACCCCAATCGGATAGCATTTAATCATGGTCAAACGTTGATGATAGCTTAATAAAGTCTGCTGAATTTTTTGTGCTTTCAATAAGGATGTGCAGACTTGCATACATACTTTCTGATCTTTTTCGGTTTGCAGACCCACCACATCGTACTGGCACAAGTCTTCAATTAATGCCTGTGCACACGGAATTTTTTGCCAGATAAATAAAGGAGCAAAAGGGATATGCAGGAAGAATCCAATCTTGTTTTGCATACCCAATTCACGGCAATATTTTGCCACGCTTAAGAAGTGGTAGTCATGCACCCAGATGGTATCGTCGGGTTCTGCAATTTCTGCAAGTTTTTGAGCGAATAAAAAATTAACTTGCTGATAACCTTCATACTCCGATGATTTATATTCAATCAGGTCAGAACGATAATGCATGGCTGGCCAAAGTGTATTATTGGCAAATCCGGCATAATAATCTGAATATTGCGACTCAGTTAAAGGGCAGGTGATATATTCAACGTCATCTTTACGAAGTAAATTAAACTGTACCTCATCTGGTGTATCGACTCTTTCTCCGTTCCATCCAAGCCATACACCGCCAATATCATCTAAAGCATCTTGTATTGCCACAGCAAGTCCACCTGCCGAAGCCTTTTGCCCGTTTGGAATACTGACACGATTGGATAAAATAATTAATTTAGACATATTTTCTCTCCACCTAAGTTGTTGTTGCCCTTAATGTTGTTGATATTGTTGTCATGGTTTTGAACATGCTCTAAAAATAATTCTAAAAAATCATGAACTTGTTTTGTGTCTTCAAGTTGGTATCTGGCATGGGTCAATCCTTGGCCTACTTTGATTGAAATGCCTTGTTCAATCTGATTGACAACATAAAAGCCATCTTCATCCGTAACGTCATCGCCAATAAAAATTGGTGCATAAGCATCTTGTTGCTTGAGGTGCGCTAAAACTTCCTTAATTGCCAGACCTTTATTGGCTTGTGCGGGAATTAACTCATAAACGAATTTGCCTTGAATTAATTTCAGCTGAGGAAATACTTGCTGGGTTTCCAATATTATTTTTTTTGCAATATTTTCCAGTTCAGGCGCTTTTCTATAATGTAAGGCGATTGAAGAGGTCTTATTTTCAATCAGTAAATCAGGATAAGAGCTACATGCTTTAGTTAATATGTTGTAAATATAAGAAATTTCTAAAAAATTCTTCGATGTTTTTAATTGTTTTTCTTTACCTAGATATATTTCTAAGCCATGTAATGCAGCAATCGGAAGATCAATCATTTCAAATAGTTTACGTGCAGATTCAATATCCCGTCCCGTTACTGCGACCACCGGAATTTGTTCTAATATTATTTTTTTTATAATATCTAAAGTACTCGATGGAATATAGCAATCATTAGGATCTAATTGGAAATCCGATAAAGTCCCATCTATATCCAGAAATAGGCATGGCTTATTATTATTCGAGCTAAGCTTATCTCTCAGACAGGTTAAATAATCTGAGGCTGAACTTATTTTATCTGTTCTATTGTTCAATTTTAATATCTCTTATTACCATTTTATTTTATTATAGAACGATAAAAAATTTATAATAGTTGAGTTGTCAATAAGCAAACATAAGCAGAACGTAATTTACATTAGTAATGTTTGTAATACATCGTAAATTTTTCTTACATTTCTCATATAGAATGTTTGGGTATTTAAGATTTATATAGTGCATGGCTCTGTTGTAGTACATACTTCAATATATTAATTTTTAATAAACTGTATTGAGTCTAAGGAGATGAATATGCAAAAAGTATCTGACTATTATGATGATTTTCCTGAATTTAATCCTGCCAATTATGATCAGGAAGGAAATTACAAACCTGAATATATGATTAAAAGAAGCAAAATGTTTCAATCAAAAGATATTAATGAGAAGTTATATAACGAGAAAAAAGACCTGTTGATAAAACATAAGAAGTTAATATATTGATGAGTATTTTGTGATTGAGTAATCATTTTTAGGTCAGTTTGTTATTATATGTCTCATATAAAAGGGCTTTTACATAAACATGAAAAGCCCTTTTTATTTTAGATTAAAATACTTTTGTGAAAGTGTAATTGTATGAATTTTAATAAAATTTTATTCCTATAATGCTAGATTGAGTTTTGGCTTTTTTAAATTTTTATAAAAAATAATAAACCTCAATATATTAATGCGTGGTTTGTTATCATAATTGTAACTTAAATTGTCTTATATTAAGTTGTTATAAGCTTACCATCTCAAAGTCATGCGGCTATCCATAGATTTTTTGAATTCAGATAAAAGGTCTTGACCTTCCGTTATCCAAGACGCCCTACCATAAATATGTACCTGTACGTTTGCAGCCAGTAACGTTTTAGACGATCAGGGTATTGATTTTATTATAATGATGCACCAAATTTAATCACTGTTGAGCAAATTGCTTGAAAATAGTGCATGCAATTTTGAACAAAAATATGCAAGACATCAGATATTTTTATGCGTAAATTGAATGTGTTGCTGCTTTGTATGAATCAGCAGCAGCAAGCTTGAACACAGGATGTGATTGGAATAATTATTGCTGTAATAAAAAATACTTTGATTCAATACATCAACAAGCCTGCACAGAACTTGTGCTGGGCCAGTTAAAAGATCTACAAATGAGTGCGTATGATGAAACATGAAAAACTTGAAACGACTTTACCGGTTCTTCAGGACCAGTATGGTCGTATTAAGCGTAAGTTACGGATTTCCGTGACCGATCGCTGCAATTTCAAGTGCATTTATTGTATGCCTGAGCACCCTGAATGGATGAAAAAACAGGATTTGCTCAGTTTCGAAGCCTTATTCGTCTTTTGCCAATATATGGTCGGGCAAGGCATCGAGAATATTCGTATCACGGGTGGCGAGCCGTTAATGCGTCAGGGCGTGGTGCATTTTATTGCTGATTTACAAAGGCTAAGAGCGTTCGGCTTAAAACGGATTTCAATCACCACCAATGCCCATTATCTGGCGAAGTACGCACAAGCTTTGAAACAGGCGGGTTTAGACGATCTTAATATCAGTCTGGATAGCCTGAATCCGGCCCAGTTCAAGCAACTGACCAAAAAGGAACTTGCACCCGTACTCGATGGTATAGAGGCCGCAAGAAAGGTTCGGCTGCCATTTAAACTCAATTGCGTGTTAATGAAAGGTCAAAATGATGACCAGATTTTGCCGATGGTACAGTGGGCAAAACAACAGAACATTCCATTGCGCTTTATCGAGTTTATGCCACTGGATGGTGATCGGCACTGGACGAATGATACGGTGGTCACTGAAGCGGAAATTTTAGCGCAACTCCAGCCACATTATGAGGTTCAGCTTTTACCACAGCAGCATGAGCCTGCACGGATCTATCAACTCGATGGCGATTATCCACTTGGTATTATTTCGACCATTAGCCATTCATTTTGTGGCGATTGCGATCGAATCCGTTTAACGGCTCAAGGTGAACTGTATAACTGTCTGTTTGCTCAACAGGGCTTAAATATTAAGCCTTATTTACAAGATTTAATTAAGCAGAATAATGAGCCAAAGCAGTCTATATGGCAGCAGCTTGACCAACAGATTAAGCCATATATCTGGCATAAAGCCCAAGGATATCATGCCATACAACAGCAACACACCCGTAAAATCAGTATGCATATGCTGGGCGGTTAAACCCGCATGTGATCTGGAGTAAATATGCAAACCATTGAGATCAAAATTGAAGCTTTTGGCGCAATTGAACGATTGTTGCCCAAGGCGCTAGCATTCGAGTTTGCAGAAAATCAAAGTGTCAAAGATGTATTGACCCGGATAGTAAAGCTCTATCCTGAGGCTGATCAGGCCATGGAAAAATGTGCCTGCGCAATAGGAGAAGATATTGTGACGCGTCAAACCGCATTAGATAGATCTTGTACTTTAGTACTGTTGTCGCCAGTAGCAGGAGGCTAAATATGCGTGAATTTGCCCGAGTACAGGATCAGGCGCTAAGCCTTGACAGCTTTGATCCCATTCATTCCTTTCCTGAATGTGGGGGGATTGATATTTTTATCGGCACAGTGCGTAACCATCATGAAGGTAAAGCAGTCAAGGCCTTGAAATATACCTCATATACGCCCGTTGCTGAAAAGATGATTCGTGAAATCGAACAGCAAGTCAAAGACAAATATCAGGTTTCTTATGTGCGGGTGATGCATCGTATCGGTTATCTAGAGGTCAGCGAAACTGCAATTATTGCCATTGCCTATGCCGCGCATCGCCGTGAAGCTTTTCAGGCCTGTGAAGAAGCTGTAGAACGGGTCAAACATGAGGTTCCGATCTGGAAAGAAGAGTTTTTCATGGATGGCACCAGTCACTATGTGGAAGGCTGTTGTATCCGTAAAGATACAGCTGAATCAACGTCTCAGGCTGAGCGGCATCAACATGTTCATCATTCAGAAAATTGCACACATGCGCATACACACGAATAAAGTCTCAGGAAGTTAAAATGAAAAATGTTGGGATGAAACCCGAAAGTTACCGTGTAGCAGAAGCACAAGCAATTTTACATGCACCCGCCCATTGTATTCAGTTACTGCGTGATGGAAATACCGAAAAAGGCGATGCTTTAAAAACCGCGCGTATTGCGGGCATCTTGGCAGCGAAACGCACAGATGAGCTGATTCCGCTGTGTCATCCCTTACCAATTTATCGTGCTGATGTGGAATATGAGCTGCAGGATGATCATGTAGTGATCTTAACCACAGTTGAAACCATCGGACCGACAGGTGTTGAGATGGAAGCTTTGACGGCTGCCAGTCTGGCCGGATTAACCCTGTATGACATGCTAAAACCGCATTGTGAACCTGAAGAGTTGTGTCTGGATCAATGCAAGTTACTGAAGAAAAAGGGCGGTAAATCTCATTTTAAACGCACCTTGCGTCAGCCTGTTTCTGCGGCTGTGATTGTGCTTTCAGATACCGTGGCTGCGGGACGTAAACCGGATACGGCTGGTAAGTCCGTGGTTGAGACCTTGACCGAAGCGGGCTTTGATCCGATTCATTATCAAATTCTGCCTGATGAATCTGACCAGTTAAAAGATCTGGTTCTAGAACTTACCCAATCCTATGCCTGCATCATGACGGTTGGTGGAACAGGGATTGGCAAGCGTGATATTACGGTGGATACGCTTGAGCCGCTGCTGGAAAGAAAACTGGATGGTCTGATGGAAGCGGCACGTTCATTTGGTCAGAAGCGCACGCCTTATGCGGCGATGTCACGTGGTGTTGCAGGGTTTATTGATCGTTCGTTGGTGGTGACTTTGCCGGGCAGTCGCGGCGGTGCCAGTGAGTCCATGGCAGCGATTTTACCTGCATTGGTACATATTTTTGATGTCTGCCGAGACTTACCACATCCGGGAGGTTATGAATAATGTCTGGATGTGGTGCTGAAAAAGGCTTGATCAGTATTGATGATGCATTCGCATTGATCCAAGCTCAAACCAAAATCTTAGCCACTGAGACCTTGCCTTTGGGCGAGTGTCTCAATCGTTATCTGGCTCAAGCTATTGTTTCTGAGGTGAATTTACCGAGCTTCTCACAAAGTGCAGTAGATGGCTATGCAATCCATAGCGTGAGTGAAAACTTGCAAGACGCGACTTTCTCGGTGATTGGCGAAATTAAAGCGGGTAGTGAGTCTGATGTAGAGCTTAGGGATGGACAAGCCGTTCGTATTTTTACTGGCGGGAAAATCCCTGAAGGAACCACCCATGTCGCTCGGCAAGAAATTGTACATGTTGAAAGCGAGTACCTGATCCGTTTGACTGAGCATATCAAGGCTCAGGCCGATATCCGTTTTATCGGAGAGGAAGTGCAGTGTGGACAACAACTGGCGGAGCCTGGTCAGCGCATTAATATCGGTGCTTTGGCAGCTTTAAGTATGGCAGGCGTGAAAACACTTGAAGTATTTAAACAGCCCAAAGTTGCCGTGGTGATTACTGGTGATGAAGTTGCTGAAACTCCCGATGATCTACAGACTGGCAAAGTGTTTGATGCCAATGGTCCGCTGTTAAAAGCCTGGTTGCAAGACTATGGGCTAGCGGTAGAAATACGTCATATAGCGGATGAAGCAGAACAGGTGACACAATGCTTTGAACAGCTCAAACCGCATTATGATGTGATTATTACCACAGGCGGTGTTTCTGTGGGGGACTATGATTTCGTCCGTCCTTGTGCCTTTGAAGCAGGCTTTGAACAGGTGTTCTGGAAGGTCAAGCAAAAACCAGGCAAGCCTTTATTTTTTGCTGAATATACGGCTCCCAATCATCACTGCTATATACTCGGTTTGCCCGGTAATCCGGCAGCCGTGTATGTGTGTATGCAAATGTATGGCAAGGTTCTATTCGATGCCTTACAAAATCAGACTCAATCTCTGGAATGGTTTAGCGCAATACTGACCCATGATTTGAAGTCGGATGCACGTGAGCGATTCTTACGCATGCATGCCTATTTTGAACAAGGCCAACTCAAACTAAAAAGTCTTGCCAAGCAGCAATCGCATATGCTGAGTAATCTGATGCAGGCCAACTGTCTGGTACGTATTCCTGCGCATATCCAGCCTGAAGCAGGAATGGAAATGAATGGAGTATTCATTCGCAATTAAAGGTTCAGCAGAAATGAGTGAAATTTGTGAATATTGTCACTTTTCGCCAAGTGCCAATATTGCATCTGATGGATAAGGTAGTTTAGTGTATATTTTATATTGTTTAGTTTCTAAACATGACGGTTCAAGACATAGATTCCATGTCTGCAAAAACTTTAAAAAAATGATTAGGTGATAATAATGAAATGGGAAGAAATTGGCGATCAGCCATGTTCAGTAGCTCGGACGCTTTCAGTATTAGGTGATCGTTGGACAATGCTCATCTTACGTAATGCATTTATGGGTGTACGCCGTTTTGATGACTTTCAGCGAAGTCTGGGCTTAACCCGTCACGTTCTTTCAGAACGCTTAAAACGTCTGGTCGAGCATGAGATTTTAATCAAGGTGCCGTATGTCGACCGACAGGAACGCTTTGAATACCAACTGACTGAAAAAGGTTTAGATCTGTATCCGATCCTTCTGGCGATGGTGCAATGGGCAGATAAATGGATGGATATGGGACTGGGCAAGCCGCTTGAATTTACGCATAAAAGCTGTGGCAAGAAAATTAGCCCGAAAGTGATCTGTTCAGAATGCGATGAGCCGATTCATGTCAAAGATGTGCGGGTGGCTGCTGGTCCGGGCTATTTTGCTTTTATCGAACAGAAACAAAAAAGTGCATAATCAACCATGCTGATGTGCTATTTCATGCTGAATTGCATGCGATAGCACCTCGAAAATTTTTGGATCCTGGCATTGCGCCACATTAAAACGAATAAAATTTTTAAAATTCTGGCTTTGGCTAAAAGCATTGCCAGGTGCCAGAATCACACCTTGTTCCAAACAGTGTTGAGCAATTCGTGCCGTATCCAGATGTTCAGCTAATTCACACCATAGAAATAGACCTGCCTGAGGTTTCACCCACGGCTTGATGCCCAGTTTCTCTAACTGTTTGATAGTTGAGTCCATGGCTTTTGCCAGATCTATTTTCAATTCATCCAGATATTTACGATAGCTGCCATCCGTTAAAGCTGAAAATAAAATTTCTGCGCAAAGGTTATTGCCGCCAAAGCTGGTTGCGATCTTGATGTCCGTTAAATCCTCGATCCATTCTGGTTTAGTTGCGATATAACCGGTGCGGACTGCGCCGGATAAAGTTTTAGAAAAACTGCCAATATGAATGACGCGAGACAGGCCATCCAGTGCTGCGAGTCGTGGCGCCGTGTGGAGTTCCAGGTCTGAAAAAATATCATCTTCAATCACAATCAGGTTAGATTGCTCAACCAGTTTCAACACCTGATAGGCTTTGGATGCGGTGAGTACGGCGCCGGTCGGATTATGAATGCCTGAATTGGTAATGTATAAGCGAGGATTATGCTTGTGAATCGCTTCCGAAAATGCCTCAATATCAGGTCCGGTTTGCGTATAAGGCACACCAATGATCTGAATCTGGTGAACTTTGAGTAAGGCGTGAAAATTAAAATAACAAGGATCATCCACCAGTACCACATCATTGGGTTTTAGAAAATAGCGGCAAATTAAATCAATGGCTTGGGTGCCGGAGTCTGTCAATAGAATCTGATTAGGAGTGGTTTCAATCCCTTTGGTCAAAATTTTACGGGAAAGCAATTCACGTAACGGTGCTAAGCCCAGTGGGGTGGAATAATCAGTCAGAATATGTGAATGGGCTCTGGAGACTTTGCGCATTGCTTTGCGTATATTTTCATGCGGCATCCAGTTATCGGGTAACCAGCCACAGCCTGGTTTGAGTACCCCTTGTTTTGCTTCCAGTGCTTGTCTGGAAATCCAGAGCGGGTCAATATTGCGGTCAATTTTAGGATGAATTTCCGAGATTGATAACGGTGCCAGCGGTCCGGCTACAAAGAAGCCTGAACCTGTTTTTGCTTCGATCAGGCCTTGTGCCGCCAGACGTTCGTATGCTTCTACAATGGTCGATACAGACAGGTTTAAAACAGCAGCCAATGCACGTACGGAAGGAAGACGTGAGCCAGGCACCAAAGAGCGATTTTTAATCTGATCATGAATATGTTGTATCACAGAATCAATTTTCGTGCTTTTCATAGGTTTGAGCCTGACTGTGTTGGATTTTATACCAGTACAGTTATTTGAAATTGTACTGTAGTGTGTATGGTGCATTCACCTTAGCACAGTTTAAATTCTGCATATAGATCTGGAGAATTTAAATGAAATCTTTAAGCAGTGGCTGGATCAATGGTTTTATTGGTGTGGTCATATTTGCAGGTTCTTTACCTGCTACCCGTGTGGCAGTCATGGATTTTAGTCCGACCTTTTTAACTGCGGCAAGGGCTGCGATTGCAGGGCTTTTAGGCTTGGCAATGCTTCTATTGTCCCGACAAAAATTACCTGAAAAAAAACACTGGCTGCCCTTATTTTATGTCGCCCTTGGCGTGGTGGTTGGATTTCCATTATTTACTGCGCTAGCTCTTCAATATGTCAGTGCTGCCCATACCATTGTATTTGTGGGGTTATTGCCATTGGCGACTGCGATTTTTGGTGTATTGCGGGGTGGAGAAAGACCCAATCTCGCATTCTGGTTGTTTGCGATATTAGGCGGAGCGCTGGTTTTTGGTTTTATGGTGTTTCAGACCGGTGCCTGGTCATTTGGTTATGGTGATGTTTTCATGCTATGTGCCATATTACTCTGTGGTTTTGGCTATGCAGAAGGTGGGCAGCTATCAAAGTATTTAGGGGGCTGGCAAGTGATTTGCTGGGCACTGATCATAACCTTACCGATCATGTTGTTATTTTCCTATCTCTACTTACCAGTCAACTTTGCACAGGTTTCAGTTTCTGCAAAGCTGGGCTTAGCCTATGTCTCGTTATTCAGTATGCTGATCGGTTTCTTTTTCTGGTACAAAGGTCTGGCGCAAGGCGGGATTGCCACTGTAGGGCAATTACAACTCCTGCAACCGATATTTGGCCTAATCATTGCTGCGGTGCTGCTGCATGAACAGGTCAGCATCGCGATGTTTGCGGTTACGGTTGCTGTAATTATATGTGTAGCCTGTGCCAAGAAATTTGCTTGAAGGTGATTATAAACAGTTTGCAGGTTTGGGTACGCCCGCTAAACGGCTTAAATGGCGGGCAACCAGACCGGTATTAAACCGTTGCTGTAACTCGGCATTATTAATCTCGGGACCGACCGTCTTCATTAAAAACTTAATCAATGGGCGGGTCGCGGGTGAATGCCCGAATTGCTGATAAAACTGACGTACGGCATGGAGGACCTCAAAATGCCAGTCGGTCAGTTCCAAATCCAGTGTTTTCGCCAGTTCCTGAGCCACTTCAGGGTTCCAGATGGTGTAATCGACCAGATGACCGTCTTGATCTAACTCTAATTGCATAAATAGCCTAAGTAAATTTTAAATAAATCCGATTAAAAATTATTTTAAGGTGATACAGCGTTTAAATTGCAAAACTAAATCTGCAAATGCTGCGTAATCAATCACTTTAACATGTTCCTGATTCTCATTACTCAACAGGCTCAGCTCATTTTCCAGACAGTAGAGATGAGCATAGCGGCTAAAAACTGTCGCTGGAATAGCCAAGCTAGCATCACCCATAATCACGATATGGTCATCAGATTGTGCCATTTGTGCTAACTGTTCCCAGATTTTATCGAGATTGTTATAGGACGATTGGATTAAAAATAAAGCACTATTTTCCATAGTAAAAGTCCTTACCAATACAAGACATGATCAAAAGAATGGATGAATTCAGGGCTCATATTAATAAATTCAATTTCCTGATCGGTGTTTTCTATGATGCTAAGTTGTTGATTTTTATATTCAACCAGAATTGGGGTTAAATCATAGAATTCAAAACTGTCGACCATGTTGGCGGCGATTTTAAAGGCGTGTTTGAGCTGGTCAAATTCTAATTTATTATTCAATAAACTCAATCCGGCGTCTCTTAATAATACTTTGACAGAAATACCAAAGGTTGCTAAAACCATAGTTGCAGACAGACTTTCATTGGTCTGCAAATTCGTTAAATTAGGCTGCGTTAGGATGACAAGTACAGATTTCACACAATTTACCTTTTTAAAGCAACACTCTATTAAAGAACTTAAATTAAAATTGAATTAAACGAGAACAGCTTTGCACTGCATCAGCAAGCTCTCCAAGCCCAACCAGCTCAAAACCTTGTGCCAAGTTGTGATGTTGAAGTGAATGACGCTGTGCATTGCCAGCATCAGTGATACCCCGAGCAAGGGCAGCACTGACACAGACAGGGAGTCGAATGCTCAGTTTTTGCCATTCCTGTTTCAGGTTGCGTTGATCATCAGGAAACCACTGTAAATCGTTCGCAACGTGAACACCGTCTTGGTAAAAGAAAACACGAAAATCCTTATGCTTATTTTGTAATGCTTGGGCTAAACCGAATGCATGCCATGCAATCACAGACGTAGGCGGAGAAGTAATTAACAGTAGTGTACTCATTGAACATTCACTATGGTCATAGTAGGCAAAATGATGATGGACAGATTAAAAAGAAGGTAAGTATACAATGATTTTGGTGACAGGTGGTTTAGGCTTTATCGGTTCACATATTGCCTTGAGTTTATTGGCTCATGGGCAAGAGATTGTCATTGTTGATAACCTGGCTAACTCAACTTTACAAACTCTGGAACGTCTGGAGTATATTTCAGGCATGTATATTCCTTTTGCGAAACTGGATGTACGGAATACGCCTGCATTAAATAAAGTATTTGAACAATATTCAATTGATACCGTCATTCATACGGCAAGTTTTAAGTCTTTGGAAGAATCTACTTTAAAACCACTCGAATATTATAATGATAATGTCAGTAGTATCATGAGCTTATTACGTGCGATGCAACGGATGGGGGTGAGACAGTTAGTCAATCTTTCCAGTCTAGCCGTCTATGGTCAGTCTGATCCAGCACTTTCAGAAGAAACAGCATTTAATTATAACTCTGCCAATCCTTATATCCGCTCACAGCAAATGGTCGAAGATATTATTGCGGATACCTATAAGGTCGATCCTGAATGGAAGATCGTCAATCTACGTTTATCTAATATCGTGGGTGCATTCGAGCACGGCGTTCTAGGGGAGTATGTCACCCAGTTACCTAAAAATATTGTACCTTTGGCGCTACAGGTGGCTGCTTTGCAACGTGATTGTATCGAATTGCAAAATCAGGCTCAAACGCAGGATGGCACCGTTGAACGTAGCTTCTTACATGTTCTGGATGCGTGTGATGCGATTTTAATGACCTTGAATTGGCTAAAAGCTCAGTCTGGATGCCTGGAATCATTCAATATTGCGTATACACAACTGACCTCAATTCAACGTTTGCTAGACGAAATTTCCACGGTCACTCAGGCTGAGGTCCGTGTACAGCCTGCAATCTATCAACATGATGAATTAGCTCAGCTGGGTGCCAATATTGAAAAGGCGCAGCGTATTTTAAACTGGACACCGAAACGGTCTTTGGCACAAATGATTGAAGATGAATGGCGTTTTTATCTGAATACTCTGAAAGGTAATTAAGATAATGATTCTTATTTACATATTTGGCTGGTTTGATTAGGATAAGCTGACCAGCCAAAGCATTACTTTGCTTCAGCCCGTGAAAATTTTAACCAGATAGAGCAGAGGTTGTTTATGCAAATGCGAATTGAACACGACACCATGGGTGAAATCGAGGTCCCGAACGAAGCCTTGTGGGGTGCGCAGACGCAAAGAAGTTTACAGAACTTTAAGATTGGTCAGGAGCGTTTGCCACGTCCGATGATTCGTGCGATGGGCTTAGTCAAAAAAGCGGCCGCGATCACCAATGCTGAATTAAAACAACTTCCTGAAGATTTAAGTCAATATATTGTTGGTGCTGCGGAAGAAGTGATTGCTGGGCAGTGGGATTCACAATTTCCACTGGTGGTCTGGCAAACCGGTTCGGGTACGCAAAGCAATATGAACTGCAATGAAGTGATTGCCAATATTGCCAACCAGAAATTAGGACAGGTATTGGGTGCACAAAAACCCGTTCATCCAAATGATCATGTCAATCGTGCGCAATCAACTAATGACTCTTTTCCGACTGCGATTCATGTTGCTGCCAGTCTGCAAATCAATGAACTCCTGATTCCTGCGGTTGAAAAGTTGAAACAGACCTTACAGCGCAAATCAGAAGAATTTGATGACATTGTCAAAATTGGTCGTACGCATTTACAAGATGCAACGCCTTTAACTTTGGGACAAGAGTTTAGCGGCTATGTATCGCAACTGGAACATGGTTTAAAACGCTTGCAACAGGCATTGGCTGGACTATACGAGTTACCTTTAGGTGGTACCGCAGTCGGAACCGGTTTAAATGCTCATCCTGATTATGCGGTGAAAGCGGCTGAGCAATTGGCCATCTTGACGGGTCTGCCGTTTGTGACCGCGCCAAACAAGTTTGAAGCTTTGGCTGGTCGTGATGCAGCGGTATTTGCATCGGGTGCGTTGAAGACATTAGCTGCAAGTTTAAATAAGATTGCCAATGATATTCGCTGGTTAGCGAGTGGGCCACGTTGTGGTTTTGGTGAAATCCGTATACCTGAGAACGAACCGGGCTCGAGTATCATGCCGGGTAAAGTCAATCCCACCCAGAGTGAGGCCATGACCATGGTAGTCGCTCAAGTTCTAGGCAATGATACCACTATTAACGTTGCGGGTGCATCCGGGAACTTTGAGCTGAATGTGTTTATGCCAGTGATTGCTTATAACTTATTGCAATCGATTCAGTTGCTGGGAGATGCATGTAATAGCTTTAATGATCATTGTGCAGTGGGGATTGAACCGAATCGCGACAAGATTGATCACTTCTTACATAACTCTTTGATGCTGGTGACTGCGCTAAATCCTGTGATCGGTTATGAGAACTCTGCCAAAGTGGCGAAAACCGCTTATAAGGAAAATAAAACCTTGAAACAGGTCGCTGTGGAGCTGGGTTTGGTCACTGCAGAACAATTTGATGAAGTGGTGAAGCCTGAAAATATGGTTTCTCCAAATAGTAAATAAAAATCTTTAATCAGTAAGATAAAAAATCCTTCTGCTCGTGGAAGGATTTTTTATGAGTAGTTTTTATAAAGTGAACTGCGTACAATACAGTTTTGATTTATCTGACTGTTGCTTCATTATGCTCAATATTTATTTAACGGATACTAAAACCAACATCCAGTTTTCTGATTTACCCAATGAAAATCCTGTTAAGTTTCTGTTGAATTTAAAGAAAATTTTTCCAAGTACCGCTGATTTACTATTACCGGTATTGCCAGAAGACAATAATCTAGAAAATGTAACCTGGGAAGCAACCTCAAAAGATTTTGAAGTGTTTAAAAAGTTACTGGAAGGTTGGGGTGTGATTGAGCTTCGTCTAAGTGCAATTACCACCTATAAAGATAAGAACTTTGCCAATGAGCTGGTGAAAAAAGCACAAGTTAAGCGGAAGCAGATTGCCCAGACACAACCTCAATTGTCCTTGATTGCAATGGATTATGTGCTAATGCATGAGATTCATGCCTTGATTGATGCTGAACTGGTCATGATTGGTGAAAAATTCTATTTGCCAACATTGCGCGAACTTTGGAAAGGTCAATTCTCCGAGCAAATTTTGCAATGTAAATTCTAAGATTTAAAAGCAGACTTCGGGTCTGCTTTTTTATGCTCGATGAATAAATGCAGACGTATAAATCTTGATCTACAAACATTTACAAGATTTTAGTGTGCGTATTTTGGAGCGGCATATATATTGCTTATAGGAATATAAATATTATTGCGGGAGAGAAGTTCTTCAATGAACTCGCCGAAGGAGCAACGACCCCGGAAACTCTCAGGCAGAAGGACTGTAATAATAGACATAAAATCTGGAGAGCAGTGCTCAATTTGTAGGAACACAGGACTAATTTCTTCTACGATAAACACTCACCGAAGGGGAAGGCTTCATGATTAATTGGTAATCATCTGCCGAAACTCTCAGGTACCATGACAGATGGGGCTAAGCATTATGAAATGTTATGCATTTCAGGGAGTTTGCTATGCCACATGTTGTTGTAATTGGTGCGGGGATTACGGGTGTAACGTCTGCTTATGAATTAATTAAACTGGGTTATGAAGTGACGGTGATCGATCGTCATCTTTTTCCGGCCATGGAAACTTCATTTGCCAATGGTGGACAATTGTCTGCCTGTAATGCAGAAGTCTGGAACCAGAAAGCCACAGTGCTAAAAGGCATTAAATGGATGAGCAAAAAAGATGCACCGTTATTACTCAACCCATCCTTTAGCGCCCATAAATATCGCTGGTTGATTGAGTTTTTAACCCATATCAAAAATTATAAAGCCAATACCATTGAAACCGTGCGTTTGGCATTGTTAGCCCGACAACGATTATTTGAAGTGGCTGAAAAAGAAAGTCTGTCTTTTGATCTGGAAAAACGTGGCATTTTACATATGTATCACACCAGAGAAGACTATGAGATTGCCAAGAAGGTCAATGATGTGCTGGTTGAGGGCAAACTGGAGCGCAATGCGATTACTCCAGAGGAAATGAAGGCGATTGAACCGACTTTAACAGGTGACTATTTCGGTGGTTATTATACCGCGGGGGATGCAACAGGAGATATTCATAAATATTCCGTGGGGCTGGCAGAACGGACGCAACAATATGGGGCAAAGTATTGTTTTGGCCTGGATGTGGTTGATATTCAATTCAATCAAGATAAGGCAATTGTTCACTGCAAGAACAGTTCAGAAAATGTAAATCCAACTGCGGATGGGATTACCGAAATTATTGCAGATGTGGTACTGGTCTGTGGTGGAGTTGGCAGTTATCAATTGGCAGATATGTTAGGCGATAGTGTCAACGTCTATCCGGTAAAGGGTTACTCGATTACAGTGCAGCTTAAAGATGAGCGCAGTGTCAATAATGCACCTTGGGTCAGCTTGCTGGATGAAAGTGCAAAAATTGTCACCTCGCGCTTAGGTGCAGATCGCTTACGGGTTGCCGGAACAGCTGAGTTTAACGGTTATAATCGCGATATTCGGGCGGATCGTATTCAACCGCTGATTAACTGGGTCAACCAGAATTTTGATATTTCGACTGAACATGTGGTGCCATGGGCAGGATTACGTCCAATGATGCCGAATATGTTGCCTGTGGTTAAACAAGGCAAACAACCACGTGTATTTTATAATACCGGACATGGGCATTTAGGCTGGACCTTATCGGCTGCAACGGCAGTGCTGATCAGTCAGGAAATTGCGCAAAAATTTCCAAGCTAAAACTAAAAAAGCCGGTGTGATCACATCGGCTTTTTTCTAAACGGTTGATAGCTTAGTCGTAAGGACGGTAAATCCCGGTAAAACGTTCACAGCCTTTTTGCGCAGATTTGATCACCAGTAATACTTTTTGAAAATCAAACTGATATTGGCACTTTTTTTCATTATCGGTGATCTGGTTGCGTTGTTCTGTTGTGCTATAAGCAAGTAATGATAAGGTTTGAGTTTCTGGTCGGTTATTCGGATTGCGGTAAGCGATCCCTTCAATTTTTAACTTGTCTTTATCCAGTTGATGAATTTGCAGATGAACAGGTTGAGCTGCGATTTTGCCATGTTCATATTTTAAATAATGTTGGGTCAGGGTCTGGTTCATCGAGGTATAAAAATTCAGGTCATCCAGACGCACCTCAAATTGCTGTTCATAGCAGGCTTTGCTTTTGCATTGCTGAATCTGGTTGAGCCACTGGGTCTGTGTATCATGTAACAATTGCAAAGGCGCATCCGTCACCAGATACGCCGTTAAGAATTTGCTATTCAGCTTTTGGCGCTGTTCTTTGTATTGCTTGGTGCATATTTTTTGTGCTTGCAAAGCAGCGCTATTGCAGTCAATAGATTCCGCATAGGCAAATGTTGAGCAAAAACAACTCAATGTGATGATATAACCAGATTTCTTTAATTGATTTCTTACAGTGTTAAACAGCATAATCACTTATACTTTCAGTCTAATTTGCTCAACGTACTATAGCGAAATAGAAAGCCTGAATACAAGATTAGTTCGATATATTGTAAAAGGAAAATCATATGGTTGCTCAAATCCGTATTGGACAAGGGATTGATGTACATGCATTTGAAGACGGTGACTTTGTTACTTTGGCGGGGGTTAAAATTCCGCATACGCATGGTTTAAAAGCGCATTCAGATGGAGATGTGGTATTGCATGCGCTCAGTGATGCCTTACTGGGTGCTTTAGCACTCGGGGATATCGGACAGCATTTTCCAGATACAGATCCAGAATATAAAGGCGCAGACAGTCGTCTGTTGCTGAAACATGTATACCAGCTGATTTTGGATCGTGGTTATCATCTCAATAATGCAGATATTACAGTGGCTTGTGAACGTCCAAAGTTAGCGAAACATAATCTGGAAATGCGTCAAAGTATTGCAGATGTATTAAAAGTGGATGTGACTCAAATCAGTATTAAAGCCACAACCACAGAGAAACTTGGGTTTACCGGCCGTCAGGAAGGCATCCTGGCAACGGCAACCGTATTGGTTTCACATCAGGCAAAATGATTACTATTGATGAGTGACTGTTCTAATTCTTGTGTTGCTTTACGGCCTTGCAGTTGTAAAGTCAGACTATGAATGAGTCCAGTCCAGGTCTCGTTCGGCTCCCAGATCTGGTGAAGTAGTTCTTGCGCGCTAGGCAGATCCACATTCATATAAAACTGGCGATATAAATACATCAAGCTACTGACCCGCTTGTTTTTCGCACAATGTAGCCAGACGATCTCGTTTTGAACTAGATGATCAATCAAGTCCAGAATCAGTAAGCATTGTTCAGAGCAGGGCATATCCCAGTCAATCGGGATGTGAATATAGTTCAGGCCTAAATCCAGACAGATTTGATCTTGTTTGGCCAAGTAATTTTCTGATTTACTGGTTGCAAGGTTAATGACTGTACTGCAACCATATTCCTTGATCTGTTGCAGTTGTTCAGCTGATGGTTGAGCTGAGCTAAACAGATGCTCATGCACCAAAGAGAAACTTGGTATTTGAGATAATGCTTGTTCGAGTGAAGTCATGACGTCCGCTGTGTATTGAGTGAGGTTCTCATATGATGAGAAACTTATTCTAAAAGGCTTAGCCTACTATAATTGTTTTTATTTCACTGTTCAATTTGGAATACATAAATAAAAACAGCATCATTTGATGCTGTTTTTGGATGACTTAATCTTTTTTGAGATTCTCATTGAGTAAGAATTCCATCAATGCTTTTTGTGCATGTAAGCGGTTTTCAGCTTCATCCCAAACCACAGCATTTTTGTGATCCAGCATGTTTTCTGAAATTTCTTCACCACGATGCGCTGGTAAGCAATGCATAAACAGGCAGTCAGGATGTGCCAGGTCCATCAGTTTTTCATTGACCTGAAAATCTGCGAATGCTTTCTCACGCAGCTTTTGTTCTTCTTCCTGTCCCATGCTTGCCCAGACATCAGTCACGATCAGGTCGGCATTGACAGCGGCATCTTCGGCTTTATTGAAGACTTCAACGCAGTCTGCAAATTCAGCTAAAAATTCAGGTTTTGGTTCATAGCCTTCAGGAGAGGCGATTTTCAGCTTAAAGCCCATCATGTGTGCTGCTTCAATATATGAATTACACATATTGTTGCCGTCACCAATCCAGGCAACGGTTTTGCCTTCGATGCGACCACGATGTTCCTGGAAGGTTTGCAAGTCTGCGAGTAACTGGCAAGGATGATGGTCATCAGTCAGGCCATTGATGACAGGAACTTTTGAATATGATGCAAAACGTTCGACGATGTCATGGCCGAAAGTACGGATCATCACAATGTCCAGCATGCTTGAGATGACACGAGCCGAGTCTTCAATTGGCTCACCACGTCCTAATTGTGTATCACGTGGAGAAAGAAAGATCGCACTACCACCAAACTGGCAAATGCCTGCTTCAAAAGAAATACGGGTACGGGTACTCGATTTCTCAAAAATCATTCCTAAAACTTTACCTGCAAACGGCTGATACAGCGTATGACTATGCTGCATGCGTTTCAGTTCTTGAGCACGGTCTAAAATGCGTTGCAGTTCTAGAGTGGATAGGTCACGTAAAGTTAGGAAATGCCGAAGCGCCATAGCTACTCCCACAATAATTATTGAGAGAAATCAATAATTAATTGTTGTTTGACGAGTGGTGGATAAAAAAGAATTGACTACTATACTATAGCTTCAGAAAAATGCAAAAGAATAAAGGGCCTGTAGCCATTTTATCAATGGTTGCGACAGAGGATGTTTTTTAGACGATACAAGACATGTTTTGCGAAATTTAGTGATCTAAATGAGAGAAACATAACGCAGTAGCGGCAAAAAATATCCCTGTCCCAAAGGGTTGTGGCTAAAAACTCCTCATACTTCGTTATGAAACTTGGCAAGGGAATAGCCATTGCCTGCATTTCATGCCTTGTCTGATGAATTTTTAGCCTACAACGCAACTCGTTTATAAAGTGGCAACAGGCCCTAGGTTTTGATGAGCCTTTAAAAACAGGTCTACAGAATAATCAATATAATCAATAATTTCGATATCATCTTCTGGTACATCCAAGCCCATTAAATTGCGCCATTCAACATCTCTGAGCGTGCCAAAATACATCATGGCGGAGAATTTGGGTTGGGCACAGAAAATTTCATTGTTGGCGTGAGCATGCTCTAAGGCATAGGCAATGGTGTTCTGGATATTTAAGGCGCATTGATCATAGAAATAATGAGCAAGCTGGATATCTTTTTGTGTTTGTTCGGTAAACATGCGCATAAAGGCAATGTTTTCAGGCTGAATAATATGTTGATAAAACCGGTATAGGGTCTGGGTCAGATAAGTCCTGAGATCGGTTTTTTCCGGGGTGTAAGGTAAGCACACGCCCTTAAAGAAAACTTCCCGACGATAATCACAAATGGCAGTGAAAAGCCCTTCTTTATTACCAAAATATTTATAAATCGAGGTTTTGGAACCTCCGGCATGATTGACAATATCATCCAGAGACACTGCCTCATAACCTTTCTCAAGAAATAAATCGGTTGCGCACAATAACAGGGCAAGACGACGTTCTTCTCCACGACGAGTTTGAGGTTTGGCACAGCCTGGATAGCAAATATCAGTCATTATCTACTTTGAGGTAATCGGGTTGTGCTTAGTATAACAAAAACCATATCACTTGTATGGCTATGAAATTTCGGAGTGTTTCAAAAGATCTCAAAATGATTAAAAAAGCGAGTCATTTTAGACTCGCTTTTTAGGGGGTTAAGCCGTGCGACTTTCTTCTTCTTCATCGTCATCCGCAGAATCCATACCCAGCTCTTTGAGTTTTCGGGTCAGGGTGTTACGTCCCCAGCCCAATAGCTCTGCTGCATGGCGTTTACGACCGCGGGTCTGCTGGAGTGCTGCATTAATTAGCGTGCGTTCAAACATGGGGGTGGCAATATCAAGAATTTTCATTTCGCCATTTTTAAGTTTCTGGATGGCCCATTGACCTAATAATTCATCCCAATGATGGACTGCAATGCGTTCAACGAGTGCAGGGCTCGAGCTTGGTGCAGCTTGAGCATCACTGGTCTTGTGGACTGAGGCTTGCTTAAGTTCTGCTGGCAGGTCTTCAGGGTAAACTTCACGACCCGTAATCATGACAGTTAACCAGCGACAGGTATTCTCTAGTTGACGCACATTTCCAGGCCAAGGCAGTTGCTGCATATAGTCAGTGGTTTCAGTACGCAAGATTTTTGGACTGACACCAAGCTCTTTGCCTGCGCGTGCCAAGAAATGCTGTGCCAGCATCGGAATGTCTTCGCTACGATGCGACAGTTTTGGAATGTGAATGCGAATCACATTCAGGCGGTGGTAAAGGTCTTCGCGGAAACGGCCTTCATTGACCAGTTTCTCAAGATCTTGATGGGTTGCCGCAACGATACGGACATCTACCTTAACCGGAATATGTCCGCCGACACGATAGAATTCACCATCTGCCAAAACACGAAGTAAACGTGTCTGGGTTTCAAATGGCATATCACCGATTTCGTCCAGAAATAAGGTACCGCCATTGGCTTGTTCAAAACGACCTTGATGTTGGGTGTTAGCACCTGTAAAGGCACCTTTTTCATGGCCAAATAATTCGGTTTCGATCAGGTCTTTGGGGATTGCCGCCATGTTCAGCGCAATAAAGGGTTTGGCCCGTCGCGGTGAATGCTTATGTAAGGCATGCGCCACCAATTCTTTACCAGTACCGGATTCACCATTAATCAGGACAGTAATATGTGATTGCGACAAACGACCGATGGCACGGAACACTTCCTGCATGGCAGGCGATTCACCGATGATTTCGGTCGACTGCAATGGTGAGGCGGCTTTGGTGGCTTCTTGTTGCTGTAATTTATTGATGTGCAAAATGGCACGATTAACCAGCGCTAAGGCTTCATCAATATCAAAAGGCTTAGGTAAGTATTCAAATGCACCAGTTTGGTAACTTGAGACAGCAGACTCTAGATCTGAGTGTGCAGTCATGATAATGACAGGTAAGTCGGGATGGGTATTTTTAACCTTCGATAAGAAGGTTAGACCATCAATCCCTGGCATACGAATGTCGGTCAAAATCACATCCGGTGCATCGTCATGCAAGCGTTCAAGTGCAGTTTGGGCTTCTTCAAAGTTGGTGACATCGAAACCTTCCTCTTTAAAGGTTTTCTCCAGTACCCAACGCATGGCACGATCGTCATCTATTACCCAAATTTTATTTCGTGACATGGTTTAACTCCCAAGGTAGATATAAGCTGAAAAATGTTTTTCCAGGGACTGATTGACATTCAATCATTCCGTTGTGTTGATGCATAATATTTTGAGCAATACTGAGTCCGAGTCCTGTCCCTTTGGCACGTCCTGTGACTAATGGATAGAAAACCGATTCCAGAATACTTTCGGGTACGCCAGGGCCATTGTCTTCAATATCAATACGTACGGTTGAGCGATTAAGAACGCCATTAATGGTCACAAGGCGCTGGATGCGGGTTCTCAGTAGCAGTTCTGGTTCTGAGTCGGTAAAAAAGTCTTTATTTTCGGTCATGGCCTGTACGGCATTGACGCTAATATTCAGCATGACCTGAATCAGCTGATCTCGATCAGCCATCACATCGGGTAAAGACAGATCATAATCACGGGTAATCTTGATTTTCTTTTTGGTCTGGTTGGCAATCAGCGAGCGAACCCGTTCCAGTGGCTCATGTACATTGACATGTTCATAGCTCGGTAATTGACGTGAACCGAGCATGGTATCCGCCAGATTGGTCAAACGATCGACTTCACTAATAATAATGTCAGTAAATTCTCCGTAGCGGTCATCATTTAAGCTGCGTGCCAGTAACTGGGTTGCACCGCGGATGCCCGCTAACGGGTTTTTGATTTCGTGCGCCACGCCACGGACCAGTTGACGTGCTACTTGATGTTGTTGTACCAGATTCTCTTCTTTGGAAATCTTTAACATACGGTCAATCGGATTCAGTTCAATCAATAAAAGCGGGTGATAGCTTTTGCCCGCATTCAGTTGAGAAGCGGTATAATCCACATGAATCGCTTTAAAGTTAACATTGATGACAGCCTCACGTCGGGTGTAGTGTTGGCCGCTTTCTAAAGTGTTTAATAGCGCTTCATGTGTGTTGAAGGTATCGTCGTGTGCATGTAATAAGTTAAGAACAGGCTGGCCTGATGCGCGCAGCAGACTGATATCAAATAATGCTTCACAAGCAGAATTTAAATAAAAAATATTCAGCTGACTATCGACCAGTAAAATGGCAGTGCTCAAATTATCTACTAAGAGCCGATAGTCGATAATGTTCTGTTGATCCATTTGTGAATCATCCTGTTTTAAAATGGCGCAATAAATATAAATTTTAATGAATAGCCATTAACTTCTAAAATGTACTTTATGCAAAATACAAGCCAACTTTGTATTAATGAAATTTCAACAACTTAATTCTTAAAAAAGGGATTTATGCAGTATTTTTCACATACATGCAGGGATTTCAATAAATTATTATGTTCCAAAATAGTGCGCTTGTGGATTTTATTTAAAATTTTGGTCGTATTTTGGTGCATTACACAAAGAGATGGCTTTGCAGCTATGCGTAAGCCAAGAAAAGTCATACAATACGCCGATTCAAGTGGAGCGCAGATTCATGAAGACCCCCAAAGTCGGTTTTGTATCTTTAGGTTGTCCTAAGGCATTGGTAGATTCTGAACGAATTTTAACTCAGTTAAAGACTGAAGGTTATCAAGTTGCATCAGATTATGATGGTGCGGATCTGGTTGTTGTAAATACCTGTGGTTTTATTGAATCTGCAGTACAAGAGTCTTTAGACGCGATTGGTGAAGCCATGAGCGAAAATGGCCGAGTTATCGTTACAGGCTGTTTAGGTAAAGACGAAGACAAAATTCGCCAGATGCACCCAAATGTCCTTAAAGTGACAGGTGCAGCAGCCTATCAAGATGTAATGGAAGCAGTACATGAATATGTACCGGCACCGCCAAAACACAACCCATTTATTGATTTAGTCCCTGAGCAAGGTGTTCGTTTAACACCGAAGCATTATGCTTATTTGAAAATCTCGGAAGGCTGTAATCACCGTTGTACATTCTGCATTATCCCAAGTATGCGTGGCGATCTTGTGTCTCGTCCGGTCGGAAAAGTGCTGGATGAAGCCGCTGCACTGAAGCGTGCAGGTGTAAAAGAAATTCTGGTGATTTCTCAGGATACCTCAGCTTATGGTGTAGACACCAAATATAAGCTGGATTTCTGGAATGGTCAGCCTGTTAAAACCAAATTCTATGACATGTGTGAAGCCCTAGGTCAGTTAGGCATCTGGGTGCGTTTACATTACGTTTATCCATATCCACACGTGGATGCTGCCATTGATTTGATGGCGCAGGGCAAAATCCTGCCATATTTAGATATTCCTTTTCAGCATGCCAGTCCGCGCATCTTAAAATTGATGAAGCGACCAGCTCATAGTGAAAATACCTTGGAGCGCCTTAAATTGTGGCGTGAAAAATGCCCTGAATTGGTGATTCGTTCAACATTCGTGGTGGGTTTCCCTGGTGAAACTGAAGAAGATTTCCAAATTTTGCTGGAATGGTTAAAAGAAGCGCAGTTAGATCGTGTCGGCTGCTTTACCTATTCACCAGTTGAAGGTGCAACTGCGAACGATCTTCCTGATCATGTGCCAGAAGAGATCAAACAAGAGCGTTATGAACGCTTCATGGAAGTGCAGCAAGCCATTTCAGCAGCAAAACTACAAAAGCGTATTGGTCAGAAAATGACTGTGCTGGTTGATAGTCTGGAAGATGAATTCCCAGTTGCTGTTGCACGTTCTTATGCAGATGCACCAGAAATTGATGGCAACGTTTTTGTTGAAGATATCGATAAGAGTGTGATTAAAGCAGGTGATTTGCTGGAAGTCGAAATTACCGATGCAGATGAATACGATTTATTTGCAAAGTTAATCCAGATTAAATCTGCTTGATGTTGAATTAAATTTAAGAAAATTTTGAGATTGGTCGGTTTGGAGTAAAAGTATGTCAGCTTCTAAAAATCCACGTTATGCACGAATCTTGCTCAAGCTTTCTGGTGAAGCTTTAGCAGGTAATAAAGATATGGGTATTGATGCCCAAGTATTAGATCAAATGTCACTTTCAATTGCGCACTTAGTCGGTTTGGGCGTGCAGGTCGGTATCGTTGTCGGCGGTGGTAACTTATACCGTGGTAGTCAGCTTCAAAAAGACGGTCTGGTTGGACGTGTAACTGGTGACCAGATGGGTATGTTGGCGACTGTGATGAACGGTTTGGCAATGCGTGATGCATTGGTACGCCGCAATATCAAAACTCGTTTAATGTCGGCGCTATCAATTGGTACAGTGGTTGAGCCATATTCAAGCCGTGATGCGATCCGTCATTTAAGTCAGGGTGAAGTATGTGTGTTTGTTGCGGGTACAGGCAACCCGTTCTTTACCACAGATACTGCAGCATGTTTACGTGGTATCGAGATTGAAGCGAACCTGATCTTGAAAGCGACTAAAGTTGATGGCGTTTATAACAAAGATCCAAGCAAATACGATGATGCAGTTAAATATGACAATTTAACTTTCGATCAAGTGCTTGATGAAAAACTTGGTGTAATGGATCTTACGGCAATTTGTTTGTGCCGTGACCACAATGTGCCATTACAAGTTTTTGATATGAACAAATCTGGCGCATTACTTTCTGTCGTCATGGGCGAAAAAGAGGGTACTCACGTAACGAATTAATGTACGTGAGCCAGAAAGCTCTTTATACTATTGTTTAAATATTTTGTAATACCTAATGAATAAGTAAGGAAGATCATATGATTAACGATCTCAAACAAGATAGCGAACAGCGCATGCAGAAGTCGCTTGACTCTTTAGAGTTAGGCTTTGCCAAAGTTCGTACAGGTCGTGCGCACCCATCTATTTTAAATGGTGTGATGGTTTCTTACTACGGCTCTGATGTTCCATTGAATCAAGTGGCAAATATCGGACTTGAAGATTCACGTACACTGTTGGTTCAACCATTTGAACGTTCAATGGTTGCTGCGATAGATAAAGCGATTCGTGAAGCAGGTTTGGGCTTGAATCCTATTACTGCTGATGCAATCCGTGTACCAATGGCTGCGTTAACAGAAGAAACTCGCCGTGATATGCAGAAAGTTGCGCGTGCCGAAGCTGAAAATGCCAAAGTTGCGATTCGTAATATTCGTCGCGATGTATTAGGTGATCTCAAGGCATTATTGAAAGAAAAAGAAATTTCTGAAGATGATGATCGCCGTGCATCGGATGATATCCAGAAAATCACTGATAAATATGTTGCAGAGGTTGATAAACGTCTTGCAGCAAAAGAAGCAGAATTGATGAAGGTCTGATTTTATGACCTCGCAAGAAGAACAACTTCTTCCTCAACATGTTGCCATCATCATGGATGGCAACAATCGTTTTGCCAAAAAAAATCAAATGCAAAAAGGCGATGGGCATCGTGAAGGCAAGAATGTCTTGGATCCGATTGTCGAGCATTGCAAGAAAGTTGGCATTCGCGCTTTAACCGTTTTTGCATTTTCAAGTGAAAACTGGAACCGTCCTCAATACGAAGTAGATTTGTTAATGAAATTGTTGGAAGAAACAATTCATGAGCAACTGCCGCGTATGGAAAAGTTCAATATTGCACTGCGCTTTATTGGTGACCGTTCTCGGTTGTCCAGCCAACTACGTGAGCTGATGCAATATGCCGAGCAAAAAACAGCAGCCTATGGTTCCATGACCCTGACCATTGCGATTAGTTATGGTGGAATGTGGGATATGGCGCAAGCTGCGAAAATGATTGCTCAGGATGCGCTTGCAGGAAAGCTTCAAGCAGATCAGATAAATGTTGATTTATTTGATAAATATGTCAGTCTAAATGATCTTCCAGCGGTTGATTTATTGATCCGTACCGGTGGGGATTATCGTTTGTCTAACTTCTTACTCTGGCAAGCTGCCTATGCAGAACTGTATTTTACCGATACTTTATGGCCAGAATTTAGCATAGAAGAGCTAGATCATGCCTTTCGTGTTTTTTCAGGACGTGAACGACGCTTTGGCAAGACATCAGAACAGATTCAACAAGCGAAAATAGAGAATTAATAATGTTAGAGCGGATTATTACCGCATTGGTGTTAGTTGCTGTTGTTTTAAGTTGCATGTTTGCAACGCAATCACATTATCCAATGTTTATGCTTATGATTTTAGCTGCAGGGGTTGCAGGCTACGAATGGTTTAAGCTTATGCCACGTAGTGTAACCGCTGTTTCAAAGCCGAAGGCTTGGGTATATGGGGGCTGTGTTGCAGCAGTATCAACACTGGCATTATTTTTTGATGATGTTGCGCTTTTACTTTGGGCAGCATCGATTCTTACATGGCTGGGAAGCATCTATTGGGTCAAGAACTATCCTGAATCGGATAACTGGTACAACCCGTCTCTACATCTGATCGGATTTATCCTGATTTCTGCTGCCGTCACTTCGCTCTATGCCGTCTGGCATAGTTCGCCTTGGTGGCTCATGTATCTATTCCTGCTGGTGTGGGGCGCGGACAGTGGTGCTTATTTTGTTGGACGTAAGTTTGGCAAGAAAAAACTTGCTCCTTCTGTGAGCCCGAATAAATCGGTTGAAGGCTTTTATGGTGGTGTGGCAACAACCGTGATTATTATGCTGGTTGTGCAATATTTCTATTTAAACTTAACCGCAATACAGCTAATCTTATTCTTAATTCTTTCGATCATTACCGTGTTCGCATCTGTGCTGGGCGATTTGTTTGAGTCCATGATTAAGCGCCGCGCTGGAATTAAAGATTCTGGTCGCGTACTTCCAGGACATGGTGGTGTGCTTGATCGTATTGATTCTTTACTTGCTGCTGCACCGATCTTTGCAACAGGTATGTATATATTAAAACTTATTGGTGTAGATCTTTAAATGACTCAAGCTGTTTGTATATTGGGTGTTACTGGTTCAATTGGTCAAAGTACTTTAAAAGTGTTGGAACAGCACCCAGACCAATACACCGTATTTGCAGTCTCTGCATATAGTCGTTTAGATGAACTTTTAGAAATTTGTAAAAAATATCATCCAAAAATTGTTGTTGTGCCCAATGAAAAAGCACTGGAGTTGCAACAACGTCTCAAGCAAGAAAAAATAAACCATATTGAAATCCTCACAGATGAGGCTGGCCTAATCGCAATTGCCGAGCATGCTGATGTTGATATCGTCATGGCGGCCATTGTCGGTGCGGCCGGTTTGTTACCGACTTTGGCCGCAGTAAAAGCGGGTAAACGTGTCTTATTGGCCAACAAAGAATCATTGGTGATGTCGGGTGATATCATGATGCAGGCAGCACGCGAGCATAATGCGTTATTGTTGCCGGTGGATTCTGAACATAATGCGATTTTCCAGTCTCTACCGCATGACTATCTCAATGCAGAACGGACGGGGCAGCCACAATTAGGCGTGTCCCGTATTTTATTGACGGCATCAGGCGGACCTTTTCTCAATCATTCTTTGGCACAATTGCATGAGGTTACACCACAACAGGCATGCAAGCACCCAAACTGGTCAATGGGACAAAAAATCTCGGTTGATTCGGCGACCTTAATGAATAAAGGTCTGGAATTGATAGAAGCTTGCCATTTGTTTTCAATATCAGAACATTTTGTTACAGTTGTTGTTCACCCACAAAGTATCATTCATTCCATGGTGCAATATGTGGATGGATCAACTTTGGCACAAATGGGTAACCCAGATATGTGTACGCCGATTGCACATGCATTGGCATGGCCAAAACGGTTGGCAACAGATGTGCCTGCACTCGATTTATTTGAGACGGCTCAACTAAATTTTCAGCAACCGGATATTGTCAAGTTTCCGGCATTGGACCTGGCGCGTCAGGCTATGCGGGCCGGTGGTTTGGCACCGACGGTATTAAATGCAGCCAATGAAATTGCAGTTGCTGCATTCTTGCAACAACAGATCCGATTCACCGAGATTCCTCAAGTAGTGGATCATACTTTGCAAGCTGTACAAAATGCTAAAGCAGAAAACATAGACATCATTTTACAGACTGATATGATCGCTAGACAGATTGCAGAAAAGTATATTGTGAGTAAGGGAGGCTAAATCGTATGAATGCACTATTTATGATTGTTGCAGCGATTTTATTGCTTGGTCCTTTAATCGCAATTCACGAATTTGGTCATTATTGGGTGGCACGTAAACTTGGTGTCAAGGTTCTGGTCTATTCAATTGGTTTTGGTCCAACTTTATTAAAATGGCAGTCTAAAAAATCAGGGATTCAATACCAGCTTTCTGCTTTGCCACTGGGTGGCTATGTCAAGATGCTGGATGAGCGTGAAGGTAATGTTGCTGAGCAAGATTTACCTTATGCCTTTAACCGGCAGTCTCCTTGGAAACGCATCGCCATTGTTGCTGCGGGCCCATTGATTAATCTGTTTTTTGCAGTGTTTCTGTTCTGGATTTTGTTTCTGCCGGCTCAAGAGCAGTTGAATACCCGTATTGGTAAAATTATGCCAAATACACCAGCTGCTCAAGTTGATCTGAAGGTGGGTGACAAGATTGTCAATGTTGATGGTCAAACAACACCAACATGGGAAAAACTGAATTATGCGTTGGTGAATCGTGTCGGTGAAACTGGGCGAGTTTCGATCATCGTTGATCGTGCGGGCACTGAAAAGCAGGTGAGTCTACCGATTAAAGATTTCCTGAAAGATCAAAGTCAGTCTCCTTTGGATGTGCTAGGTTTCTTGCCTTACCGTCCGGTTATCCCGGCCAAAGTCAAAGAACTGAGTGCAGATGGTGCAGCAGTACGTCAAGGCATGAAAGTGGGTGATCAGATCGTTGCAATCGATAATGTTGCAATGAAAGACTGGTTTGATGTGGTTGATGTGGTTCAAAGTTCACCTGAAAAATTGCTGAATATTGATGTATTGCGCCAAGGCCAGATTGTGCATTTGCAGGTTATGCCGCAAGGTCAGCGTGACAATATGGGTAATACCACGGGTGTACTGGGTGTGAAGAGTGATGCAGGCAAGATCACGATTCCAGCTGAATATAAACAAACCATTCAATACTCACCGATTGAAGCTTTAGGTGTTGCCGTCGATAAGACCACTCAGCTCTCAGGCATGATTTTTAATTCAATTATCAAGATGGTACGTGGCTTAATTGGTCTGGATAACCTGTCTGGTCCAATCACCATTGCTAAAGTGGCTGGTCAAAGCGCGGAAATGGGATGGCAAACTTTTATTTCCTTTATGGCTTTGATGAGTGTCAGTCTGGGAATCCTGAATTTGTTGCCGATTCCGATGCTGGATGGTGGTCACCTCGTGTATTACTTTATCGAAGCAATTCGTGGTAAACCTGTTTCTGAACAAATACAGATGTTTGGTCTAAAAGTTGGTATGGTACTGCTCGGTAGCATGATGCTTTTGGCTTTATTTAACGACTTCATGCGTTTATAACAACGCAAATGGAATTTAACTTACTGGAAAATATATGGGCATGCGTCACACACATTTATTAATGCCTTTGGCACTGGTTAGTGCGATGGCAGTGGTACAACAAGCATACGCTGCAGATGAGTTTCTTGCGCAAGATATACGAATTGATGGCTTAGTGCGTTTAACACCTGCAAGTATCTATTCTATGTTACCAATAAATAGTGGCGATAGAGTAAGTGATCCGATGATTGCTGAGGCAATTCGCACTTTGTATGCTTCTGGTTTATTTGATGACATTAAAACTTATAAAGAAAATAATGTTTTAGTCTTTAAAGTTGTTGAACGTCCAGTAATTTCAAAGCTGGAGTTCAAAGGCAATAAACTGATTCCTAAAGAAGCCTTGGAACAAGGCTTGAAGAAAATGGGAATCGCGGAAGGTGAAGTCTTCAAAAAATCTGCTTTACAGATTATTGAAACTGAGCTGGAGCAGCAATATACCCAGCAAGGTCGTTATGATGCTGACGTCACTGTTGAAACAGTTGCACGTCCAAATAACCGTGTTGAGTTGAAGTTAAACTTTAACGAAGGTACTGCGGCAAAAGTTTTTGATATTAACATTATTGGCAATACGGTCTTTAGTGATAGCGATATCAAGCAGGCTTTCGCGGTAAAAGAAAGCGGCTGGGCTTCTGTGGTAACCCGTAATGACCGTTATGCACGTGAGAAAATGGCTGCCAGTCTGGAAGCTTTACGTGCTTTATACCTAAACAAAGGTTATATCAATTTTAATATTATTAATTCACAACTGAACATCAGTGAAGATAAAAAGCACATCTTTATCGAAGTTTCAGTAGATGAAGGTAGCCAGTTCAAGTTTGGTGAAACCAAATTCTTGGGTGATGCACTTTATAAACCAGAAGAGCTCACGGCACTTAAACTGTATAAAGATGGCGAAACCTATTCACAAGAAAAAGTTAATGCGGTTAAACAGCTTCTGCTGCGTAAATATGGTAATGCGGGTTATTACTATGCAGAAGTCAATGTTGTACCTGAAATCAATAATGAAACCGGTATTGTGAACCTGAATTATTATATTAACCCAGGTCAGCAAGTGACGGTACGTCGTATCAACTTCACAGGTAACAGTAAAACTGCAGATGAAGTGTTACGTCGTGAAATGCGTCAAATGGAAGGTGCATTGGCGAGCAATGAAAAAATTGATCTTTCCAAGGTCCGTTTAGAACGTACCGGTTTCTTTAAAACAGTTGATGTCAAACCGGTTCGTGTACCAAACTCTCCTGATGAAGTTGACTTAAACGTTAATGTCGAGGAACAGCATTCGGGAACAACTACACTGGCTGTCGGTTACTCACAAAATGGTGGTGTAACCTTCCAGGCGGGCTTGAGCCAAACTAACTTCATGGGTACAGGTAATCGTGTCGCGATTGATTTGTCCCGTTCAGAAACTCAAGATTACTATAACTTAAGTGTGACTGATCCATACTTCACTATTGATGGTGTGAGTCGTGGTTATAACGTTTACTATCGTAAAACCAAGTTAAATAAAGACTATAACGTTAACAACTATGTGACTGACAGTATTGGTGGTAGTCTAAGTTTTGGTTATCCAATTGATGAAAATCAAAGTCTAAGTGCTTCCATTGGTGTTGATCAAACTAAGGTTCGTACAGGTCCAAGCGTTTCAACTTATATTCGTGACTATTTAAAAGCGAATGGTGGTAAAGCGACAAATTCTGCTCAGCGTTGTTTAAGTGATGAGTATGAAAAAAATCAAGAGACTGGTGAGCTAATACTAGATGAAAATGGTTTACCGAAATGTGTAGGTGGTTACGATACTTATGAAAGTGCTTTCGAAGGTACATTCTTAACCTATATGTTAAATCTTGGTTGGTCTTATAACACACTCAATCGACCAATCTTCCCAACCTCGGGTATGTCGCATCGTGTGGGGCTAGAAATTGGTTTACCGGGTAGTGATGTTGACTATCAAAAGATGACTTATGATGCACAAGCCTTTAAATCTTTAGGTGCCGGATTCGTACTTCGTGGTTATGGTAAATTAGGTTATGGTAATGACCTACCATTCTATAAAAACTTCTATGCAGGTGGTTATGGTTCGGTACGTGGTTATGACAACAGTACTTTAGGACCAAAATATCCAAGTGTGATTTTCCAGGAAACCAATAAGAACGATCCAGATCCGGAAGAAGTTGGTGGTAATGCTTTAGTTCAGTTCGGTACAGAACTGGCCTTACCTTTACCATTCAAAGGCGATTGGGCACGTCAGGTTCGTCCAGTATTATTTGCTGAAGGCGCACAGGTATTTGATACCAAATGTGATGTCCCAACTGGAAAAATGCGCATGAATGGTGCGGATATTGATATCAAACAATATTGTAATGACAACTATAAGTTTGACTTTGGCAATATGCGTTATAGCGTCGGTGTCGGTTTTACCTGGATTACCATGATTGGACCATTATCACTTAGCTATGCATATCCGTTAAACGATAAACCTGGCGATGATACTAAATCGATCCAATTCGAAATTGGTCGTACTTTCTAAGTACGGCCTCGCTTAGCGCTGTAAAATATATAAAGGATGCAATAATGAAAACATTAACAAAGCTGATGTTAGGTTTGGGATTAACAGTTTCTGCAACGGTCAATGCTGCAGGACTGGCTGTAGTTGATTTGGCTAAGGTTGTAGAAAGTAGTACTTATCTTAAGCAACAAAATGCAAGTTTGAGCCAGTCGGTAAAACCGACTTCAACCCGTCTTGAGCAATTGGGTAAAGAGCTGGAGTCTTTACAACAAAAAGCACAGACTGAAGGCCAAAAAATGAATCAGGCCGATATTCAGAAGTTAACTGCTCAATATCAGTCAAAATTGAGTGAATTCAATTCAACTCAGCAAGGTTTGCAAACCAAAGTTCAGTCGAGTTTGCAGGCGATGAATACAACTTTTGAAACACGTGTGAAGCAAGCTGCTGAACAATTGCGTAAAGAGAACAACTTAGACTTTATTTTGAATAAAAATTCTACGATTGCCTCTGACGCACAGTATGATTTAACTGATAAAATGATTCAAAAGGTTAATTCAATTAAATAATCAATGAATAGACGTAGTTATCGTTTAGAAGAAATTGCTCACCTTGTCAAAGGTGAGTATTTCGGTGCACAAGATTTTCAGATCTCGGGCTTGGCAAGTTTAGAACATGCGCAAGAAAATCAGATCTGTTTCGTGAATGGCGAAAAATATCTAACTCAGGCTGAAGCCAGTCAGGCGGGCGCCTATATCGTCACAGCTTCGCTTAAATCACAACTGATCGATAAACAAAACTTTATTGTTGTCGATAATCCTTATCTCGCATTTGCTACTTTAACGCATATATTTGAAAAAAAGATTAGCCAACACGGTATTGAAAGTACCGCCAAAATTCATCCCTCTGCAATGATTGCCGATGATGTATATATTGGCCACTATGTTGTAATTGGTGAGAACTGTGTGGTGGGTAATAATACGATTATTCAGGCACATGCTTTTATTGATGATGAAGTCGAGATTGGACAAGACTGTTTTATTGATGCCCATGTCACCATTACCGGTGCTGCAAAACTGAAAGATCGTGTGCGTATCCATGCCAATACGGTTATTGGTACGGAAGGTTTTGGCTTTGCACCCTATCAAGGTAAGTGGCATCGTATTGCACAACTGGGTTCGGTTCGGATCGGAAATGATGTACGAATCGGTTCAAATTGCAGTATTGACCGTGGTGCACTGGACGATACAGTTCTCGAAGATGGTGTCATTATTGATAACCTTGTGCAAGTTGCTCACAATGTGCATATTGGTGAAAATACCGCCATCGCAGCGAACTGTGGAATCGCTGGCAGTGCACGGATTGGCAAAAACTGTATCATGGGCGGTGCCTCAGGGGTGGTTGGACACCTTACAATTGCAGATAATGTGACACTTACTGCAATGTCAATGGTCACAAGAAATATTTCTGAGCCTGGAACGTATTCTTCTGGCATGGGACTTTTTGAAAATAGTCACTGGAAAAAGACGATTGTGCGTCTTAGACAATTAGCAGATGTGCCATTGACCCAAATCACTAAAAGGCTTGATCATATGCAAGCTCAATTAGAGTCCCTTGAATCAACCTTTAAGTTACGTAAATAATTTATTATGACTGAGTCTACATCTCCAGCATTTACGATGCCTGAATTACCCATGGATATTCTTACCATTCGTGAATATTTACCCCATCGTTATCCATTTTTATTAGTTGATCGCGTTACGGAAATAACTGAGAACAGTATTGTCGGTTATAAGAACGTCTCGATTAATGAAGAGTTTTTCCAAGGGCATTTCCCGACTTATCCAATTATGCCTGGTGTTCTAATGATTGAAGCATTAGCACAGGTTTCTGGAATCTTGGGTTTTGTCTTAACTAATCAAAAGCCGAAAGCAGGTTCACTGTTTTTATTCGCAGGTGCAGAAAAAATCAGATTTAAAAAACAGGTTGTTGCAGGTGACCAGCTTGTCTTAAAATCTGAACTTGTGATGCAAAAACGTGGCATTTACAAGTACAATTGTACTGCTAGCGTTGATGGCATTGTTGCTGCAACGGCAGAGATTATTATTTCACACCAGAAAATAGAGCAGACATGAGTAGTCAAAATTTAATACATCCCACAGCAATTATTGACCCGTCTGCAGAAATCGCATCTGATGTACAAATTGGTCCGTATTGCGTTGTGGGTCCAAATGTAAGTATTGACTCTGGTACAAAATTACATTCACACGTTGTTATTGGCGGTTTTACGAGAATTGGTAAAAATAACGATATTTTCCAGTTTTCGAGTATTGGGGAAATTTGTCAGGATTTAAAATATCAGGGCGAAGAAACCTGGTTAGAAATCGGTGACCACAATTCGATTCGCGAACATTGTACCTTGCATCGCGGTACGGCTCAGGATCATGGCCTGACCAAAATTGGTAGCCATAACCTGTTAATGGTAAACACGCATATCGCGCATGACTGTGTGATTGGGAACCATAATATTTTTGCCAATAATGTTGGTGTTGCCGGACATGTCCATGTTGGCGATCATGTGATTGTCGGCGGTAATGCGGGCATTCACCAATTCTGCAAAATCGATTCATATAGCATGATCGGTGGCGCAGCGCTCATTCTTAAAGATGTACCGGCTTATATCATGGCTTCTGGTAATCCAGCGCGTGCTTACGGTATGAATATCGAAGGAATGCGTCGTAAAGGATGGTCTCGTGATACGATTCAGGGTTTACGGGAAGCTTATAAGCTGATTTATAAATCGGGTTTAACTACTGAACAGGCGATTGAACAGATTCGTAATGAAATTCTGCTCAAAACACCTGAAGCCCAGCTGTTCATTGATTCATTGGAACAATCCACACGCGGTATCGTGCGTTAACCAATGACGAGAAGCAAAAAAAGACACATGAGTGTCTTTTTTTATGCCTGATTTTCTTCCTCGACAAATAACTGCCGATATTGTTTGGGCGAATGTTCGAAAGTACGTTTAAAGGCCTGGCTAAAAGCAGTTTCTGAGGAGTAACCGACTTTATTGGCAATCTGCTGAATTGAGTAGTTACTTTTACGTAGGTATTGGCTGGCCAGACGCATACGATGTTGCTGCAAATAGGCCAGAGGTGATTCACCAATTACCTCATGGAATAAGCTGGCAAACTTGGAACGTGACATACAGCATTGTTCTGCCAGTGATTCCACTGTCCAAGCGTCTTCAGGATGATTGTGAATGGCCGCCAGACTATTACTAAGCTCAGGATGATTTAAAGCACTAAGCCAGCCATGTTGACTTGAGATTTGTTGAATATGATCGCGAATACATTTGATTAATAAAATATTGACTAAGTGATCGATGATGATATCGCGACCGGCCTGAATATTCTGTGTTTCTAAAGCCAGGAAATGTAAGCCGATTTGCAACCATTCCGGTGCATTGGTATCGCCATGCTGCAGATGGATCATCGGCGGCAAGGCCTGAATAAAAGGGCGTGCCATGATGGTATCAATTTGGCAACGTATCGTCAAAATCAGATTTTTTTCAGCGGAATCAGTACCAAATTCGATAGCGTCTTCTTGATGTCCATCAAACAGTTTTGATATATCTACGGCATCGACCAGTTTGGTAATGGCATTGTCTGCTCCTGTATGAGCTTTACCTGAAGGAATAACAACAATTTCACCCGCATGGGCAGTTAAACTATTTTGTGCATCAATTTGAATAAAAACAGAACCTACCAGAACAATATGTACAAGCAAAGCCGTTTGATCTTGGCAAATGAAACTCCATTCTCCTTGGGTTTTCAAGTAGATATATTCAGTGTGGTTTAAATGAATATCCGCAAATATTTTACTTAAAGCATCCATATGATTTTTTAACGATGTATTCATTTAAATTATAGAGAGCTGCGCCAATAACTCAATATGTGTTTATAGGACAAAAACAGGGGGGATGATGCCAAAGACTTTGACATAGCTTTTTTGGACGCTTGCAACTGTCATGAATTCCATAATTCATCAAAATATACTTATATATACAAAGACATGGATAAGATGATGAATGCGCCAGTAAATGTTGAGCAAGAACTTACGCCAGTAAGCATTCCAAAGTCAAAAACTCAGTTGGATCGTAAACGTTATTTATGGGCGATTAGCCCAGCTTTACCTGCCATTGGGATTGGTATTTTAGCAGGTTATCAATTTGCACCACGTCCATTGAAAAAAATCTTTGCTTTAGGTGGTCCAATTGTTTTACACATTGTGATTCCAACAATTGATACGATTATTGGGAAAGATGCCAATAATCCGACAGATGAAGATATTAAACTACTGGAAAAAGATCCGTATTATTCTCGTTTGGTGAAAAGCTTTATTCCCTTACAATATGCTGCCAATGTCTATGCCTGTTATTTAACCAGCCGTAAAGAAACTTCCTTCTTAGACAAAATCTTGTTAGGCATCTCAATGGGAGCCGTCAACGGGATTGCAATTAATACCGCACATGAGCTGAGTCATAAACATGATCGTATTGATCATATCTTGTCACATCTTGCATTGGTGCCAACGGGTTATAACCATTTCCGTATTGAACATCCTTATGGTCACCATAAGCGTGCTGCTACGCCTGAGGATCCAGCATCTTCACAAATGGGTGAAACCTTCTATGAGTTTTGGCCACGTACCGTAATCGGATCTTTCAAATCTGCAATCGAGATCGAAACCACCCGTTTAAAACGTAAAGGCAAAGAGTTCTGGTCAACTGAAAATGAATTGCTTCAAGGCTGGGGCATGAGTGCTGCATTTCATGGTTCAATGATTGGCTTGTTTGGTAAGGGGGTAATTCCTTATTTGGCCACTCAAGCGTTCTATGGCATTAGTTTATTTGAAATTATTAACTATATTGAACACTACGGCCTCAAACGTCAAAAGGATAAAAACGGCAAATATGAGCGTACCATGCCGGAGCATAGCTGGAATAACAATAATATTGTGACCAACTTGTTCTTGTATCAGTTGCAGCGCCATTCTGATCATCATGCTTATCCGACCCGACCATTTCAGGCATTGCGTCATTTTGATGAAGCCCCAGAGTTGCCAAGTGGATATGCGAGTATGCTATTGCCTGCCTTGATTCCACCGCTATGGTCAAAAATGATGGATAAGCGCGTATTTGATCATTATAAAGGTGATTTGAATAAAGCGAATATATATCCAAAGCGTCGTGCCAAACTATTTAAAAAATTTGGTGTAGTGGATCAATCTTTACAACAACTTTCGGTAATGACCGAAACGACTGAATAATTCAAAAAAGCATGTTCAAAGCAGGGCACTGATGAGTCATCATTAGTGCCTTTTTATTTTCTTGTATTAAAACTTTAACCAAGTACGGATTTTACATATTCTTGCTGTATATCTATGTATAACTTAAAAATAATCTTATCAGCGATGTATGAGGCAAAGATGACAAAACATTATGATTATATTGCGATTGGTGCTGGAAGTGGCGGAATTGCCTCGGTAAATCGTGCTGCCATGTACGGAAAAAAATGTGCCTTAATTGAAAAAGCCGAGCTTGGGGGAACCTGTGTCAATGTAGGCTGTGTACCTAAAAAAGTGATGTGGTATGCGGCGCATGTAGCTGAGGCCATTCATAAATATGGTCCAGATTACGGTTTTAACAGTAAGGTTGAATCTTTTGATTGGCACACCTTAATTAAAAATAGACAAGCATATATCGATCGGATTCATCAGTCCTATCAAAATAGCCTAAGCAATAATAAGGTTGATCTTATTCAGGGCGCGGCCCAATTTGTTGATAAAAATACCATTGAAGTCAACGGTGAGCGATTTACTGCAGATCATATCCTGATTGCAACAGGGACCCAGCCTTCATTACCAGATATTGAAGGAGTTGAATATGGCATTGATTCAAATGGGTTCTTTGAACTGACCGCTTTACCAAAGACCACTGCAGTGATTGGTTCGGGCTATATTGCGGTTGAGCTGGCGGGTGTACTCAATGCTTTGGGCTCACACGTCGGATTGTTTATCCGTAAGGATTTACCGGTAAGACGCTTCGATGCATTTGTGAGTGAAACCCTGGTCGAAGTTATGCAAACAGATGGCATTGCGGTTCATACCCAAGCTGTGCCAAAGAAAATCACGAAAAATACAGATGATTCCGTGACTTTACATTTAGAAAATGGTAAAAGCCATACGGTGGATTGCTTGATCTGGGCTACCGGACGGGAACCGAATACGACCAGTTTGAATCTGGAGAATGCCAATGTGCTGCTGGATGATCGCGGCTATATTCAAGTCGACAAATATCAGAATACCTCACAGCAAGGAGTTTATGCGGTGGGCGATATTACCGGGAAAATGGAGCTGACTCCGGTTGCTGTAGCTGCGGGGCGTAGACTGTCTGAACGTTTATTTAACCATAAACCGGATGAGCACTTAGACTATGACAATATTCCGACCGTGGTGTTTAGTCATCCTCCCATCGGCACAGTAGGAATGACTGAAAAAGAAGCGATTGAGCAATACGGCCAACAAGCGGTTAAAGTCTATAACTCATCTTTCACGGCGATGTATAGTGCTATTACCCAGCATCGTCAGCCGACCAAAATGAAACTGGTCTGTGTGGGTGACATTGAAAAAATTGTCGGTATTCACGGGATCGGCTTTGGCATGGATGAGATTCTGCAAGGCTTTGCGGTGGCTTTAAAAATGGGCGCTACTAAGCAAGATTTTGATAATACGGTTGCGATTCATCCTACCTCTGCCGAAGAATTTGTGACGATGCGGTAAATGGCTGGAATCCAACATCATGCTTGAGATCGGAATCTGGTTTAGCTCATGCTTAAACTGGATTTCGAATTTAGGATTTATTTGGTTAATGTCATTTCTATAAATAACAGTTTTTCTTGGCTATTAAGTCTGATATCCACCTCATTAAAATGAATATTATGGGGTTGATTAAACGATTCCAGCGTCCTGAGTAATTGTTGCTGATCTTGATAGATATATAAACTTTGGGGCTTTGCACATATTGTTTCTATTTGCCTGATATATTTATTTGTTCCATAGACGATAAAGGAGCCGTGCATTTTGTAATCATGGTGGTGCTTAAACAACTCAGATGGGCGAACATAATGAAAAGTCAGATAAGGAAAACGCCATCTGGTTTTAATCGTCGGGTTTATACAGTTAAACATTTTATTTTCAAAAAATAGGCTGGGTTTTGTTAGAAATTGAGCCTTGATTTGACTAGTTGTCGATGTATCGAGTCGATAGATGGTAATAAATTTTCGAATACTGACATCTTGTTGCGTATATTGGATAACCGGATCATTCAATTTGTTAGGCAGAAAAATATATTGATTGATTGAGGTCATTTGCCTAAATGCTGCCTTAATATAGTCAGCTTGATGGTAGCGATACCGCATATATAGGCTTAAACAGGCAAAAAAAATCAAAGAACAAATAACCAAGATAATAATCAATATATTTTTTATGATTAAAATTAAGGGGTCTTCAAATCTTTGCAGTTTCGGCATAGGAAGATATTTTTATTATAGAAGTTAAAAGCTGGAAAAGACTTTAACGCCTTTTCCGGCTCAAGCAAAGTTATTTCAATTCACTTGATGATTTACCTAATTCACGACGGGCAATAATCAATTGCTGGATCTGTTGTGTACCTTCAAAAATATCCAGAATTTTTGAGTCACGCGCCCATTTTTCCAGTAATTCATCTTCGCCATAACCGACACTGGCAGCCAACTCGACACATTTCAGCGTAATTTCATTGCCTACACGACCTGCTTTGGCTTTGGCAATTGATGCTTCTTTCGAGTTCGGCTTTTTATTGTCAGCCATCCAGGTTGCTTTAATCATCAATAATCGTGCAGCTTCCCACTCAGCTTCCATACGATAGATTTGTGCAGCTAGGTTTGAGGTCTGTAAGTAGGGTGTTGCATAGTCAGGATCAAGCTGATCTTTAAAAATTTCCTTGATACGCTCTAAAGAGGCTTTGGCACACCCAATTGCCATTGCTGCGACCAGTGGACGGGTATTGTCAAAGGTTTCCATGACGCCTGCAAAACCTTTAGCCACGTCAATTTCAGGATTCCCCAATAAATTGGCAGCAGGAACACGGCAGTCAATAAAGCTGATTACCGCAGTATCAGAGGCTTTAATGCCCAGTTTATGTTCCAGACGCTCGACCTTCATGCCTGGTGTGCCTTTAGGAACCACAAAAGACTTGATCGCAGCACGACCTAATTTTTTATCCAGCGTGGCCCAAACTACCACCGAGTCGGCACGTTCACCTGAGGTGACAAAGATTTTTTCACCATTCAGGATATAGTCATCGCCATCTTTGGTCGCCGTGGTACGGATCGCGGCAGAGTCTGAACCACAACCTGGCTCTGTGATCGCCATCGCTGCCCAGGTTCCTTTGAAGCGTTCAAGTTGCTCATCATTGGCGACTGCCGCGATGGCAGAGTTACCCAAGCCTTGACGCGGCATACTCAGTAACAGGCCCGTATCGCCATAGCACATTTCAATAATGCCGAGCGCTGCGGACATATTGCCACCATTCACCACCGTATCCGGGTTAACCGTACCACGTTTGCTGGCATTGGCTGCACCGACACCTTCACCACTTTCATTCATACCATCCAGTAAAGCAGCCAGCATATCCAGCTCTTTGGGATAGGCATGTTCAGCTTTGTCATATTTACGTGAAATAGGGCGTAAAACATTCAGCGCAGTTTCGTGTGCCTGATCCACCAGCATTTTGAATTTTTTCGGATTTTGTAAATTCATTATTGTTCTCCAAAATTAAGCATGTAGGCCAGAATGAAGGATTGCAGTCGCACGCAGATCACGATACCAACGTTCAACAGGATGCTCTTTGGTAAAGCCATGACCACCTAGAATCTGAACGCCATCCGTTCCGATTTTCATTGATTTTTCAGCACAGAGCAGACGTGCCAGATAGGCTTCACGATGGAAAGGTTGACCAGCCTCAGCCAGACTTGCAGCATTGAGCACCAGCATGCGCATGGCATCAATTTCAATCGCCATATCTGCGATCATAAAGGCCACACTTTGACGATGCGAAATAGGTTCACCAAAAGCTGTACGTTCATTGGCATATTGAATACAGTAGGCTTTAATCGCTTCGCATGTGCCAATCGCCATGGCACACCACATCAGGTTGCCCAGATCGACAAAGGCAGTGTAATCAAAATCAGCATCGCCTAAGCGTAAGGCTGGGGTTTGATTGAATAGAAGGGTTGCTGTTTCAGCGGCTTTGAGTCCCATTGCTGGGTTGGCTTTGATTGCGATTGTTTCATTGGATTGCACCACAAAAATGTCAGGTTGACCGTTGAACTCCGCACTGACCAAGAACACATCAGCAATGTCACCTAAAATGACCAGGCTTTTTTCACCAGTGATATAGAACTGCCCATTGGCCTCAGTTGCCGTAGTTTTTAACTGGTATGGGTTAAAAGCAGGTGTTGCCTCCTGAAATGCGAAAGTCGCCGTAACATCAGTATCTTCTGCAAACACAGGTAAATACATCGATTGTACCTGGGTTGAGCCCCAGCGTGTGATTGCATTGATAACACTAAAGGTACTGAGTAAACCTGCGGTTAAACTGAAATCACCTTTAGCCAGATTTTCTGCGATCAGGATATTGCTGACAATATTTTGTTCTGCTGCCACACCGCCCAATGCTTCTGGCAAAGCGTAATAGTTAAGTCCCAAATCAACCAGATGTTGCCACAACTGTTCAGGGAACTGGGCATGATGATCTGCCTCATGCGCCAAACTGTATAGGACTTCTTCAGCAAATTGTGACATCGCGTCAACCGTCATTTGCTGTTCTTCAGTCAGGCTCAGATCAAACAGATTCTTGTTGGTCTGGGTGGGAAGACGCTGTTTGTCGAGTGGTTGCGGCTTAAATGCTTTTTGTGTTTTATTCAGTACCTTAAAGCCTGTTTTTGAACCCTGATATAATGATTTTTCTACAAATTTTCTTAATTTGAGTTGATCAAGCATTTCGCTTCCTGCGAGTTTGGTGATCAAAGATAGCCCAAGCCCTTGAGCCTTATTCATCATGTTTGACATGGTTATATCCTGGAGGATGGTTGTAAATTTATGCTGACATGCCCAAGCTTAAAAGACTATGTCTTGTGTGACGAGGGAAGTGGAGAAAGATAAAGGGTAAAATGAGACTTTAATGTTTTTTATGTAGTTGTTTTTTATTATTTAAAAAAAACAGGAAGAAAATAATTTTTTATAAAATTGACTTAAATGACAGGGGATTGAGTCAGCCTGAATCGCTTTATTGTTCAGTCGATTCAATCCGTTATTGCTTGGTTAGGGTTTAATCCAGACCTTCGGTTAAGATGACGATATATTCACCTGCCAAATCACGATGCTTTTTGGCTTGCTGATAGGCATCGCTGTGATACCAATTCTGTGCTTCCTGCATACTGCTGAATTTAATGATGGCAACGCCATCACTTTCAATATTTTCCAGCGCAATTGATTGTCCATAAAAAACAATCGGTTCAGCTGAAAAACCTTGACTGGCCTGGCGTGCCAAAGTGGTGTAGGTTTTCATTTCATCTTTATTTTTTAATTGTTTGCGAATCAGAATGATATAAGCGCTCATGGATTTTCCTGCATTAAACTGAAGGTGAACATAGCCTATTTTGAATGGGCTTGATGGATCGTTAAGGGTATCCATCAAGCATTAATTTTAAGCTGCGCGGGCAACCAAAGTTAAAATATCATAGGTTGCTACCAATTCATCTCGTTGATTTTTCACCTTGATATCCCAGACCACGACGCCGTGTTCAGGTTGAGATGGATCTTTTTGCGGTTTAGGTGTTTTCTGCTTACAGGTCAGTTCAACACGAATCGAATCACCAATTTTAACCGGCTCAACAAAACGTAAGTTGTCCATACCATAATTGGCAATCACAGGGCCTTGGGCGGCATCGACAAATAATCCCGCTGCTGCTGAGACAATGAAATAACCATGGGCGACACGCTCACCAAAGAACGAATCAGCTGCAGCGATTTTATCGGTATGCGCATAAAAATAGTCACCGCTGAGACAGGCGAAATTGACAATATCTGCTTCGGTCACGGTACGGCGTGCAGTCAGTAAACGCTCGCCAATCACCAGCTCATCAAATGATTTTTTGAATGGATGAACGCGGTCTTCATTAATATTTGCACCTGCAGTCCATGAATGCGTGACCTGAGTCAGGCTATTGGGAGAACCTTGAATTGCGGTACGTTGCATATAGTGTTTAACTGCACGAATGCCGCCAAGTTCTTCACCGCCACCAGCACGACCAGGTCCACCGTGAACGAGGTGAGGTAGTGGAGAACCATGTCCGGTACTTTCTTTGGTAGATTCTTCATCCAGAATATGGATACGCCCGTGCCATGGCGCAATTTTCTGGATGATCTGTTCAATATTTTCATCCGTATTTTTTACTACTGAGGCCACCAGACTGCCTTCACCACGTGCCACCAGATCAGCCAGTTCATCGATGGATTGATAAGGCATCAAGGTACATACCGGGCCGAATGCTTCCGTGGTATGCACTGAGACGGCTTTTAATGGTTTTTCGCATCGTAAAAGTGTTGGTGGAAAGAAGGCACCTTTTTCTGGATGGTCCGCATTAAATTTGAATGCGCTATCTCCACCAAATACAATTTGGGCTTCTTTTGCCAGTTCAGCCACCTTGGCTGCCACATCAAGCTTTTGTTTCGGGCTGGCTAATGCACCCATCGTCGTATCCGGTTTTTGTGGATCACCCACCACGACTTTTGCCAGTTTGGCGCTCAGTTTTTGCTGGACCTGTTCAAGCAACGCTTGAGGTACAAAGGCACGGCGAATGGCGGTACATTTTTGTCCTGCTTTGGTGGTCATTTCACGGAACACTTCGCGTACAAACAGATCCAGCGTCGCTTCATTTGCTTCTGGACTGAGAATCGCGCTATTGACCGAATCAGCTTCCATACTGAATGGAATTGAATATTTGTTTAAATGTGGATGATTACGCAGCTTTTGTCCGGTATAGGCCGAGCCGGTAAAGGTCACACAGTCCTGCGGGCCTAAATAATCAAACAGGTCAGCAATTTGACCACAGATCAGTTGTAGTGAACCTTTTGGTAACAGGCCTGTTGCAACAATCGCCTCAACCACCGCTTGGGTCAGCTGGGCGCCTTCAGTCGCAGGTTTGACGATACAGGGCACGCCAGCCAATAAGGTTGGTGCAATTTTTTCCAGCATGCCCCAGATCGGGAAGTTAAAGGCATTGATGTGCACAGCAACACCGGCTTTAGGGCTTAAAATATGCTTGGCACCAAAAGTGCCGTTTTTAGAGAGCTGAATCCAGCTATCTTCGGTAATCATTTTTTCATCATTGAGTTCGCGGCGCACCAGACTTGAATAGGCGAATAAGGTCTGAATCCCGCCTTCGATATCAATCCAGGCATCTTTACGGGTTGCACCAGTGGCATGCGCCAAGCCATAGAACTGTTCTTTTTGTTCAAGTAAATGCTGGGCAATTTGTTTTAAGGCATGGGCACGTTGATGAAAAGTCCAGTTGGCCAGTTCAGTACCATTTTGCTTGGCATACTTGACCACTTGTTGCATGTCGATGCCATGACTACTGACGGTATAGATCGGCGCACCCGTAATCGCATGGACAACCGTACGCGTATCTTCATGGCTGGAATGCCAGGTTCCATAGACATAAGACGCCAGTCTGGTTAATGGCTGGCTTGAGCTTTGTTCATCAATATCCTTAGCTGTTTCTTCTTGGTGTGCTTGTTCAAGCATGATCAAACTCCATTTTTATGTGATACATCAATTCTAGAAATATTAAAAATATGATTCATAATTTCATATTGAATGCGTTAAAAGTCAACCTTATTTTGTTTTAAAGTCGAAATAAAATTTTTAATAATTTAATTAAAATAAAACAAATCAATATTTTGGATCCTGTTTTGTGGTTAATTTCAATTTGATACAAAAATATTGATTGACTTTGTTTTGTGTGTATCGAAAAATAGATTCATGGATGAAATCCTCAAGGAATTGACACATGGAAAATAACTATCAGAAATTTGAGCACAATATTGCCAATGACATCACCATCGAAGCTAAGGATGCAATGCCTGAGGCCTATCGTAAAACCTTGATTCGCCAGATTGGACAACACGGTCATTCGGAAATTGTCGGCATGCTGCCAGAAGGTAACTGGATTACTCGGGCACCGACCTTAAAACGTAAAGCGGTATTACTGGCGAAGGTGCAGGATGAGGCAGGACATGGTCTCTATCTTTACAGTGCGGCTGAAACCCTGGGTGCAGACCGTGATGAGATGATGGAAAAACTGATTGATGGGAAAATGAAATATTCATCGATCTTTAATTATCCAACGGTGAGCTGGGCTGATGTCGCGGCGATTGGCTGGTTGGTGGATGGCGCTGCAATTGTCAATCAGGTGGCCTTGTGTCGTACTTCTTACGGGCCGTATGCGCGTGCCATGGTGCGGATATGTAAAGAAGAAAGTTTCCATCAACGTCAGGGTTTTGAAGCCATGATGGCATTGGCCGCTGGTTCACTGGAACAAAAACAAATGGCGCAAGATGCGGTGAACCGTTTCTGGTGGCCAGCTTTAATGATGTTTGGTCCAAGTGATGAGCATTCCCCAAACAGTGCGCAAAGCATGGCGTGGGGAATCAAACGTTTTAGTAATGATGAATTGCGCCAGAAGTTTGTCGATAACACCGTGCCACAAGTATTACAGCTTGGCCTAACAGTGCCTGATCCTGACTTGAAATGGAATGAAGCAACGGGTCATTACAGCTATGGCGAAATTGACTGGCAAGAATTTAATGAGGTGATCGCAGGTCGTGGGCCTTGCAATCATGAACGGATCGAAGCACGCCGCAAGGCTTGGGAAAATGGCAAGTGGGTGCGTGATGCAGCCGTGGTCTACGCCAAAAAACAGCAAAACCAAGTCAGTAAAGTCGCTTAAAACAGAATTGATGGAAAAATTTAAGGATATCGTAATGGAAAATAAGAACAATTGGTCGCTTTATGAAGTGTTCGTGCGGAGTAAACAGGGTTTAAGCCATCGTCATGTTGGTAGTTTAAGAGCGCCTGATGATGAGATCGCCCTACAACATGCACGTGACGTGTATACCCGTCGCAATGAAGGTATCAGTATCTGGGTGGTGCGTTCGGAACTGATTAAATCTTCACAGCCAGATGAAAAAGCCGAGTTTTTTGAACCTGCACTGGACAAAGTCTATCGTCATCCGACGTTCTACCATATCCCTGACGGCATTGAGCACATGTAAGGGAGTATGCAAATGAATAACCCGATTTTATCGAAGTTTTTATTACATATCGGCGACAGTCAACTGGTGTTGGCACAACGTCTGGCCGAGTGGTGTGGTCATGCGCCAGAGCTGGAAATTGATATTGCTTTGGCCAATATCGGTCTGGATTTGCTTGGTCAATCCCGAAATTTCCTGACCTTGGCTGGGCAATATGAAGCCGAAAAGCGTGATGAAGACCAGTTGGCCTATTTTCGTAATGAACGTGAGTTTCTGAACTTACTATTATGCGAACAACCGAATGGTGATTTTGCGCAAACCATCGTGCGTCAATGGTTAATGGATCATTACCATGTGCTGTTATTAACCGCTTTAGCTGAATCGGCAACGCCAGAAGTCGCGGCATTGGCGGTGAAATCCTTAAAAGAAGCCAAATATCACATTCGTTTCTCCACCAGCTGGATGGAGCGTTTAAGTCTCAGCACAGCAGAGGCGCATCAACGTGTGCAACAGGCATTAGACAATTTGTGGCGCTTTAGCGCTGAACTGTTTGAACTCACTGCGGAAGAACAGGGACTGGTTGAGCAGGGCATCATTGCTGATTTATCCAGTGAAAAAGCACATTGGGATCAGATTGTAACTGCCGAGCTGAAGCGTTTTGAACTCAGTGTTCCTGCGAATGGTGCCTACCGCCGTGGAGCCAAACAAGGTTTGCATACCGAGCATCTGGGTTATCTATTGGCTGAAATGCAATCCATTCAACGCAGTTATCCTGAAATGACCTGGTAAGGCAAGGAGTGTCGCCATGCATATGATTCGTCATTGTATTGACCAATGTTGGGATGTTTTACACAAGGTCAGCGACCCAGAAATTCCAGTGCTGTCGGTGGTGGATTTGGGCATGATCCGTGGGGTGGAGTTGAATGAACAGCAAGAAATTATTGTTCGATTGACACCAACTTATAGCGGTTGTCCAGCTACTGACCTGTTAAAAGCACAGATTGTCGAAGCACTGACAGCAGAAGATTTGATCCCTGCAAAAGTCATCATTGATTTATCAGAAGCATGGACCACGGACTGGATGTCGGACGCAGGTAAACAGAAACTGCAAGCCTATGGTATCGCCCCACCAGAAGGTACGGCACAACAGTGCGGAACGCATGTGCATCTGAGTGATGGTGTGGTTTGTCCTCATTGCAAGAGTCGAAAAACCCGACTGTTAACCGAGTTCGGCTCCACCGCTTGCAAAGCACTTTACAAATGTCAGGACTGCCTTGAACCCTTTGATTATTTTAAATGTATTTGAAGCCTTGGATAAGGAAATCAACCATGAGCCAATTTATTCCATTAAAAGTAAAAACAATTACACCGCAGACCGATCAGGCAATTTGTATTGCCTTTGATCTGGCTGCAGAACAACAGCAACAGTTTCAGTTTCAGCCAGGACAGCATCTCACCATTCGCCATTTAACCGAAGCAGGGGAAATTCGCCGTTGTTATTCAATCTGTAGCTATGCACCAAAAGAAGACATCAGCATTGCGGTGAAAAAGATTGAGCAGGGCCAATTTTCCAACTGGGCCAATGAACATTTAAAAGTAGGTGATGTGCTGGAAGTCATGCCACCGCAAGGGGTGTTTTTTCAGAAAGCGGCACGTACGGGTGGTCAAGCTTATTTAGGTATTGCTGCGGGCAGTGGCATTACTCCGATCCTGTCAATTATCAAACAGGTACTCTTTGAGCAAGACTCGGCGAATTTCACCTTGTTATATGGCAACCGTTCGTGGAAACAGACCATGTTTGCCGAGCAGATCATGGACCTGAAAGACCAGTTTAAAGAACGTTTTCAGCTCATCAATATTTTCTCTCGGGAATTCAATGACAGCGAGTTGCTGAATGGCCGGATTGATGAGCACAAACTCAAGCAGTTATTTCAACATGACGTGTTAGAACCAGACTTTGATCATGTCTTTGCCTGTGGCCCTGATGAAATGATGGACACGGTTGAACGCCTGTTACCGGATTACGGGGTGGCTAAAGAGCGCATTCATACCGAGCGTTTTAATACCGGGCATGTCCGTAAACGGTCAGCGGAAGCCGATGCCAATCGTAAGGAAGAAAAAGTCAATATCGTACTCGATGGACGAGAGTTGATTGTTGCGGTTGGACAAGAAGACGAAAGTATTCTGGATGCTGCCTTACGTGCAGGTGCAGATTTGCCTTATGCCTGCAAAGGTGGCGTCTGCGCAACCTGTCGCTGCAAGGTACTGTCAGGTGAAGTAGATATGTTCCTGAATTATAGCCTTGAACAGGATGAGGTGGAAAAAGGCTATGTGCTGAGCTGCCAGACCTTACCCAAAGGCGCAAATGTGCGTTTGAGCTTTGATGAGTAGAGTAACAGCGATGCAAACATTGATTCAGGTTGAAACGCCGCTTGAGGGTGTCAGGCTGTTGAGCTTAAACCGTCCAGAAAAACGCAATGCCTTGAATAATGCCACCTTAGAGTATCTATGTGATTTGCTGGAACAGGCTGAACACGATGCTCAAGTGAAAGTTGTTGTGCTAACCGGTAATAGCAATTGCTTTGCTGCGGGTGCAGACCTGAGCGAGTTGGCGGCAATGGATGCGGTGTCCTTACAACTCGATATTCGTCCAAAGCTGTGGCAAAAAATTGACAGTTTTAGCAAACCTATCATTGCAGCAGTGAATGGTTATGCCTTGGGTGCAGGATTTGAACTGGTTCTACATTCGGACATGGTGATTTGTGGAGATAATGCCAAATTTGCCTTGCCGGAAATTGGTTTAGGCATGTTACCCGGTGCGGGTGGAACACAGCGTTTAGGCCGTCTGGTGGGACAGCAACTGACCATGCGCTGGGCCATGACGGGTGAAATGATTTCAGCTCAGCAGGCACAGCAACATGGCATCTGTAGTGAAGTGGTACCGTCTGCGCTCACCGTGGAATATGCCATTCAACTGGCAAACAAGATTGCCAAACAGGCACCTTTGGCGATTCGGGTGATCAAGCAATCGATCAAAAGTATCCATGAAACCACATTAAGTCAGGGACTGAAATCCGAACGGCAAAACTTTGTCTGGTTGGCAGCCACCAAAGATCGAAATGAAGGCATTAATGCATTTTTTGAAAAAAGAAAACCAGTATTTAGAGGTGAGTAAAAATGGACTATAACAATATTATCGTGGAAGAAAAAAATGCGGTGGGCTACTTAACCTTTAACCGTCCACAGGCCTTGAATAGCTTTAATGTCGAGATGCACCGAGAAGTCGCAGAAGTTTTGAATCTCTGGGCTAAAAAACCGGAGGTTCGCTGTATTGTGATCAGCGGTGAAGGCCGTGGTTTCTGCGCAGGACAGGATTTGGGTGATCGCGTCGTTGATCCGAACGCTGCGGCACCCGATCTGGGATATTCGATTGAAACTTACTATAACCCGCTGATTCGAACCCTTGTGAATATGCCGAAGCCTGTGATCTGTGCCGTAAATGGTGTGGCGGCGGGTGCCGGGGCAAATATCGCCTTGGCCTGTGATCTGGTGATTGCCGCAAAATCTGCCAACTTTGTACAAGCCTTTTGCCGTTTAGGTCTGGTACCTGATTCGGGCGGAACCTGGTTCCTGCCACGTGCAGTCGGTCATGCGCGTGCTATGGGGCTCGCGTTGCTGGGTGATAAATTGCCAGCGGAAACCGCCAAAGAATGGGGCATGATTTGGGATGTCGCTGAAGACAGTGAATTAAAAAGCAAAGTCACAGAGCTGGCAGAACGTCTTGCCAAGCAACCGACTTTTGGTCTGTCACTGATCAAAAAAGCGCTGCATCAATCCAGCAACCATAGCTTTGACGAACAGATGCATTTAGAACGCGATTTTCAGCGTATTGCTGGGCGTTCGGAAGATTATCGTGAAGGAGTTCAAGCCTTTATGAATAAGCGCGAGCCAAATTTTCAGGGGCGTTAAGCATGATGAGTTTCGATTTATCCCATGCCAAAATCGCCGTGATTGGCTCGGGAACCATGGGGATTGGTATTGCCCAGTTGGCGATCATTAATGGTCACGCTACGATTCTGTATGATCTCGATCGCGAAAAGGCTCAGCAGGCGGTTGATGGATTACATCAGACTTTTGCCAAACTGGTTGAAAAAGGCAAGATAACGCATGAGCAGGTTCAGCAGGCATGTTCCCGTCTAAGCATTGCCAAGGGTATAGACGATTTAGCAGATGTGGATTTAGTGATTGAGGCGGTGGTTGAAAAACTGGAGGTCAAGCAGGCATTGTTTCAACAGCTTGCAAGTATTTGTGGTGAACAGACTGTTTTTGCAACCAATACTTCTTCAATCTCAGTCACTGCGATTGCAGCAGGGATTCCACAGCCTGAACGTGTGGTGGGTTTACATTTCTTCAATCCTGCACCAGTAATGAAGTTGGTCGAAATTGTCCAAGGTTTAAAAACGCCAGTGGCCTTATGTCAGGCCTTAAAAGCCTTGATGCTGGTTTGGAAAAAAATCCCGGTGCTGACCAAATCGACACCTGGTTTTATTGTGAACCGGATTGCCCGTCCATTTTATGCAGAAGCATTTCGTGCCTTGCAAGAACAGGTCACTAGCTATGATCAGCTGGACTATGCCTTAAAGCAGTGTGGTGGTTTTGCCATGGGGCCATGTGAGTTAACCGATCTGATTGGGCAGGATGTAAATTTTTCTGTGACCCAAAGTGTGTATGAAGCGTTCTTTTATGAGCCACGCTACCGTCCGAGTCTGGTGCAGAAGGAACTGGTCGATGCAGGCGCATGGGGACGCAAGGCCAAACAAGGTTTTTATCATTACGATGCAAGAAACCAGTATTCGACATTTCAACCTCAAGCCCTGAGCACCACACCTTTTCAAGCACAGATACAGGTTAAAGGTGCATGGTCTCAGTTACCTGAGTTGCTCACACGCCTGGCACTCAATAGCGGGACTGAACATGAACAAAATATCATTCAGATAGACGATATTGATCTGCGTTTAAGTCAGGGTGAATCTGCCCACCTGAACTATCTAAGCCGTAAAACGGTATTGATGGACTGGCATCATGATTTTGTGCAGGCGCAAGCGGTGGTCCTGAGTCATAACCCGTTATGCCAAGCCGATGATCTGGCAAAAGTTGAGGCATTTTTTGCCCAATATCAGATTCATGTGATCTGGATTACAGACCATCCTGCATTATTAACTTTACGTACCATTGTCCTGTTGATCAATGAAGCCTGTGAGGCCAGCCTGCACGGGATTGCCACTATGGAAGATATTGATAATGCCATGCGATATGGGGTCAATTATCCTAAGGGGCCGTATCAATGGATGATGCAATTGGGCGCAGCGTATGTGCTACAAACCCTCAATAATTTATATGCCATTTATGGTGAAGAAAAATATCGTGCAAGTCTTTATCTTAAGCAATACGTGGCAAAGCAACAAAGCCTGGCGCTTGATGATTCAAAAGATTTAACCGCATGTGCATAAAAAGGAGTGATCATGGAAGACGTGTTAATTTGTGATTTTATTCGCACCCCGATTGGCCGCTATGCTGGTGCGCTCAGCTCGGTACGTACGGATGATCTTGCGGCATTGCCCATCAAACATTTAAAAGAAAAACATGCGCATCTGCCGTGGCAGGATTTAGATGAAGTCTATTTGGGCTGTGCCAATCAGGCGGGTGAAGATAACCGTAATGTGGCACGCATGGCAACCTTGTTGGCGGGATTACCAGAGGCAGTTCCTGCCATGACCGTGAATCGGCTTTGTGCTTCAGGGCTGGATGCAGTAGGTTTGGCAGCACGTTCGATTAAATCGGGTGAATCACAATTTGTACTGGCGGGCGGGGTCGAGTCGATGAGTCGGGCACCTTTTGTGCAAGCCAAGCCAACCGAGGCTTTTGGACGTAGCCCTGAAATTTTTGATACCACCATTGGCTGGCGTTTCATTAATAAAAAAATGAAAGCTGACTATGGGACGGACAGCATGCCTGAAACCGCTGAGCATGTGGCTGAAAAGTACCAGATCAGTCGTCAGGATCAGGATGCATTTGCGCTACGGAGTCAACAAAAAGTGGCTGCGGCACAACAAGCCGGCTTTTTTGAGGGTGAAATATTGCCAGTAGAACTGGCCGATCGTAAAAAGAATATCACTGTCTTTTTACAGGATGAGCATCCGCGTGCCGATACCAGTCTGGACAGCTTGGCAAAACTGAAAGCTCCATTCCGTAAAGAAGGTGGTTCGGTGACGGCGGGTAATGCATCGGGTGTCAATGATGGCTCGGCGTGTGTGTTGCTGACCAATCGTCAGTTTGCCGATACACATGGCTTAAAGCCGTTGGCACGTGTGGTGGCGATGAGCAGTGCCGGGGTTGAACCAAAATATATGGGTATTGGGCCAGTGCCTGCAGTACAAAAATTGTTGAAACAAACGGGTCTGAGTCTGGATCAAATGGATGTGATTGAGCTGAACGAGGCTTTTGCCGCGCAATCCTTGGCCTGTATACGTGAGTTAGGTCTTCAGGATGATGATACGCGTGTTAATCCGAATGGTGGTGCGATTGCACTCGGCCATCCGCTTGGGATGAGTGGCACGCGTTTGGTGATGACCGCAACCAGAGAACTGAAAAGACGCCAAGGTAAATACGCACTGTGTACCATGTGTGTCGGTGTTGGGCAAGGCGTCGCCCTGATTTTAGAAAATATAGCTTAATTCAATTGAAACGAAACGGTTCGAATAATATAACGAAACAGGAGAGACGGCAGTGGATAGCCTCATCACAGAAGACGTAGAAAAAATGACGCTTGCGGAGTTGCGAGCGCTTCAAACCCAACGGTTAAAACAGACATTGACTTATGTTTATGCCAATAGTCCTGTGTATAAGAAAAAGTTTGATGATGCAGGTGTGCATCCCGATGATTTCGTGACACTGGATGATCTGGCCAAGTTTCCATTTACCACCAAACAGGATTTACGTGACAACTATCCCTTTGGCATGTTTGCAGTTCCGCAAGAGCAGATTGTGCGTTTACACGCATCTTCTGGTACCACAGGAAAGCCAACCGTCGTGGGTTATACCCAAAAGGACATCAATACCTGGTCGGATATTGTGGCGCGTTGCTTGCGTATGGCGGGCTTGAGTGCCAAGGACATGATTCAGGTGGCCTATGGTTATGGCCTGTTTACCGGTGGTTTAGGTGCACATTATGGTGCTGAACGCTTGGGTGCAACCGTGATTCCGATGTCAGGCGGTCAGACCGAGAAGCAGGTGCAACTGATTCAGGACTTTAAACCTACGGCAATCATGGTCACGCCATCGTATTGCGTCAGCATTATTGAAAAACTTGAGCAACAGTTAGGCAGTGCGCGGAATACCTCGTTAAAGGTGGGCATTTTTGGTGCAGAACCCTGGTCGAAAGAGTTACGCCGTGAGATCGAGGAGCGCCTGAATATCAAGGCACTGGATATTTATGGCCTGTCAGAAATTATGGGGCCAGGTGTCGCCATGCAGTGTCTGGATGAAGGTGAAGGGCTGACCATCTGGGAAGATCATTTTTATCCTGAAATCATCAATCCTGAAACCGGTGAAGTGTGTAAGGATGGCGAGCTGGGCGAACTGGTATTTACCACCATTACCAAAGAAGGTTTGCCGATTATCCGTTATCGTACCCGCGATTTAACCCGTTTGCTGGCAGGTCAGAATCTGGCGATGCGCCGTATGGATAAAATTGTAGGGCGCAGCGATGACATGCTGATCATTCGTGGCGTAAATGTATTCCCGACCCAGATTGAAGAACAGATTTTGCAAGTCCCAAGTCTGGTGCCGAACTATGAAATTCTGGTTGCCAAGCAAGGCCATATGGATACCTTGCATATTCGTACCGAGATGTGCCATAACTGCGACTTACAGGCGCAACAACTGGCTCAGCAACTGATGCAGCGGATTAAAACCATGATTGGTATTTCCGTGACAGTCGAAGTGGTGAATGAACTGACTTTGCCGCGCTCGGAAGGGAAGGCAAAACGGGTCATCGATATGCGTCAGATTGCTTAACATTATGAACATTCAGGGTATAGTATCGTCTATATCCTGAATCTAAACGCCAAGATAAACCTATGAGTGTAAAGTTACAGCAAATTATTGATTCGATCATCCAGAATGAAACCTTAAGTGGCACGTCTCTGATTACCACCATTTTTGGAGATTCAATCCTGCATCGTGGCGGTAATATCAGTCTTGCCAGCTTGATCCAGTTAATGGAGCTGTTCAATTTTAATGATCGTGCTGTCAGGACTTCGGTTTTTCGTTTGGTCAAAAATGAATGGTTGGGTTCAGATAAAATTGGTAGAACCAGTTTTTACCGGATTACAGATGCCAGCCGTTTCAAATACTTACAGGCTGAGCAACGGATTTATAATGACCAGATGAAAGAATGGGATCATTGTTGGGATCTGATCCTGATGTCGAGTCTGGATACCGACAATAAGGCTTTTCTCAAGAAAGAACTGGAATGGCTGGGCTTTGCCAATATTTCGACCAACCTGATGGCGTACCCGGGTTCGAATCGACTGCAATTGCAAAAACTGCTGGTTGATCTCAACATGAGCGAGCAGGTGGTGGTGTTTAAGGCTGAGACCTTACAGCTGTTTAATAACTCGACTGACACCATCAGCCGTATGTTAGAGACCAACTGGCCGATTGATGAGCTGCGTCAACGTTATCTGCAATTTCTGGATATGTTTCGGGAGATTGGCGCAATCTTGATGCAAGAGGATGAACGTATTGAACCGATTCAAGCCTTCCAGATCCGGACCTTGCTGATTCATTATTATCGCCGGATTTTACTCAAAGATCCTGCTTTGCCGTTAGAGCTGTTATCGACAGACTGGCCGGCGGTCAAGGCACGAACTTTATCCATGAATATTTATAAAAAAGTCTTCGAAGCCGCAGATGAGTATTTCTTGTCGGTTGCGGCAACCTCGGAAGGGCCTATGCCCAATGCGACTGCACATTTTTGGCGGCGTTTTGGTGGCTTGAGCCAAAATAATGAGAGAGTGGCTGATGCCTTGTTACAGTATTGATGGAGTGATTCCTGTCGTTCATCCTGATGCATTTGTACATCCAACCGCTGTTTTAATTGGTGATGTCATCATTGAATCCGGTGTCTATATTGGTCCATTTGCTTCATTACGCGCTGATTTTGGCCGGATCCATATCAAGCAGAATGCCAATGTCCAGGACAATTGTATCATTCATGGTTTTCCGCAAAGCGTCACCCTGATTGAAGAAATGGGACATATTGGACATGCTACGACCTTGCATGGCTGCCGTATCGGCAAGAATGCCTTGATTGGCATGAACAGTGTGATACTGGACTATGCCGAGATTGGGGAAAACAGCATTATCGGTGCAAACAGTTTGGTCAAAACCAAGGATCATATTCCAGCCAATGTACTGGCCATGGGCAGTCCTGCCAAGGTTGTGCGTGATTTATCAGCACAGGAACGTGCATGGAAAATCAAAGGTACGCAAGAATATATCCAGCTGACACAGCGCTGTTTAGATAGCATGGCCGAGGTTATGCCCTTAACAGCCGATTCATCTGAACGTAAAACCTATCAGGATTTTCAGTCGGAGCATCAGATTAAACCCGGTACCTAATTAGCCTGAGGTGAAGATATTCAGACATGGTTATTATTGGTGTCAGGAGATGGGCTATGGGTTCACATTTTAATTCAAATTATCTAAGCATCTAGATTGAAATAGCCAGCCGAACATTTCTTTTAAATCACATTGCGCAGCTCATTGGCGGTATTACGTAACAAAGGCAGAATTTGCTGAACCAGATAATCCTCTTGCACCCGATTGGTTTGCGACATACAGTTAAGCGCCGCAATGGCTTGACCTTGGGCATTCAGTATCGGTACTGCAATTGCAATCACACCCAGCTCATGCTCTTCTTTCGATAAACAATAGTCTGACAATGAAATACTTTTCAGCACCTCTATAAACGTAGTTCCATCAATAATGGTGAAAGGGGTTAAACGCTTTAAGCCATAGTTTTTGACCCAATCGCGCTGAGCCTGCTCAGACAATGCTGCCAATAACACCTTTCCTGTAGAGGTGGCATGTGCGGGTAGGCGGTTGCCTAGATGCATGCCATAAGGACTGACCCGCAGGTTGTCATGTTGGGGAAGATAGCTACGGGCAATCGGAACTACTTCATTGTCATCTAAAACGACCAAAGAAAAAGTCAAAGAGGTCTGGGCACATAAAAGGTTGAGAAAAGACTGGGCAATTTTGGGTAGATGCGCAGAACTCAGATAAGAGCTGGAAAAACGTAATACCCGATGGGTCAACCAGAAATAATGCTCATCGGTATCTAAATAGCCTAAGTATTTTAAGGTTTTTAAATGTCTACGTGCGGCTGTGCGGCTAATACCTGTCCGCTCTGCGACCTGTGTGACATTCAAACGTTGGCGATCAATGCCAAAGGCTTCAAGTAAAGCCAGACCTTTGGCCAAACCCGCAATGTAGTCTTCCTGACGAATACGTTCATGAGAACTCGGGTGCTCTAAAAAAGCATCGGTAGAGGACATCCTTTCTTCCTAGTTATTTTGTATGTTTTGTCCGCTAATCGGACAAGTTGAATGATAAACGGTTCTTTTCGATTTGCATACATCGTATCCCTCATTGAAAAGCAGTAGTTTAAAAGTCAGGAGATAACAAGGAAGATGTAATGGATATTTTAAAGACGCAAGTTGCAATTATCGGTTCTGGCCCAGCAGGTTTGTTACTGGGGCAACTGTTATATAAGGCTGGCATTGAACATATCATTATTGAGCAACGTAGTGCTGAGTATGTGGCTTCACGTATACGTGCAGGCATTTTAGAGCAGGTATCAGTTGACTTACTCAAACAGGCAGGCGTCGATCAACATTTAAAAGAGAAAGGATTACCGCATTCAGGTATTGAGATCCTCACCAATGGGCAGAAACATCGTGTTGATTTGTCTGCACTGACAGGCGGTAAACAAGTCACGGTTTATGGACAGACCGAAGTCACCAAAGACCTGATGGCTGCGCGTGAAGCTGCACAGCTGACCTCATTTTATGAAGCGCAAAATGTGCAGGTGCACGGTTTTTATGATGCGCCAGAAGTTCATTTTGACTATCAGGGCAAAACCTTTCAAATCCAATGTGATTTTATAGCCGGTTGCGATGGCTATCACGGTATTTGTCGAGCCAGTGTGCCTGAGGACAAGATCAAAACTTTTGAAAAAGTTTACCCATTTGGCTGGTTAGGTGTATTGGCCGATGTACCGCCAGTGGCAGATGAACTGATCTATGTACAGTCTGAACGTGGTTTCGCGTTATGTAGTATGCGTTCAGAAACCCGTAGTCGTTATTATTTACAGGTACCATTGACGGATCATGTCGAAGACTGGTCAGATGAGCGATTCTGGGAAGAATTGAAATGTCGTCTAGATCCCGAAAGCTGTGAACATTTGGTCACTGGCGCATCTATCGAAAAAAGTATTGCGCCGTTACGTAGTTTTGTGACTGAGCCAATGCGTTTTGGTAAAATGTTCTTAGCAGGAGATGCGGCGCATATTGTTCCGCCAACCGGGGCCAAGGGTCTTAATCTGGCGGCTTCGGATATTGCTTATCTATCGAATGCATTGATTGAGTATTACACCGAGGGTTCAAGTCAGGGCATTGATGAATATTCGGAAAAATGTCTACAACGGGTCTGGAAGGCCGAGCGTTTTTCCTGGTGGATGACGCATTTGCTGCATCGTTTTGAAACCGAAAGCGAGTTTGACCATAAAATCAAGCAGGCTGAACTCAGTTATATTCTAGGCTCGACAGCGGGCAGAACCACTTTGGCAGAGAACTATGTGGGACTGCCATATGAAATTAAAAAAGTAGCAGAAACCTGTGCTTAACAGTATAACTTTTAATAAGTAGCAATAAAAAAGCCTGTGCATATGAATGGACAGGCTTTTTCTCATTTCACAGGAAATGATTGATTAAGCAAATTGGCGAATCATTTTGCGGACATTGGTTTTTGCATCGATTACGGTCATAAAGGTGTAGGCACCAATGAATTTACGGCTAATAAACATAAACTCTTTCGGCGGAACCGAGAAATAACGGGATGCCATCGATTGCCCAGCCTGTTGCATCACTCGACTATGCAACTGACTTTTTTTCCAGTCATAACGGTCTTGATCATCCATAATCCCCGCAGGCATATCAGGATTATTTTCTGGACAGCTAAAGGCTTCCGTCGCAATCAGGAATACATCCGCCATACCCGGTTTAACACTTTCTGGCATACCATCAAAGAATTCATAACCCTTCATGGCTTTGACCATCGCGGTCTTGTCGTGATCATAACCCGCCTGAATCAGGTTGCGCGCCACAGTCAATAAATTATTGTCAAACTGACGAATTGCACCGAAGTCGAGTAAAACGATTTTATCGTTAACCTCATTGCCATCACCCAAACGAACCAGATAATTACCAAAGTTCGGGTCGGTCTGCATTTCACCCCATTCAAACAATTCACGCACTGCAATTTCTAGAGAAGCTTCACCCAACTGGTTACGGCGTTCTTGTGGAAGAGAAAGCATCACAGGACTGTTCACCGGAACACCACGTTCAAAGGTCATGCAAAGTACTTTTTCAGCGCAGAATTCATCCACAATTTGTGGAACGATATAACGCGGATCATCTTTCAAACGTTCAGCGAAACGACGTGTGGTTGCAGCTTCAATCGCATAATCCACTTCACGATGCATCATGTCACGGACTTCATCAAACCATTGATCAAACTCACGGGTTTGCGGCACCATTCGTGTCAGTTTCAGCATATTCTTAAACAGATTCATATCAGAGTCGATTGCTTCAGCCACACCCGGATACTGGATTTTAAGCACCAGTTCCTGCCCATCTGACTTTCGGGTCGCGCGATGAACCTGAGCCAGTGAAGCGGTGCCAATCGGTTCATGATCGATAGTTAAATCGTCAAGTTTTGAACCTAACTGATCTTGCAAATGTGCCTTGATTGCAGGCCAGGCGAGGGCTACGGTCTGATTATTCAGGGTATTTAATGCCTGGGTAATTTCTTCAGGCAAGAAATGCTCGCCATATAAGGCCATCATCTGGCCAATCTTGACGATTGACCCTTTAAGTTTGCCGATTTCAGAAACCAAATAATGCGCCTGTTCAGCCATGGCTTTTTTACGTTTCTTCTCTTTTTCTTCTTCACTGGAGAAAAGAGAAGTTGCACTTGCAGTTGCCCAACGTGTTCCAGCAAGTAAAGATGCTTTTGCGATAGATAAGCGACGATCCACCGAGGAGGTTTTTAGATTCTTAAGCTTATCGTTCTGATCTGACATGAAAGAAAAATCCTATGCTGAAATCGGAGGGTTGAAAGCCGAGATATGAATTGTAGCGGATATTACCGCTTTTGAACGTATTAAAACAGTTCAATCTCTTGAATTATCAGTCTAAATTTGTGAAATAGGGTAATTGTATACAAATAGCCTAAGCATATATCTTATTCCTATTTGGTATTCATATACATATGTCCTAAATTTTAAACTGAATTTTTAATGTTGCCCGTTTCATCAGTGTGGCTCGATGGGTATGAATATGTTTAACCAACATTCGTTTAACCTGACTGTTATGAAAACCGAGTGCATACGCCTTCACAATAATAATACTGGGCAGGGTAAAGAAAAAATACTTGGTGTCATCTGGCGTTGCTTCTTTAAACACACCTTCTTCTATCAGTAAATCCTGCAAAAACTGTTTTTCAGCTTGCACAGTAGAAGAAGATTCGTCATCCCAATAATTCTGGCGCATCGCCATCAGATTGTTATGTTTATAACTCATGAATTATTTGAGCCTGTTCATTTCATCTTTAGCCAATATATGAGGTTGTCTCAGTATTTATCAAGAAGATATTTATATCCAAAATAGCCTAAGCAAATTTAAACTTTTATTTTTAAAGTGCTACACTTATCCTACTTTTATTCCTAAAGCAAAAATACTGAATAGATATGACACCCGCTTGTAAATTACTGGAAAAAAATAAAATACCATTCTCAATTCATGAATATGAACATGATGTCAATGCAAAAAGTTTTGGACTAGAAGCCGCAGAGAAGTTAAATCTCAAAGTTGAAGAAGTATTCAAAACCTTAATGGTGACAGATGAAAAAAATTATTTCATCGCCATTTTACCGGTCCATCATCAACTTAATCTGAAAAAAGTAGCAGCAGCAGTCGGTTGTAAGAAACTGCAAATGGCAAATCCAAAAGATGCTGAACGTTTAACTGGCTATCTGGTCGGCGGAATTAGTCCTCTCGGACAAAAGAAACGTCTTAAAACCGTGATCGATGCCACGGCGCAAAGTTTGGCAAAAATTTATGTCAGTGGGGGCAAAAGGGGATTGGATATTGGATTAAATCCTCAGGATCTGGCTAAGTTACTGGGCGCTGAATTTGCTGATATACTGGATGTTTAAAGATAAGGCTATTCAGAATTTAATCCTTAAACGGATTAATGCTTGAAACAACGATAGATATCATCAGATATCTATCGTATTTGATGTTGGAAGTTACCATTTATGCGTATAAGAGACTTTCGCGGTTACGCCATTCGCTAATAGATGACTGGTGTTGTTGCTATTGCGCATGAGCTGGCTATAAAGCGGATAGTATTCACGATTGAACATATTCTCGATACCAATCGTCATCGTATCCTGTTTATTGATAGCAAAACTGCTGATTAAATCCGCTGTGGTGTAGGATTTGACATCATAGCGTCCAAAACCATTGTTACCATTGAGACGGTAGTCTTCTGCACCGAAATATGTCGCCTGTATACGGTTGGTCCAGGTATCGGTCGGGCTATAGGAAATATAGGCGGTCACTTTTAACGGCGGAATACGGAAACCTGTCATATCCTGTTCAGTATGACTATTTTGCGGTATCTCACGTCCTTTCATCCAGGTTACACTCCCGCCAGCACCCCAGACTTTTGCATCTTCAAGATAATCTAGTGTCGCTTCAACACCTGTCACTTTTTCCTTGGTTCGGATAATTTCCAGACCGTTATTAAGGGATTGCACACCGCCAAGATCGGAAGTTGAGTGGAATACGGCCAGACTGGAACTGAAATTGTTGAAATGGCCATTCCAGCCGAGTTCATAATTGTCCACTTTGACGGGTTCTAAGTAAGAAGAGCGCAAGTCGAAATTTTTTTTGGCATTTCGGATGACAATTCCCACATCAGGCAGCTGGAAGCCTTGATTAAATGAGGCATAAATCGAATGTTCATCATTTGCTGCAAAGGTAAGATTGGCATTGTAGAGCCATGCATCCGCCTTTACTTTTCCACCCTGAACGGTATAAGGAACAGATTCTTTTAACTGGGACAAGGGTACAAAGCTGTTAATTTTGGCAAAACTGTCTTCATAGCGTGTGCCAACTTCAGCCGACCATTGATCGTTAAAACGATGCTTCAATTGCACAAATCCGCCCATGCTCTGGGTGGTGAGTTCAGGTAAATAAATCAGCTTTCCATTTTTGACGAATTCCAGCCCGCCGGATTGGACATAAATGTCACGATCGAAAGTATCTAATGGCATTTCACTCTTTTCACGGCTAAAATCACCGCCCCAGACCAGTGAACTGTCACCCAGAAACTCAAGCGGTGTCGTGACGGTTAAGCGGCTACCCAGCACTTTATTGTTTTGGTAGACCTGATCGACCTGTCCTCCGCGGGTCGGTACTTCACGCGCATCAAAAGGTGCAAAGCGGGTAAAAAAGTCGCGGTAATAAATCTGGGCATCGAGTTTATTGCCAAATAAATCTTTATGGCTATAAGTCAGATTATAAATCTGGTTTTCATTTTTATTTTGTTGCTTTAATTTCAATCCCTTAATGGCTTTTGCCGGGACACTACCAGGCGGTAATTGGGCTACACTCGGATCGGAAGCATAGTCGGAATCCTGTTCGGCATTATAATAGTTTGCAGCCAGTTGTAGATACTGATTATCGTCTAGGTGATAGCCAAGTTTAGTGCCGATACTATAGGCATCCGCATCAAACAGATCGCCCTGACTGGGTTCGGGTGCAACCCGTTTTCCTCTTGCATCATAGGGGCTACCAATTCTTTGATAGCCAAAATCCAGTGCATAATCGAAGTCATTCAGACTGCCTGAAAAATATTGATGAATATCGCCACTGAAGGCATCGGAACGGATATTGGTGAGCGGACTCTGTAAGCCGATCACGGTTTTAGCAGCAGGTTCACCGCCAGCCGCTTTCGTGGTAATTGAAATGGTTCCACCCGCTGCGCCGCTGCCATAAATTGCATTACTGCCGCGTATGACTTCAATACTACTAATACTTTGCGGATCAATCGCAGAAAGTCCTCTGGATGTGTCTCGCGTTAAATTCATCGGCACGCCATCGACCAGAATCAGTGCATTACGTCCACGCAGGGTTTGCCCGAAATCGGTAATGGTACGGCTTGAATCGGATAAACCAGGTACGGCCTTGGCCAGCATAGTTGCAAGATTGCCCGATGAGGCATTTTTTAAAAGTTCAATTTGCTGTTCATCCAGTCGCGTGACTTGTTTGGCAGAAGAGGAGAGCTCATCGGAACGTGATGCTTGTACGGTAATAGTGGGTAGTAATTCTGACTTGTTGTCCGTACGGGTTGCTTCAGCGGAAGATGCTGCAAAAGATGCATTGGAAAATAAAATGAATCCCCCGATCGACAAAAAGGGAATAATACGTTTCACGTCTGCGTTTTTATCTAAACTTTTATAGCACTTCATCATCGTTCCTGTGATCTCAGCCTGAGATTGTTTTTAAATTTTCGGCATTATAGTGGAGAGAATAGTGACCAGCGCAATAGGCGAAATCATCATTTTATTCTTTAAAGTTGTCAGGGGGAGCTGTTGGGTCTGCGGAACACAGTTTTTGATAATACAGGCACATAAATGCATCATTTGGGATATCTTTAACTAATCTACTGTAAATTATGGAATTTTAAAATCATAAAAAGCTATCAATATTGAGTGATTCATCATTATATTAAATAAAAACGATTATTATCTTTTTGTATCTGATTTCGCGTAAAGCTAATAAAAAGCAAATCATTTCAATGCATTGAATTGTTTTATTGTAGGAAATCATGGAATTGAAAATATAAATGATAATAATTATCATTAGCTCATCTTAAACGGACCTAAGTTCCGTTCAGGATATGTTTATGGCCTAAAACATTTCGAAAAATAAATCAGATCTCTGGATAGAGGATACAATCGGATGCAATCACTTGCCAATCGGTTGGCGATACAACATTTCGTCAACGCCTACACGCAAGAAACAGGCAAAGGTCACTTGCTTAATAAAAATCAGCAGAGTCCACAACAGCAAGCGTTTAGCCAAGGTTTGACGCTGTTAACCATTCCGATCCACTCCATTCAAGCACAATGCTATTTCCCGTTGGCCTATGTCAGTCGAGTCGGGCGACATCGCTTAGCTGATTTTCCGCAAATTATTGTTCATGGACAAAGTAGAAGCTTTAGTCCCGTTGCCATTGTCGGCCTGTTACTGGAAGAACTGGTTTTTGAGTCCGAGCTTGCATTAGATGCCGCTTCTCTAGTGGAAAAATGGATTCAGAGCCGCGATGCTTTACAGCAGTTTTTAGTCCAGCGTGAACATGACTTCGATGATCTGGTCAAGGCAGGTCAGAATTTCATTGAATCTGAACAGGCTTTAGTCCTTGGGCATAGCATGCATCCTGCACCAAAGAGCCGGACGGGTTTCGTACATGAGGACTGGTACAAGTTTTCTCCGGAAAATAAGGGACAAACTCAACTGCATTACTGGTTTGTGCATCAGGATTATATTGCTGAAGGTAGCGCGACTGATGAGGCTATTTCAGCCCAGCTTAAAAGTGCGTTGCAATGGTATTTGTCTGAACAGGATCTTAAGCTGCTCAACACTCATACCGAGTATAAGTTACTGCCTTTACATCCTTGGCAGGCACGTTATCTGCAAAGCAAGCCGTGGTTTGAGCGTTTGAAACAAACTGGACAACTGATTGATCTGGGTTTACGCGGCTGGCAATTTGCACCGACCACTTCAATTCGAACGCTGGCAAGTTTTAATGCGCCGTGGATGGTGAAACCGTCACTGTCGGTGATGATTACTAATTCAATCCGTGTCAATCTGGCAAAAGAATGTCACCGTGGTGAACTGACCCATCGTTTATGGCATAGTGAGTTTGGGCAGAATATCTTAAAAAACTGCCCAAGTTTAAAAGCCGTTAATGATCCTGCATGGATGGCTTTGCAAATTGATGGTGACGTGGTCAATGAAAGTATCTGTATTTTCCGTGATCAGCCTTTTGGTCCGCAACAGCAAGTGACCTGTATTGCTTCATTGTGTCAGGACCATCCGGGCAAGGCTTTAAATCGTTTTAATGCGCTTTTCGCAAACATTGCCAAAGCACATCCTGAAATGGATCTTTCCGAGATTGCACTGGACTGGTTTGACCGTTTCCTTAAGGTGAGTTTGCAGCCGTTGATGTATCTCTATCACCGTTATGGCATGGCATTCGAATCGCATCAGCAAAATGTGCTGCTGGAAATGGAGAATCATTTTCCTAAGACCTTGTGGTTACGTGACAATCAGGGCTTTTACTATATTGAAGAATTTGCCACTGAAATTTTAAAGGCTTTACCTGAGCTAAAAGAAAAAGCATTTGCAGTGGGGCCGAAAGATTTTGTTGATGAGCGTTTCAGCTATTATTTCTTTGGCAATACCTTATTCGGCATTATTAATGCGATTGGTGCAACGGGTCATATGAGCGAAGATGTGCTGCTTGAGCATTTGAAAGCGTTCTTGCAGGAATTATTACAGCAATATCCTGACAGTACCTTGTTACAGGGTTTATTGTTTAATGAAACCTTGCCATATAAAGGTAATTTGCTGACACGCTTGCATGAGCTGGATGAATTGATTGCGCCTGTTGAGCATCAATCTGTGTATGTACAATTGCAAAATCCGCTGTTTATTGAGCAGAAGGATGTGAGCTATGCTTGATTTTATCGGCATTGGCTTGGGGCCTTTTAATTTAAGTCTGGCCAGTTTGCTGCAAAACAAAAGTGACCTTCAATATCGTTTTTTTGAGCAGAAAGATGGTTTTGACTGGCACGCGGGCATGCAACTTCCTAATGCTTTACTGCAAGTGCCGTTTATGGCAGATCTGGTCAGTCTGGTTGAACCGACCAGCCCTTATAGTTTTCTCAATTATTTAAAGCATCAGCAGCGTTTATATAAGTTTTACTTCCGTGAAAATTTATATATTCCACGTCAGGAATATAACCACTATTGTCAGTGGGTGGTGCAGCAGCTCGAGCATATCCGCTTCAACAGCCGTGTTCTGGATGTGCAACCGATCAAGGGCGGTTTTGAGGTCGAAGTTCTGGCGAATGGTGAACAGCAGCGCTACCAGACACGTCAATTGGTACTGGGAATCGGCACAGTGCCACATTTACCTGAAAGTTTGCAGCAGGCCTATCCAAAAACAAAGCAGTGCTTACATTCGGCTGAGTATTTAAAGCACTGCCCAGCACAGTTAAAAGGCAATGTGGTCTTGATTGGTTCAGGCCAGTCCGCGGCAGAAATTTTTATTGACCTGTTTGATCGTCAATATGCGCAAGGCAAAGCCACGCCTGATTTCCATTTGCATTGGCTGACACGCTCTGCAGGTTTTTTCCCGATGGAGAATACGCCATTAGGACTTGAGCATTTTAGTCCTGACTATATGCAGTATTTCTATCATTTACCTGCAGGATTAAAGGCTACATTACCTGCGCAACAAGCCAATCTGTATAAAGGCATCAGCAGTAAAACCATACGTGATATTTACGAACGGCTGTATCACCGGAGTATCGGTGGTCAGCAGACTGATGTGACCTTGGCTGGACATCACCAGTTACAACATGCGGAAGTGTTGGAAAACCAGAAAATCCGTTTGCATTTCGAGCACCAGCAGCAGGGTGAGCATTATGTACTGGATGCAGATAGTGTCATCGCGGCCACAGGTTATCGTTATCCTAAACCCGCTTTCCTGAACAACCTGCAAAACTTGATTCGCCTGGAGCAAACCGGGCGTTGGCAAGTTAGTGCCGATTTTGAGGTGAACTATCTGGGCGATGGACGGATTTTCCTGCAAAATATGGAAGTTTTCCATCATGGTGTCGGGACGCCAGATCTGGGTTTGGGGGCGCATCGGGCCGCTACCATTGCCAATCAGTTATTAGGTGAAGAGCTGTTTAAGCTGGATCAGACCCAGTCTTATCAGCAATTTGGTGTGGCACCTGCTGCACAGTCAGATCAATCTGTGCGAAATCCTGTGCAACTGGCCGATTCAGGCTTAACCCGTGTTATGCATAAATCTGGTCAGCTTCGGCATACTTCTCCCGCTTTTTATGCACAAGTAAAGTTGTCAGAGCACATTGACTAAGGTCAACAGAGGAATCGCGCATATGGAACGGTCTTCTGTACCCATCAATCAGGCGGCACACGCGGGCTTGCAGCGTTATGTTTTACTCACGGTCATGTTAGGTACCGGTACCGTCAGTTTAAACAACAGTAGTTTTAATCCTGCCATACCTCAACTGATGCAGTATTTCCAGATTGGTGAAGTCTGGGCAAGTTGGGTGGTGGTCGCGTTTTTACTGGCGATGAGTATCAGCTTGCCACTGGCGGGGTATTTCAGTCAGCGTTTTGGCAAAAGAAAAACTTATCTAACGGCGTTGTTATGTTTTGCCTTGGCATCAACAATCGGTGGCTTATTCAACCAGTTTGAGTCGGTCCTGATTGCAAGAGCGCTGCAAGGTTTTTGTAGTGGCCTGATGATCCCATTGTCACTTGGGCTGATTTTTTCAGTCACGCCAAGTGAACAACGGGGTAGTACCACAGGTTTGTGGGGCGCCATGATCATGTTGACTTTGGCGATTGGGCCGATGTTAGGCGCACTGGTTCTGGTCTGGCTCGACTGGCAGGCTTTATTCTTTATTAATCTGCCTGTTGCCTGTATCGCATTATGGTTGGGATATCTGTACCTGCCTAAAGAACAAAGCGATAACAACCAGTCTTTTGACTGGATCGGTTTTGGTTGCCTCAGTCTGAGCATTATTTTGTTATTAGGTACTTTGAGTCAGATTCATCGACTTGAAGATGTCACACAGCCAGTCTATTGGTTATTACTTGCATTGAGCATCTTAACATTCTGGTTATTTGCCAGCAGGCAGAAAAATCAGACCAGTCCATTGATTGAGCCGGCATTGTTTGCGGCAAAAGGTTTTCGATTCAGTTTGATGATCTGTGTGGCGCAAACGGTGGGCCTGTTTATTGGCATGTTGCTGGTGCCGTTGTGGATTCAGCAGAGCTTGCAACTTAGCCCACTCTGGACAGGATTTGCCTTGATGAGTAGTGCCTTGGTGACCGGTTTATGCAGCCAGCCTGCAGGTAAATATCTCGATCGTTACGGCGCTGCAAAAATTATGAGCCTGGGCTTGCTCATTACCGCATTGGCTTTTGCCTTGCTGGCATGGGCACCGGTCAAAAATGTCTGGTTCATTATCTTCTGCATGATGTTGCATGGTCTGGGGATGGGACTGTCCTATATGCCATCGACCACGGCAGGGCTTAACAGCTTACGTCAGCAACAACAGCATCTGGTTACTCAGGCGGCGGCCTTAAACAATCTGTTCCGTCGCATATTTGCCGCAGTTGCCGTGGTACTGGCTGCCTTGTATCTGCAATTACATCAGGATCTTTTGCACACCAGTCCTCATACCGCACTGGATTCATTTAAGGGCATTCAGGACATCTTTATTTTTTGTACGGTCCTGATCCTGTGCGCTTTGCCGTATGCATGGCGCTTTCCAGATCAACACAAAATCAATGAATTCAATAATTAGGAAGACAAATATGGGACAATTACATCCAGTTTTATCCAATACACATATGCTTCAAAATACTTTTCAAGCCTGGCAACAGCCACAACCGGAGCAGGCGAAAGAGGTTGAACAACGTGTGATCAAGCAACTGTTACAAGCTTTGATTTTTGAAGAAATTATTAGCGCTGAGCATGATGGTGAAAATTTTGTGATTCAGGTACAGGATCGCCAACAGCAAGCGGTTCAGTATATTGCCAAAGGGCAACGCCAATACAGCTATAAGTTGGTGCGACTGGCACGTGATCAGGAGGTACTTCGTCAGGATGCTCAGGGCAATACACAACCAGCACGTCTAAATCAGGTCATTGATGAGATTCTGCGCTCGATTGCCGATGCTGCCAAAGTGGAAGATTTTATTTTTGAATTAAAGCGTACCTATATTCATGACCTGCAATCACAAGTCTGTTTTGAAAACTACAGCTTGCCTGCAATTCAGTATCCATACGATATTCTAGAATCCTATTTGATGGATGGGCATCCTTATCATCCATGTTACAAATCACGTGTCGGTTTTAGTCTGCAAGACAATGTCCGTTATGGGGTGGAGTTTGCCCAGCCGATGGCTTTGGTCTGGTTAGCCGTACACCAGAAGTTAGTTGCACAAAACCATTCCAGTCACCTTGAAACAGACGCATTTTTTAAAGAACAATTGAATGAAGCTGACTTTATCCAGTTTCAGCAACAGCTGAATGAGCAAACTCAAAATGCCGCTGAATATGTCTGGATTCCAGTCCATCCTTGGCAATGGGAAAATCACCTGATCTCGATTTTTGTACAAGAAATTGCCGATCAGGACATCATTTATTTAGGGCATAGTCATGACCGCTATCTGGCACAGCAGTCTTTGCGAACCGTCACCAATTTACAGCATCCGGAAAAACCGTACATCAAGCTTTCCATGAGCTTGACCAATACCTCGAGTTCACGGGTATTGGCAAAACATACCGTGATGAACGGGCCGATTATTACCGACTGGCTGCAACGCCTGATTGATCAAAGTGAAACGGCGCAGCAACTGGATTTTGCGGTATTGCGTGAGGTTTATGGTCTGAGTGTAGATTTTACCCGTTTACCGGCTTCGCATGCCCAACAGGCCTATGGCACCATTGGTTGTTTATGGCGTGAAAGCGTGCATCAATATTTACGTGAAGGCGAAGAGGCGATTCAACTGAATGGGGTGAGCCATATTCAAAAAGATGGACAGGCCCTGATTGCACCGTGGTTACAGCACTACGGGGTTGAGCAATGGACTCGTCAATTGTTGAAAGTGGTCATTACCCCATTGATCCATTTGTTATTTGCCGAAGGAATTGCGACGGAGTCGCATGGGCAAAATATTATTCTGGTGCATCAACAAGGTTGGCCAACCCGTGTATTGCTCAAGGATTTCCATGATGGCGTACGTTATAGTCCGTCACATCTGGCTCATCCGGAACTGGCACCTGAACTGGACCAGTTACCGCCTGAACATGCCAAAACCAATAGCATGTCCTTTATCTTGACGGATGATTTGGATGGGATTCGAGACTTTAGCTGTGCCTGCCTGTTCTTTGTGGCCTTGACTGATATTGCGATTTTCCTTAATCAGACTTATTCAGTTACAGAACAGGATTTCTGGCAATGGGCTGCCGAAGTCATTCTGGACTATCAACAACAACATCCTGAACATAATGCGCGTTACCAGATTTTTGATGTCTTTGCCGAAAAGTTACGGATTGAATCATTAACCAAACGCCGTTTGTTTGGTGATGGTCGTATGCAGATCAAGTTTGTGGATAACCCGCTGGCGCCGTTTAAAGCGCAGGGCAAGTGAGGTTATTGATGAATGCACTTCAACCTGCCTATCAATTGACTGACAGAACCATTTTACAAGACTTTGTAAATGCCTTACTGGTGGAAGCCCTGATTCCTGAGCAGTATATTGTGGATGATTCAACCGCACAGGCCAAGCTGGATGTATTCGGTTTTGACTTAAAACAGCAGTTTAATCATAGGTCTGAGCAGCAGTACGTGGTACTGTTGCCTGAGCAAACATCACCCAATTGTGTTGTTTTTGCTGTACAGTCAGGCATTACCCAAGCGTGGTCTTTTGCGGCCGAGTCGGAAATTTTACGAATTACAGCAGGCAATCAGCACACGCAAGTTCACCCGATTGAATTATTTGAGCTATTTGAATGTCTGCAACAGATCGGACTGTTTCAACATTGTCAGGCCGACAAGCTGCAGGTCTTTTCTGAGCAAATCCAGAAATGTTTAACGCAATATCGTTTGCTGCAACAGCATCAAGTCGATGCCCATGATCTGATTCATCAAAGCTCAGCACAGGTGTTCCGCATTTTAGAGCAATATGCGGGTTATCGGGATCGTCCTTATCATCCGTTATCCAAGTTAAAGGAAGGGCTGAGTCAGCAAGAGTATCTGCAATATTGTCCTGAATTTGCACAGGAACTAAGTATTCACTGGGTAGCGGTGCATAAAGACAAAATGATGTTTGGTGCGGGTGTCGAAGATATTTTTACCCAGCAGCCGAGCCAGATTTTTATTAACCGTGCCGAACGCTATCAATTGAAACAGGAAATGTTCCAGCGCGGATTGAGTGAAACGCATATCGCCATGCCTGTACATCCGTGGCAGTTCCAGCATTTATTTCAGCAATTCTTTGCTGAGGATATTGCGTCAGGTATCTGTCAGCCATTGAACTTTGTTTCAAAAGGCATGTATGCCAGCGCTTCGATGCGTAGTCTTTTGTCTGAGGATATTCCACAGCAAAGCCTGAAACTGCCAATTGGCATTAAGGCATTGGGATCTCTGCGTTTTCTGCCGATTGTAAAAATGATTAATGGCGAAAAAAACCAGAAATTATTGCAGCAGGCACGGCAAAAAGATCCCGTTTTGCAGCAAAAATTATGGCTGTGTGAGGAGACACAATGGTGGTCTTATTTGCCGGAAAAACAAGATGATCGAAGTGCGGACAATGAATGGCTGTTTGTAGAGAAGCCGACTCATCTGGCCGCTCAACGCCGTCATATTCCAGCTGAACTGTTGCAACAGCCTTATCAACTGATTCCGATGGCCAGTCTAGGACACAGCATTTTAGGGCAACCTGCCGTGTTTGATTATATTTTGCAGCTGCAGCAGCTGGAAAATCATCAGGAACATGTGCTTGAGCAATTTGCCCAATTATGTGCCTGCTTCTTTGAGGTGAATTTACGTCTGTTCCGTCTCGGCTTGATGGGTGAAATTCATGGTCAGAACCTGTGTCTGGTGCTTAAACATGGTCAATTTGATGGCCTGATGTTCAGAGATCACGATTCATTGCGTATTTACCTGCCGTGGCTACTGCAAAATGGTCTGGATGATCCGGACTATTTAAGCCCGCATGATTTCAGGAATACGCTTTATCACGACTCGGTTGAAGCCTTGCTGTTTTATATCCAGACGCTGGGGATTCAAATCAACTTAGGCTGCATAGTCGAGGCGTTGGCAAAATATTATCAGATTGCAGCAGATCAACTCTGGCATGTCTTGGCTGAACAGTTACAGCAGGTGCTAAACAGTCTGGATATTGAACCTGAAATTCTAAGTCAGTTACAGGCCTTACTGTTTGAGTCACCAAACTGGCCTTATAAACAGCTGATCCGGCCTTTGCTTGAGCAGGAGACTCGCATTGGTAGTATGCCGTCAGGAATTGGGGAGACCCGAAACCCGCTTTGGCATGTTTTAGCTCGATCTGCATAAACTGTAATGAATACGTGTCAGTATTTTCAAGCAGAGTTGGAAACTTCTTTTTCAGTGCTGCAACAGCATCTGAAACTGGAAATACATTGTTCCAGCCAGCAGGCAATCACACTTGCTGACCTGTTCGACGACTCGATCTGTCGGCAGGTGCTGCAGGATTTTGCGACACGTATTCATGCCAAAAACCAGAGATGTGCCACCTCACTATTTATCAAATACTGGGCCACGCTCTGGGTGTTACCTTTTTTATACTGTCAGGCGGCATCGTTTCCTTTTGTGAAATGGCAACCTTCGATCTTTATCGTAGAGCTACCAGAAACATGGAGCTGGGAGCGACGAATCCAACTGGCTGATTCGGCGGGTTACGCCTGTCACAGCATGTCTCTGCCGGAGCTTGATGCCATGTTGCTACAGTTCAATGGCCTGTTACAGCAGATTGCCCGCGTGGGGCGTGTATCGTATGCCTTGCTCTGGGAAAATATTGCTGTGCGCATGCTGCAGTTTTATCGTTCTTTAGCGCAGCAAGATTTAGACAATGACATGCGTATCCGGTTGCAACAGCAACAACAGCGGTTAAAAGCAAAATCGGCACAAAGTTTTAACCTGCCGGAAAATCCCTTTCTCAAGTTATGCAATAACTGGCATCCCGAATACAACACCTATATGCGACAAAAGTGCTGCTTCTATTTTCAACTGGAGGAAGCAGGTGGGGAGCTATGCCGAAATTGTCCCTTGCAGCTGAAAAAACAACAGAGATGAAATCATGAATCAAGTTATCCAGCCCGAATGGCTGGTTCAAGCCTATAAAAACATTGCCACCTCGACCATCGGGCATGTACTGGATCTGGGACATGTCCCGCATATTTTTCCGATGTCTCCACAACAGCATCTGGTGGGTCTGGTGAGAACCGTGCGCTTGCAATCCAAGAATGCCAGTCAGTTGCGACAGGTATTGCTGAGCTGCCAGCCCAATGAAGTCCTGCTCATCGACGCCAGATATGACTTGCAACGGGCCTGCTGGGGAGAGCAGAGAAGTGTCGCCGCGATTCATTGCGGTTTGGCTGGTATCGTGGTGTTGGGCGCGGTCACGGATCGTCAGGCATTACTGCAGCTCAAATTGCCGGTTTTCGCTCAATCCGTGAGTTGTCTCACCACACGAAATGAAGGAGAAAGTCTGGTCGAAATGGATATCGGCATCGAGCTCAATCAGTTTACGGTGCAATCCGGTGACTTGCTGATTGGTGATGCAGATGGAGTTTTTATCTTAAAACCAGACATGGCGGCAGCCTATCTGGAACAGTTCCAGCAGCTGGAGCAGGCAGAAAAAGACCGGAAAAACAATTTTTTTAAACAAGAGAGGAAAGAAGATTATTATTTTTAATAAAAATCATTCTCATTAAAAATTAAATTTAGTATGATGGCGTGCCTTTTGGATATTTTTTGAGTGATAGAAGGGCTCTGGAGAAAAGAGAAAATGAAAGTCAATAATGAGTTTAGGGCAAAACAAGTACTGTTTAAAATGACACCATGTTGCCTTGCTGTTCTGGCCATGTTTGCACAGCATGCCCATGCTGAAACTGCTGTATCGGGGGATATTGCAGTAAGCGCAGCGCCCACACAGAAGCCTGTTGCACAATTAGAAAAGATTGTCGTCACAGCAACGCGTACACCAAAAAATATTGCAGAAATTGCCGGTACGGTTCAGACCATTGACCGTCAGCAGATTACGCAACAGGCAACCGCAGGGCGTAAGGTTGCCGATGTTTTGGCACAACTGGTACCTGCATTGGGCGTAAGTAGTGGTACATCGACGAACTATGGTCAAACCATGCGTGGTCGTGATGTCATGATTTTGATTGATGGGGTATCGCAAACCGGTTCACGTGATGTGGCTCGTCAATTGAACAGCATTAGTCCAAGCATGATTGAACGTATTGAAGTACTTTCAGGTGCAACCAGCATTTATGGTTCCGGGGCAACAGGCGGTATTATTAATATTGTGACTAAACGCGCTGATCCTTCTAAACCATTAAGTTTTGAAACAAAACTTGGTATTACATCATCAAACAAATTCCGGGGTGATGGTTTGGCTTATGAAGTAGGTCAAACGGTTTCATTTGCCCAAGATAATCTTAACGGGATGTTGGGAGCTAATTTTACCAGCCGTGGTTCCCAATTCGATGCACATGGTGACCGTATCGCTCCAGAACCGTACCAGACGAGTCGTCAAGATACAGATACCATAGATGTAAATGGCCGCTTAAATATCGACTTAACCGATATGCAATCACTCAGTTTTGGTGCGCAATACTATAAAGATAAGCAAGATACGGATTATGGTCCTGATTATGGTGCGAACTACGGTGTAACCACAAATAAGCCTCATTCATATATTGCTAAAAAAGGCTTACAACTACCGGATCAGCCTTTTACAGAACGCTATGCTTTCAATACACAATATCAAAATAAAGATGTATTGGGACAAGTGGTTAATTTAGAAGCGTATTATCGTAAGGAAAATGGTCGTTTCTTTCCGATTTATGTAGGTAAGCCAGCCGTGAAACAATCTCAATCAGAGATTGAAGTAGCAGGACTTCGTTCTACCGTGCAAAGTGATTTACAAGTCGCTCAACGCGATTTAAAACTGACCTATGGTTTGGATTATGACCATGAAAAAGATCATCAATATTATGATGGACTTATTGCTTCAAATAATGGATTAAGCTATGTGCCAACAGGTATTAGAACAGATGCCGGGCCTGACACAACAATTCAAAGTGCAGGGGCTTTTTTACAAGCGGATTATGCATTAACAGATCGTTTAAATGTACAGGCTGGTACGCGTTACCAATATATTAAGGCTGAAACAGATGCTTATAGTACTGCTAAAGGTCAGCAACCGAAAGGTTCGGTCAGCGATAATGATGTGCTCTTTAATCTGGGTACAGTCTATAAACTGACCGATGATCAACAAGTCTTTGCAAACTTCTCACAAGGTTTTAGTTTTCCAGATGTACAGCGTATGATGCGGGATGCATTTAACTTGACCACCGCTGATATTCAACCCATTCGTGTCAACAGCTATGAACTTGGATGGCGTTTGAATAATGATGAAGGACTAAATCTTGGCGTGACCGGTTTCTATAATACATCTGACAAAGTTCTTCGCTTCGTGGATAAAGTCGCAAGTATTGTAGATACTGACCAGCGTATTTACGGTGCTGAATTAACAGCAACTTATCCTTTTATGCAAGATTTTAAAGTGGGTGGTACATTGGGTTATACCCGCGGTCAGTATCAAGAAACTGATGGTAAATGGAAAGAGTTGAATGCACAGCAAGTTTCACCAGTCAAGGGTACTGTGTTTGGTGAGTGGAACAATGATGAAGGCTATGGTGCGCGAGTACAGATGCTTGCAATCAAAGGGACTGATAAAGCGGTCAAAGATGATTCCGCAGGTGCTGTAGACATCAAAGGTTATACGACAATGGATGTGTTAGCACATTTTCCAGCATGGAAAGGTCGTGTAGATTTTGGGGTTTATAATGTCTGGGATAAAGATTATCGTTCGGTTTATGCTCAGCAAGCAGTCGTGACCTATCAACCTGTAGCAAGTATTCCTGCTGAAGGTCGTACCTATGGCTTAAGCTATACATTTGATTACTAACTTTGACTGAAGAAATATCTGTAAAGATGCAGATATTTCTTCATTTTTATGCTGGATTTTACAGGCTAAGGCAATACGGATGAGCCCCTCAGAAAAACAAGAAACCTTTCAGTTAAGCTATCGCAGAGTATTTTTTATCTGTTTGGCGGCTTATTGTTATAGTTCCTGGCTCAGTCTGGTTTTAGCGGATTGGCTTCCTTTTGCCAAAGCTGAAAATGTCTATTTTGCAGTTTTTATCAGTTTCATCTTTTTTATCTTTTACGTGATATTGACCAGTGCAATTGTATCTAGACGCTGGTTCTGGATCATCAATAGCTCAGGCATCTTATTACTGGCAAGCTACTGGCTCATGCGCAAGTGGGGAGTCGGTTAAGATGAATTTTCGTCAAATACAGGCCATTCTGCATCGCTGGTTTGGCATTATGGTGTTATGGGTCATCTTTTTTATTTTCTTAACCGGGTCGATTGCCTATTTTCGTACAGAAATTAATGTCTGGGCACAACCTGAGGCGCTCAGCCAGATTCAGAGCCTACCCACTCCCCAGACTTCGGCACAAACGGCATTTAACTATCTTAACCAGCACGCCGCTGATGCAAAAAGATGGCGTGTGACCGTTGCCAGTGAGCGTATGCCAGTCAATCTGCTCCAATGGCAGGACCAGACAGGCAAACACCAACAGCTACAAAATCCCGTGACAGGAAAGTTACTCCATCCCGTACGCCAGACCTTGGCGGGCGATTTCTTTTTTAAATTGCATTACACCTTATATCCTCTGCCGAGCAAGATCGGTAGTTTCATCGTGGCCATTGTCGCCCTGATCTTATTAATCAGTTTGATTACGGGGGTGATCACACATAAAAAGATCGTTAAAGAGTTTTTTGTGTTTCGTGCCTTTAAAAGCCAGCGTTCCTTGCTTGATCTGCATCATATAACGGGAGTGATTACATTTCCTTTTTATCTGGTGATGGCATTTACCGGGCTACTGATTTTATTTTATCTGGTCTTGCCGTGGGGGCTATCCAAACACTATGCGCAAGACGGTATACCCCAGTTCTATAATGAGATGCAGTTTGTAAAGATGGCAAAACCGCAACCATCCTCGTCTCAACACAACATGCAGCCATTTGAACGCTTTATTCAACAATTACCCGCGCAGGCACAAACAGGCGCAATACTCGATAAATTTGAAGTACAGAAACCGAATACACCAGAGGCGATGATTACCTTTGATTATAATTATAAAAATATTATTACCTTAAATACGCCACAATATATTTTTGCAGCCCATACTGCCGAACCACTGGCTCAACCCCGAAACTTATCTGCCATTGCTCAACTGGCTTCATCTTCTTACGGAATTCATCTGGGGTATTTCGCCTCTTACTGGATGCGTTTGATCCTGTCGGTGATGGGGATTATGGGATGTGTAATGTTGGCCGCAGGTGCCTTGCTGTGGCAGAAAAAACGCATGAAAGAAGCGCATGCTTTTAGCTATAAGCTGGTCCAGCATCTCAACTTTTTTACTTTCCTCGGGCTGCCGCTGGCCTGTGCCAGTTATCTTTTGGCAGGACGATTGTTATCTGCCGCATTTGAACCGAGGGGGAGTTATGAAGTCTCTGCCTTTTATCTCACCTGGCTGTTGAGCTTGCTTATCAGTCTGCTGCTGCGTACCCGAAAGGCTATGCTACTGGTATTGGCAATGACAGCAGCGGTTCTGTTCTTGATCCCTCTCAGTAGTTTTGTGATGGTACCAGAGGCTGCTTTATGGCAGAGTCTCAGCCATTCGCGTTGGTCGCTGGCTGGGGTAGATTTGGTGTTGCTCGTGATAGGTGGACTTTATCTCGGCGCAATTCATTTTTATCTGTCCAGATTTAAACCTGCAGGAGCCTCAACATGAGTTTTGCAGCACTTTGCTGGGCCTTGGTTGCTTTTATACAAGGCTGCATGCTGAGTCAGTATGGACAGAAGCAACTGCAATATGTCTGGTTAAATGCAACCAGGAGAAAGTTGTTAGGTTTCTCGGCCATTATTTTTCTAGCATGCTCTTTGGGACTGAACTGTTGGTCTGAAGGCAGCTCGGTTGGGCCACTCAGCTGGGTATTTGTGATCTTACCTGCAGCCTTCTTTTTACAGGTGCTGGGTTTTTATCTGTTTAGAAAATACTTTGTACAGATCTGGTGCTGTGCAATGCTGGCTGCGCTTGTTTTTAGCTTAACTGGCAATTAAATATGTAGCGTATTCAATGGCTAAGGGTTGTTTTAACGATTTTTTACCAGATTCCTTTCATTAACAAAAAACAAGAAAAATAACAGTTGTTGTCTTAATAAAATTGATTATCATTATCATCTAATATTAAAGGCAAGGAATATCTGCATGCTTACATTGTCACAAAAACTTCCTGATTATTTTGAATATTACGAAGACGGGACACAATATTACCTACGTCAGATTCAATATCCGCAGGATATTCCTTTATTGCATCAATGGATGCATGAACCACATGTGATTCCACAGTGGCAACTGAACAAGACTGAACTTGAGCTGCAGGTCTACTTTGACAAAATGCTGGCCGATGACCATCAACGCTTACTGATTGTCGGTGTCGATGGGAAGGATGTGGGTTATACCGAAATTTATGAAGGAAAGCGTGATCGTTTAGGTCGTTACTATGAAGGTGATGATACTGATCTGGGCTGGCATTTACTGTTCGGCGATAAGTCGGTTTTTGGTAAAGGCTTTTTAAGACCAACCATCCGTTTATTAAGTTTCTATATTTTTGAAAATTCGCCTGCACGCAAAATTGTAGGGGAGCCAGACCACACGGTAAAACCTTATGCAGCGGTTGTTGCTGATCTTTGTTATGAAAGTCAGCGTCTCATCCCGATGCCTGAAAAAACAGCCATGCTCTATTACTGTTTTAGAGAAACGTTTTACGACAAGTTTGGCGAGTATTATACCGCATCACAACAACAGCATAGCCAGCAGCAGTCTCAAGATTTAAGCCTGACTTAAACTGAATTTAAGCGTTAAATTGAAAATAAGCCTCAACGGATGTTGAGGTTTTTTTATGTGGAAAACATCATTTTAAAAATAAACAATATATTGATATATAAAATTAAAAAGTATTTTTGATGAATAAAACAACATATTGTTATTTGCTGAATTTACGAATATCATAACTAAATTACGAATAAAGTAATAATAGATTGAAAAATTATAGTTAAAGCAACATGGAGAAGGAATCACCATGAAAGAAGTTGCATTAAATGATTTGATTGACCAGCAAGGTGTCGGACCTTATCAAAAATTTATTCTATTTACCTGCTTATTGCTGATGATCATGGATGGCTATGACATTCAGGCCATGGCCTATGCCGCGCCGATGATTATCGAGGCGTGGGGTGTCGAAAAAACCATGTTGGGTGTGGTGTTTAGTGCCAGTTTGTTTGGATTGTTTGTAGGTTCATTTGTTTTAAGTTCACTGTCAGACCGTTATGGTCGCCGTCCGATCTTGTTGATCTCAACGTTAGTATTCTCTGTACTGATGTTATGGACACCCCATGTTGCCAATATTGAACAGCTTGCGGTCATACGTTTTATTACGGGCATTTTCTTGGGCGGCATCATGCCGAATGCCATGACCTATAGCTCTGAAATTGTGCCCAATAAATATCGTATTTTGACCATGATGGTGATTTCCTGTGGTTATACAGTCGGTGCCATGCTGGGAGGAGGGATTTCTGCTTTACTTACGCCCATAGGCGGATGGCAGGCCATTTTTTATTTTGGCGGTATTATTCCGCTGGTCATTTTCTTTATCATGCTGTTTAAGTTACCAGAATCACTGTATTTCTTAGGCGAAAATAAAAAGAATGAGCAAACGATTCTATTCTGGCTGAAGAAGTTTTATCCGGCATTGGAACTCAATACAGCAACTCAAATAATTGGCAATAGCGGCCCTAAAATCAAAAAATCACCATTAGAGTTATTTAAAAATAAGCGTGCTTTTTTTACCTACTCGATCTGGGTGATCAGTATCTTGAATATGATCAGTCTGTATTTCCTTGCCAACTGGTTACCGACCTTATCCAAAGAGTCAGGACTCTCCTTGAACCATGCCCTGATGATTGGTTCAACCTTGCAACTGGGCGGGACCATTGGCAGTATTGTGATGGGCTTAAAAATTGACAAGATCGGTTTTTATAAGGTTTTAGTTGCAGCCTTTCTGGTCGCCGCTGTCAGTGTGGCCTTGATTGGTTATTCGGTTACTCATATTGCCTTGCTCTATGTGGTTATTTTCATTGCTGGTTTTGCCATTGTCGGCGGACAACCTGCCATTAATGCCTTGTCTGCCAGCTATTATCCAGTTTCATTGCGCACTACAGGTGTGGGCTGGAGTATTGGCATTGCCCGTTTAGGTTCAGTGATCGGGCCTTTATTCGGTGGATATCTGGCTAAATCACTGATCATCACTCATTTATTTGTGATTGCAGCCGTTCCATCTGTCTGTGTGATTGTGATGTTACTGGTTCAAGCCAAATATCGGGTAGAGGTCTGAATTTTGAGGCCGCCTTGTGCGGCTTTTTATTTCCCAAATGAATCCGGTTGTTTGGAGCAGGATTAAATCTTCATCACTCATAAGCAATATTCAATTTTCTGTAGCTCATGGTTGAGTGGTGATTGTTTTGGTGGGAGTCATCTTATAAAACAAGGTGAATAAAAAACGATCACTATTTTGTAGTAGATGCAAGTAATCTTTACAAATTTAGTCAACAATACGCCGAAAAAAATAACTTCAGATTAATTTTTGATCAAATTTATTTCATTTGTTTACCATCGCTAATTTGTCATGTTTTTTTGGTTAACCTAAGGAACGCAAGAACAAAACAAAGGAGTAAAGATGCTGATTTTTCACGATTATCCTGTTCAGGGAGCACTTTTTGATATGGATGGCACAATGTTTGATACTGAGCGATTACGCTTTCAGACATTGAAACAGGCCTCTCAAGAGCTCATTGGACAGGAATTTTCCGATGAATATTTAATGCAGTGTCTTGGACTCAGTGCACAAACAGCCGAACAGCTTGCCCAGCGCTTTTATGGTGAAGATGTTCCGTATAAAGCCATCCGAAAACGAGCAGATGAACTTGAACTGGAATCGGTTCGTCATAATGGTGTACCCATTAAGAAAGGTCTGATTCAGGTACTGGAACGACTACGCAAATCTGGCCTGCGTATGGCTGTAGCGACATCCAGTCGCCGGGCAATTGCCGAAGAATACCTGATCAATGCCAATGTCTATAAATTTTTTGATCTGCTGGTCTGTGGTGATGAAGTCGAAAAAGGCAAACCGCATCCTGAAATTTTTATCAAAGCCGCGCAAAAATTAAATTTGCAGCCGCAACAATGTCTGATGTTTGAGGATTCGGAAAACGGGATCTGTTCAGCCTGTGACGCGGGCGGCATCACGATTTTATTTAAAGACATCAAAGAACCGAATGACAGCATGTTGGCCAAGGCAAATTTCTATTATCAGGATATGTACGAATGTCTGAATGCGCTGGACCAGTATATTCCTGAAATGGGCATGCCGCAGTTGCAAGAACCATTTCCACAAAGTATCAATCAACTTACTGTCGGGATTCATGGCTTTGGCGCCATTGGTGGCGGATATATCGCACAGGTATTGTCACATTGGGATGGGTTTACCCGACCCCAGCGTATTCTCGCTTCGACCAGAAACCGCCTATATCTGGAATCGGTCAACAGCTTTGGCAGTTACAGTATTCGTTATGGACAGTCCTCTTATGATGAACGGATCGAAAACCTGACGGTGATTGATGCAGATAATGAACAGCACATGCTGGAGATGTATATGCATTCCAGCCTGATCGCGCTGTGTTTGCCTGAACAGGCCATTGCATCCGAAGCCAGAACAATTGCGAGGGGGTTATTGGCACGTTTCATGTCACAGGATACGCAGCAGCATGAGCCGATTACCTTTTTGATTATTTTGAATAAAGTCTGTGCAAAATATCTGGTCCTGAAAAATATCCGTGAAGCTTTGCTTGAAATTACCGATGAGGATATCGCAGAGCACATCCTCAGTGAGCATTACTTTTGCGATACCGTGGTCAACCGAATGGTTGCCAAGCTTTCCGATCAAGCCCTGTATCGTCAGCTGAATATCAAGCATCGTTTATTCAAACAATACCAATCTGACCTGAATGAAGAGGCCATCGAGCTGTCAGATGAAACCGCACTGACCGAGAAACAGGAACAGCAAATGACTGACTGTTTATCGGATATGCGTGGACAGTTTCAGGCGGGCCAGTTCTTGCAGAATATGGATCTGATCCTGTTCCATAGCGAAACCGATATGCCGATTTATGTGGAAAACCGTAGTCCGATCTTGAGTAAAATGCGGCAAATGATTCTGGTGGAGCAAATTTCTGATATCCAGATCATTAAAAACCGCTTATGGAACGGCTGTCATGCCATGACCGCCTGGTATGCCAGCATGCATGGCCATGACATGATCGGGATTGCACTGGCCGATGCCAAAATCAAGAAATATGTAGAACAGCTGGTTGAGGAAGTCAAACTCGGTTTAGCCAATATTGTGCCCAATCAGGCCAAAGAGCTGGACCGGATGGCGGAAAGCTTTCTGCATTCTTGTCGCTCCGCCTATAAAGATACCTGTGAACGGGTGGCACGCGATCCGCTGAGAAAACTAAGCTTTAATGAGCGCGTATTCGGTAGTCTGGAAAATCATATTCAGCAGCAATTGCCTTATCAAAAGATTGTCCAAGGTGCAATCTATGGATATGTCTATGCCTTAAAACAGCTAGAAATTGAGGAGCTGGAGATTGTGCAGCATATTGGTAAAAATATTGAAATGATGGATATCAATACCAGTCAAAAGAAAGCAGTATTAGATATGCTGTATCAAGGTATTCAGGCAGAATTGCATGACGAAACCTTTCGCTATGATCTGAATGAAAACCAAGCCAAGTCTGCGCTGGTTTAGCATTGCAATCCATAGACAAGCCAAGATCGTGAGCCCTAACACAGCTTTAAATCTATAAAGTTGTGTTAGCTTTACGGCACTAGCTTTGTCAAGTTCAACATGAGGCCAGATCATTCAACTGACCGCGTATGCAGATATGCTTGATTGACATTATTTCTAATAAAAAACTGAGACAATATTGAAGAGATGCACAAATATTCCATTTTTTCCTAAGCTTATGTTTTAATCCTAAGCTCTATATTCTTGGCTGCATATTGTTGTGTTATTGCAATCCGCTACCCAAATGTGTCCGACCATAGTTCGGGATTATCCGGAATGGCATCTGGGGCGTTCAGACTATGCAATTTGGTATATTGAAGTTGATCAGCCTGAGCTGATTCAATATTTAGATGAAATTCAAACCCGGTTTTCAGACCTGCTTCTGCCGAAACAACAACGCCAATATCATATTACCTCATTCGTCTGCGGTTTCTTGCAGCCTGCTGTTAAACAATACGATGACGATTTTCAGATACAACAATTACAACAGCAGATTAAACTGCTTGAAGCATTACAGCTCACAGCTTTTGAGCTGGAAATTACACAGATCGATAGCTTTAGCAGTGCTTTGTTCTTACAGATCCAAGATCAGCAGGGCGTACTGGGCCAAATTCGCCAACAATTTGCTCAAGTCTCCGCAGAGATCGCAGCACCTGAATATTGTCCGCATATTACTTTAGGTTTGTATCGTGAAGCGTGGCCGAGTGATAGGGTATTGCAGCGGATACAACAACTTGCTCTCAAAAGCATCAAGATTCAGGTCAAAAAATTGACTTTCGGCTATTATAAGGCACAGATTTTACAAGGATTACTGTATCCTTATCAGCAAATTGAACTAGGTTAAATATGTTGCAACTGATTTTAGGTGGGGCGCGCTCAGGTAAAAGCCGTTTGGCAGAACAAATCGCCAAGGATTCGGGGTTATCCGTCATTTATATGGCGACGGCGCAAGCCTTAGACGAAGAAATGCAGCAGCGGATTGCCCATCATCAACAACATCGTCCAGCTCATTGGCAAGTGCTTGAAGAACCGTTTTATCTTGCCGACCGGCTTTTGCAATTGGACCAGCCTGATCAGCTGATTTTGGTGGATTGTCTGACTTTATGGTTAAGCAATCTGTTGTTGGCGGAAGATCAAGCCTTACAGCAACAACAGGTGCAAAAATTGTTTGCAGTCTTACCGCAACTCCACTCGCAAATTGTTCTGGTCAGTAATGAAATCGGGCTTGGCGTTGTACCAATGGGGGAAATCAGCCGCCGTTTTGTCGATGAAGCAGGACGTCTGCATCAGACCTTGGGGCAACTTGCCAATAAAGTCATGTTTTGTGTGGCAGGCTTTCCAATGATTTTAAAAGATGAGAAATAACATGACTGAACAAGCACAATGGTTTTTAGCTGCCGTACAACAACCTAATTTAGATGCCAAACAACAAGCTGAACAACGTCAACTGCAATTGACCAAACCTACAGGGGCGCTAGGGCGACTTGAGCAGCTCGCCATTCAACTGGCAGGCTTACAGGGCACAGTACATCCACAGATTCAACAGCCTTGGATTACGATTTTTGCAGGCGATCATGGGGTGGTTGCAGAAAATATTTCGGCTTATCCGCAAGCGGTAACCCGTCAGATGCTGCAAAATTTTGCCTCAGGTGGTGCAGCCATCAGTGTTATTGCCAAACATCATCATGCACATTTACAAGTGGTGGATTGTGGTACGGTGGGTGAAGCCTATGAATATGTTGGTGTTGAACGGCATTGTATTCGTGCAGGCACAGCCAATTTTGCCCAACAAGCTGCAATGACGGAACAGGAATGCTTAGCAGCCTTGCAACTGGGTAAAGACAGTGTAGATCGTGCCAAAGCACAAGCTGCCGATATTTTTATTGCAGGTGAGATGGGGATTGGTAATACCTGTTCAGCTTCAGCACTGGCGTGTTTATTGTTGAATGAAGATGCTGCCCAACTCACGGGTGTGGGTACAGGCATTACGAATCAACAATTGCAACATAAAATCTCGGTCATTGACCAGGCGGTGAAGTGGCATCAAGCAGATGTTGCCGATGATGCTTTAAAAATCTTGGCTGCAGTGGGTGGTCTGGAAATTGCTGCAATGTCGGGGGCTTATATCCGTTGTGCACAACTTGGTTTGCCAATCGTGGTGGATGGTTTTATCAGCTCTGTTGCCGCTTTATGCGCGGTACGCATCCAACCGCAAAGTCGTGCATGGATGTTGTTTGGACATCAATCGGCTGAATATGGTCATCAGCGTGTGCTAAAAGCCTTAGAAGCTCAGGCTATTTTAAATATGAATTTGCGTCTTGGCGAGGGCAGTGGTGCAGGAGCCGCACTGTCGATGCTGCAGCTGGCTTGTGTACTGCATAATCAAATGGCGACCTTTGCTGAAGCTGCTGTAACCGGTGATAAAGTTGCACCTTGATTTACTGCGGCATGGTGAAACCACACTGAGCCATACCTTGCGTGGGCATCTTGATGATGCCTTGACTGAGCAAGGTTGGTTGCAAATGCAATCCACCATTCAGCAGCAGCTTGATGCTCAGGTACACTGGGATGTAATTATCAGCTCGCCCTTGCAACGCTGCCAAAACTTTGCGGTAGCATTAGCCAAACAACTCGAATTGCCCTTATTACTCAATGCTGAAATCAAGGAAATGTATTTTGGTGATTGGGAAGGCGTTTCTACCCAAACTATTTATGAAAATGAGCCTGAGTTATTGGCAAATTTCTGGCAATTTCCAACGCAATATCATGCGCCGAATGGGGAGTCGTTGCATCAATTCCAGCAACGTGTCCTGCATGGTTTTAATGAAATTTATGTTCAAATGCAGCAATACAACTGGAACAAGGCATTGATTGTGACACATGGCGGGGTGATTAAGTTGCTGACTTGTTTGGCCCGTCAGCAAAAGCTGGATGACCTATTAACCATGCCCGCAGAGTTAGGCAAACTGTATACTTTAAATCTAACTCAGGTTGACGCTCAACTTCATTTTTCTGAACGGACAGCAACTTAGCAGCGATTCGTATTTATTGCATTTCCAATATCTGCCTGGATGATGTAATCGAACTGTCATTGCCACTGCCTATGATACAGGACAATTTCTTGAGCAATAAATCGATCATCTATGAAGATATTATTAAAAAGCAGTATGTTATGCGCGAGCATTTTATTGGCAGCCTGCAATAACGATGACCAGCAACACAATCCGACATCCCCTGAAACCAGTATCCCATCAAAATATTATCAAACTAAAACTCCTTATCAGCCTCAGCAAGACCTAAACAAATACGAAGCGACTCCACCAGGCTTTCAGCCGGTATTTACAGAACTGGTGGCTCGTCATGGCTCACGCGGTTTATCCAGCATGAAATATGATTTAGCGCTCTATAACCTGTGGAAACAGGCTAAAGCTGAACAGGCACTCACACCTTTGGGCGAAAAGCTGGGCGCAGATTTAGAAAGCATGATGAAAGCCAATATTCTGCTGGGTTATGGGGTAGAGGGCATTCGTCAGTTTGGCTATGGTAACGAATCCATGACCGGTATTCAGGAGCATCGCGGAATTGCAGATCGCTTATTAAAACGCTTACCCGATCTATTTAAAGCCGCCTCGACCCAACCAGCTTCAATTTTAGTGCAAAGTTCAGGCGTAGACCGTGCGGTAGATAGTGCCAAATTTTTCACTGCTGAATTGATTCAACAGCAACCGCAATTAAAGACCCACATCACCCCAATTTCATACACCAGTTTAGCCAGTAACAGTGTGCCATCGATTGAAGATGGTGGGGTGGATCGTTTTAAACTTTATTTTCATAGTTTGAACAAAGATCAAGATTTAGCACAGCCTTTATCAGCACAACAACAGGCCATTTACGATGCCAGTCAGGCGTATCAGCATTTTGAAGAAGATGATACAGATCTGGCCAATAAGCTGGATGAACTTGCGAAAAATAGTCGTGCTGAACAAGTGGCAAAGAGCGTATTGAATCCACTGTTCAAAGCAGAATTTATTAAAAAACTGGGAAGCACAGGCTATGTATTTAGCAATACCGGTTCATATAGCGTCACTTCACCTAAAGGTGAAATCATCACTGAAAAAGGTAAGGGCAAAAACAGCATTGCCAGTGCGGTGGATGCTGCAGCCTATGTCTATGAGTTATATTCAATATCAGGTGGCATGAAAACCGAACTGAAAGGTGTAGATTTTGATCGGTATATGCCTGTAGATGCAGCAAAATTTTATGCTGAATATAACGATGCCAATGATTTTTATAGCAAAGGGCCAAGTTTTACCGAATCGAAAAACGTCACCAGTGCAATTGCGCAAGGTCTAAAGCAGGACCTATTTAAACAGGTTGATGCGATTGTGGATCAGCAGCAAGCACATCGTGCGGTATTACGTTTTGCGCATGCCGAAATCATTATTCCATTGGCGACCAGTTTAGAGTTGTTCGATATGATGCAGCCTTTACCTTTACGTCAAACTTATAATTACAACAGCAGCGTTTGGCGAGGTGAGGTGGTGTCACCTATGGCAGCGAATTTACAGTGGGATATTTATCAAGACAAGCAAGGTACAACCTTGGTAAAAATGTTCTATAACGAGAAAGAAACCTTGTTTAAGCCAAGTTGTAACTACGCACGTTATAGCACTAACAGTTTATATTATGACTATTTGAAGCTTAAACAATGTTATCAAATTCAATAATCTAAGATATTCAACCTTTTCATTTGGGAATCGCTTGCTATTCCCAATTTTATTTCTTCATAATTCAGGCATGAAAACCCGTTGTCATTGAGAGGTTGCATGACGCCTTTTTGGATTGCCTTGCAGTTTTTGACTGTTTTACCCATTGAAATCAAAACGATGCCAAGCGCAAAGCAGAATGGTCAGGCCATGCTGTTTTATCCTTTAGTGGGTTTATTGCTTGGTCTCATTTTGTTTACATCTGCCATGTTATTGGCAAAGCTTCCGATCATCTTGAGTGCAGCACTGATTCTCGTACTCTGGATTTGGCTGACTGGTGGATTACATCTGGATGGTTTGGCGGATACGGCAGATGCATGGGTCGGTGGATTTGGTAATTCTGAACGAACCTTGAGCATCATGAAAGACCCTGCATGTGGCCCAATCGGGGTGCTGAGTTTAGTTGTAGTCTGCTTGCTGAAATTTGTGGCTTTATATGTTTTGCTTGAACAACACATGGCTGCCTTTTTAATTGTCTTGCCCATGCTTGGGCGTAGTGTGTCACTGTTTTTATTCCTTACTACGCCTTATGTACGTGCTCAAGGCTTAGGGCGTTCGATGACAGATTTCATGCCAAAAAAGCGACTTTGGATGGTTTTCGTCATTACAATTGCATTGCTTTGTGTGTTTAAATGGCTTGGCTTAATTGCCTTGCTGGTTTTTTTAGTGATGCTCTTTTATATGCGATCATTATTTATTAAACGAATCGGCGGGATTACTGGGGATACTGTAGGCGCTGCAATTGAGCTGGCTGAAACAGGTGTGCTCCTCAGTACTGTGATAGCCTCGTTCTATATCATTTAAAAAATTACTTGCCTGAGATGGCGTGATCCTCCCTAAAAAAGAAGGATCACTTGAGTAATATTAGCTTTTACGCAATTGAACTCGGAAACCAAGTACAGCGAGTAAGGCAACTAGTGCCGCGATCGTAGCCAGAATGATATCTCGAAGCGTTTTATCTATTGGCAACCATGTCCATTTATGCAAATAAGCAAAACTAAAGCCTTCCAAAGCATCCTGTTGCGTGACCTGAGCTGCAATCACACCGCTGCTCGGTTCAATATACAGTCTGAGTTGATTCTCTAAACGAGTTTCAACCTTGATCACGGGTAAGCGTTTGTTGATAAACCCATATTCTCCTCCAAAACTTGTCACCCAAGAGGCCTGTTGAACCTGTTCTGGTTGTAAAGCTAAATAGCTTGCGGCTAATTGTCTGCTTTGTTCAAGGATATCAAGCCTTTTTCCATGAGCAGCATCGACAAACTGAATCGCGGGAGCTGCTGTATGGGATGCGTGATGATCATGTACTTTGCTTGCCGCCGTCATGCTGCCTTGTAAAGGGTTTTGTCCAATGGCTTGAATCATCCATGCAGCATGAATATGTGTCTGGTTAAAGGTGGTTGGAACCAGATCCAGACGCTGAATGGGCTGCTGAGTGACCTGCTGCCAAACCTCAGTACTTAAATCGGCAGTATGGAACACCGGTTGAATGTTTTTAATATCGGGCTTTTTTTGCCAGATATGATAGAAACCACTGAGCACCCAAAGCAGAATAAAGACACTTAAACTGATGCCTAAATAACGATGTAGAAAGCGGATCGGTTTTTGCCCTAGACGGTGATTGCGCCGATTATGAATCTTAAAGAATAGGCCAATGCCCATAACAATCATGCACAGTATGCCAATCAAGGCGATCTGCATGAGAATAGTTTGGCCGGTCCAGGCCTGATCACCCCAGGTCCAGGTATGACCTAAGCGGAAGATTTTTGCCATCCACATCTTTTGATCATTAGACAGCGTGGCCAGTCGTGCTTGTGCAGGATCGACATAGGCACGTAAACCGTTATGAAAATCAACACGCCAAACAGGCAGTAAACGATTCACGCTCGGATAATCATCACTGAATGCGGTGATGATTTGGCTGGATACAATTTCCTGTTGAGAGAGTCCCGTGTACCAGCGTGCCAAACGCTCGGCATCTTGTTGTTCCGCATCACTCAGGAATTGGCCGGTCTGACTATCATAGTATTCCGCCATCTTTTGATTGGGCTGTAATATGCGATAGGCAATCTGCTGAGCTTCTAATTCAATCACCTGTAAGGCCGAAAATTGCGATATGTGATGTTGCTTCAGAACATCAGTTGCTGCTAGGGCGTGTGTTAAATCCAGTTGTTGAGGTGGCGGCATTCGTTTTACAGGCTGGGGTTGTGTTGCACTCATGATTGGATGCAACACACCTGTTAAAGACCAGAGTAAAACGAGAACGCCCAACACCATCCCAAAACTACGGTGTAAGGAAAGTAGCTTTTTCAGTTGCTTGGCATTCATTGCTTATTTCCCAAAATGGTAACTTAAACCTAATAAGTAGGTTCGTGGTGCAGCTGGGGTATAACTGACTTGGTTATTACTAAACGATGTACTTTCCGCATAATGCTGATCTGTGGCATTCAGGATTTGCCCATAGATCTCATAAGCATTTTTACGGTAATTGGCACGTAGATTCAGCAAAGTATGCCCATCATACTTTTCCGTATTGGTATCATTGATCCAGTAAGCGCCGACATAAACCGCTTCTGCAGAAAGTAATAGCTCAGGTATTGGCTTGATCTGGTATTCAAGCGTACCAAATGTTTTCGGCGCACTCGGCATGGTGTTGCCGCTATAATCTAAAACGCTCGACGGTTGAAACTGCTGATACTCATGTTTGGCCACACTGCCTGAGAGCTTTAAGCGCTGATCATATAAATCACTGAGCTTCCAGGTTCCTCCAATTTCAATTCCCTGATGTAAGGTTTTACCTGTGTTGCGTGGTTCGCGTGTGTTATCTGGCTTGGTATAGCTCATCACTTCATCTTCGCCTTCTAAGCGATATAAGGTGATTTCACCATCTAGGCGATCATTCAGTAATTTAAAGCGCAAACCTGCATCGATATTATTAAATGTGGCTTCTTTCAGGTCCGGTGTGACCAGATTCGCCCCGTATAAACTGCTGACTTCGGGCGGTACAAAACCTTGTGACCAATTGCTATAAAGGTCAATCGCAGGCGTCAGGTTCCAGACAAAACCGAGTTGAGGACTGGCTTTATGAAAATCGCGTTTCTCATTCGGTGCGCCTGTGGTTTTTGACGGAGTTAATTTGTTTTCATAGTCATAACTGATCCAGTCATAGCGTGCACCACCGACGAGATTTAAAGTCGGTAACACTTGCCAATTGGCTTGTGCATAAACCGCCTGATTATTGACGTCTACATTAAAGTCACGTAAGCGCTGTCGTTGTTGATATCCGGTATAGACCAAGCTGTTCGGATCACGAAATACTTGGATATCATTGGTTCTGGCTTGGTTGGGAGAATGGTCAGCCATCGCGCCAACAATCAGTTTGACCTGATCCAATGTTGCTGAATGCTGCGCATTTAAACCATAGGACTGAAAGGCGTTATAGGTGGTTTGTCCGCTATAAGTACCCGTCGGTTTGCCATTTTTAACATCGGTACGGATGTTATAACTTGGATTCTGTTCGGTAGTATTGTCTCGATAATACAAGGTGACTTGGCTTTGTTGCTGATCATTCCATTGATGGTTAATTTGAGAAGAAAGCCGCGTAGCATCCACTTCACGATAGGTAAAGGTTTGGTAGCTGTATCCTGGGCGTTTGCGATAATCATCCAGATTTAAGCTACCAGTCATATCCGCTTTTAAATGATTATAGCTGAAGATATTTTTGATTTGGGTGGCATCAGAGATGCGCCAGTCGTGTCTGAGCGTCACACTCTGTTTATTGCTTTCAGCATGGTCTTGCCAGCTATCACCACGATCACTGGCATAGGCTGAAACTCTTAAACCATGCTCGCCCCAGTCGCTATCAAAGCTATTGGATGCACCGATATCGACACGGCGATATCCTTCAGAACTGGCGCTGATACCAAGATCGGCCGTGGGCGTAGCACTTGGAGCTTTGGTCAGAAAATTAAGGGTTCCGCCAATCGCATTGCTGCCATATAAGCTACTGGCAGGGCCGCGTAAAATTTCGATGCTATCAATGCCCGCCAGATTCACTTCATATAAGGCATTGTGGTTAAACACACCCACAGGGCGAATCGAGACACCATCTTCTAGATATTGATAAACGGCTGCTGTGGTCATCGGTTGGCGAATGGACATCATATGCTGTTCATTGCCCAAGTCGTTCATTAACACACCTGGAGTTTGATTCAGCACCTGTCCAATAAAGGTTGCATGTTTATCTTCGATGTCCTTGCTGTTAATTTTACTAATCGCAGCAGGGGTATTATTAATCGATTCACCTTCACGACTTGCGGTGACCACAATGGTGGCTAAGGTTTTGGTGGTCTCAGAAGGCGAAGTTTCAGCAAAAGCAGCGGAACTATAGCCAACTGACAGGCACGCAGCCGTTAATACAGACAAACGGAATTGAGTATTCATGTTGAACTCTATAAAAAGCAAGAACTAAGGACGTACCAACGTTATTTACGGGGCACGAAGTAAAATTTGCGATTTATAAAGCGAGTGGCGGGGCTTGTTTGATTGGAAAAATATAGAAGATGCGGGTGATGTGTAGATCTTCTGTCCACGAATGGCACAGGCAGCGAACGCGACTGAACCAAGCCAGTAGAAATATAATAATGAATGCAATCAGTGGGACGATCACAGCAGCATCGAGGCCATGGGAACATAAAGGACAATGCTTCATGATCTGGCTTGCAAGCGCAAAAACTTGCTGTGCGTATTCACTCAGTTGGGCATGTTTGGCATGCTGTAGCTGCGGTCCGTGATGCATGTCGTACATGCTGTGTTGATGATGACCGGAATGGGTTTGAGACATCAACGAGACATGTTGTATTTCTGTGACCTGGCAATGGCTTGGCATTGCATAAAGTGCAGGTACGACGCCTGTATGGACCATCGTTGGTAAGAAGATATGCCAGAGTAAACATAGCAAAGTCACCGCGCCAAGATAGGCACGCCACTTAAGCAAATGTTGACGAAAACTGGACTTCATATCAGCGATACGTCGTAGGAGAAATGTGGCTGCAGTATAATGAAAATAAGAGCTTAGTTCAAAACATATCAGTGTAGTTCAAAACAAAAAACAGGCTCATAAGAGCCTGTTTTACATCTATTTAAAGATTAACGATTAGGTAAAACATCTTTTAATGCTTCATGCATTTCGAGTAGGGCTTTTTCTGTAGTTTCCCAGTCAATACAGCCATCAGTCACTGATTTACCGTATTCAAGATCACACAGATTTTCAGGAATATCCTGACGACCACCTTTTAAGTGACTTTCAACCATAATGCCAACAATGGATTTGTTACCATCCAGAATTTGCTCTGTAATGTTTTTCAACACCAACGGCTGTAAGTACGGGTCTTTATTTGAATTGGCATGACTGGTATCAATCATGATCTTGTTGCTGACTTTGGCTTTTGCCAACGCTGCTTCAGCTTCTGCAACTGAAGTGGCATCATAGTTCGGCTTACCGTTACCACCACGTAATACCACGTGTGCATACGGGTTACCTTTGGTATTGATAATCGCAACCTGACCATTTTCATTCAGGCCCAAGAAGCTGTGACCATGTTTAACTGACTGCATCGCATTGGTTGCAACGGTTAAGCCGCCATCAGTACCATTTTTGAAGCCGACAGGAGATGAAAGGCCAGAAGACATTTCACGGTGAGTCTGGCTTTCAGTGGTACGTGCACCAATCGCAGACCATGAAATCAAGTCTTGATAATATTGCGGTGAGTTCGGATCAAGTGCTTCAGTGGCACATGGCAGACCTTTTTCATTCAAATCAATCAATAATCCACGACCAATATGCAAGCCTTTTTCAATATTGAAAGAGTCATTCATGTCAGGGTCATTGATTAAACCTTTCCAACCTACTGTGGTACGTGGTTTTTCAAAATAAACACGCATCACCAGATATAAAGTGTCTTTTACTTTTTCGCTCAAAACTTTCAGGCGATCAGCATATTCATGTGCAGCTTTAGGATCGTGGATTGAGCATGGGCCAATCACGACAAACAAACGTTTGTCATTGCCATCTAAAATGTTGCGTACAGTTGCACGTCCTTGTAACACAGTTTGAGACGCAGCCTCAGATAATGGAAGATCAGCTTTCAATTCTGCGGGTGTAATCAGCGTTTGAATGCTTTTAATGTTTACATCATCGATATCGGGCTGAGAAACTGGATTTGACTGTAGAGTATTCATTGCTGTCACAAATTCAATCGAAAAAAGAGGTTATTTTGTCTGCGAATATAGCATGAAATGCCGACCGGTTAACTAGCAATAACGATAATTTATGCAGAAAGCAGCGGCATTTGTTCGCTTAAACAATTGTTGTTGAATGACTTGTCTGCTGTACAACGACAGCCTGATGCGTCTCAACTGGTTTCGGTTTGGCTTTTACCGGGTTCACAATAAAGTTCACACCCAAAGCAAATAAGGTAATGCCTAAAATTTTACGAATCAGTCTTTCTGGCATACGTGAGCTGATTAAAGTCCCGACAATAATGGCCGGGATAGAACCGACCAGTAACCACATCAACAGGCTAAAGTCGACATTACCTGAAGACATGTGGCTAAGGCCTGCAACTGCTGTTAGTAATACCGCATGAACCACGTCTGAACCAATGATACGGATCATGGGTAAATTCGGGAACATCAGGACCAATGCCATGATACCAAAGGCACCGGCACCCACAGATGACAGGGTAACAAAGATACCTAATACGATTCCCATAATGACAATGTAATGACGTTTGTGTTGCAAAGCATGTTGCTCGCTTTCCATATTCGCTTGCTCACGGTTACGGAAACGGTCAAACAGCTTTTCAATTTTTGCCCGGAAAACAATTGAAATACCCGTCAGGGTCAACATAAAGCCCAAGACCATGGTCAGCACAGCTTTATAATGCGTTGATTGACTTAAGTAATGTTCAAGTACCCAAGACGTCGCAAATGATGCAGGAATACTACCTAAGGCAAGCCAGAGGACAATAGGCCAGACAATATTCAGTTTTTTGGCATGAACGACTGAACCGCAGAATTTAGAGATTGAGGCATAAAGTAGATCGGTACCAATGGCAATATGAGGTTCGATCTTAAACAGACTGATCAGGATAGGGGTCATGAGTGAACCACCGCCGACACCTGTGATACCGACACAGAAGCCAACCAATACCCCAGCCATAATAAATTCTATAGGACCAAACATCGACAATATGCCTAAATATGCAAAAATCAGCATATCTTATGCTTTTTTGAGATAACTCGTTGTGATGAATAATGATTTGCTTATGCAAAAAAAAGCTAAAGAAACCTAATTTTCTCGTTTTTAGATCATCTTTATGCTGATCAGCTTGCGTTCTGAACTGCGAGTGGTTTATTTTGAGAGTTATACACGGATTGTATGTTTGATCATTTCGCTTATGTCTATTTTCCTTCGAAGTCTCATTTCATTGCTGATTGCTATGGGGTTGATCACCAATAGCTATGCAATGGCTGTGTCTATGAATGAAGTAAATCAACCTGTCGTAGAGCACGTCATTTCAAATCACGATGCAATGTCAGATTGTGGAATGTCTAGGATGACGGAGCATGACCGTATGGACAGTGGCAAAATGGATACATCACACTGTCAAAAGAGTCTGTGCTGTGTTGCTGCAACATTTGAATACAGCCATCATTCCATTGAACGAAGCATACAATCCATTCAAACAGCAAATTCAGCCTATGTAGATCAATTGACTTTAGGCATTTATCAGTTACCTTATCGCCCTCCAAATCATGTCCTGTTCTTATAAATTCAAATTTCTTATTTTTATTTCAAGGACATGACCATGTTTAATATTAAAACCGTATTGCTTTCAACACTATTATTGGCCACGACTGTACCTGCTTTTGCTGCAAGTGATTGCTGTAAAGAAAAACAGGCCACCACAAAAAAAGATTGCTGTGAAAAAAAGATGAAATGTTGTGATGACAAAGACAAAACGGCTGCTCAGGAAGACCATAGCCATCACGGGCATTAATTTTTAGCCATAACGCTATCCTTGGCAAAAGTTAAGGATAGCTGTTGTATCAAGATTATTTGAATTTTTTAGCCGGTTTAAGCTCATTAACCCACAATACCAGTAAAAAAGTGACGGGGGTTGCGAAGATCCACCAACTGATAAAGCCAATTGAACTGCCATAGACAAAGCAGAGCAAACTACCTGCCGTCAAGAAGCAGACATAAGCTAAAGTTTTCAACTGTGTTTTAAAGCGTATGAAAACCTGTTGTTTGGCTTTAGTGATTTGCTTGGCGCTACATTTATACAGCAACAACATCCCGATCAGGGTCAATACAAGGCTCAACAGAATCATGCGTTGACCTCTTGTTGTTTCGCTAACTTAGTTTTGATTTTCTGGGCAGATTTGGCTTGAATCGGCTGAATATTTCTAAAAATAAACATGGCAAATAGGGCACAGACCAGTAGGAATAAATCAATCCGTAGAAATAGCCAGTAACTTGGCCAATCCGTAATGAGCTGGTGATTGATTAGATAAATCAGGTTATAGATCGGTAGAAGCAAGGCCACTAATCCAAACATGAAAATCTGTGATTTCCATAAATATTGCTTTTGGGTGAATAAGGCGATGATAAAGCTTAATCCCCACACGCTAAAAAACGTATAAATTTCATAATTGGGCGTAGTGTCGCTCACCTGTACAAAGCGATTGGCAAATAGATAGCCCAGCATTGCGGTCGGAAGGCCGACAAAAGCTGCAATATTTAAGCGGTCCACCAGATAGTAGCCAAAATGGAATTGATCCGATTTATTTTGAATCTGACGTTTTAAGCTCCAGAGCAAGAGGCCAGACGCAATCATCAAACAGCCCAAAATGCCTGAACAGAAGAAAGCAAAACGTAATAATGGTTGTGCAAACGTCGCCATATGCAGGCCATAAACACCTGCATTTAAGGTCGCAACTGCACTTTCATTTCGGGTATTGGCCAATATCTTACCCTGTCCATCAAAGGTAATTTGTGCCTGATTCAAGGTAATCGAACGATCTTCCAATTGTTTAAAGGTAATGATGGCCTGGTCTGTATTTGGATTTTTGACCTCGATAGATGCTAAGGCTTGATCTTCCCATTGTTGTTTGACTTGTTCTAATAAAGTGCCGATGGGTAACATCTCCGCTTTTTGCGGTTCAGCTTGATGAGGCGTACTTTTTTCCGTGGTTCGAATCTCGGTAAAGTATTGAAAAGGATTGTCTGGATAAAGTTTCTGCATGCCCCACGGCAGATACAGATAAAAGAAAATCGCCAATCCTGTAAAGGTAATGGTCAGGAAAAAGGGCAGTGCCAGTACCGAACACACATTGTGAAAGTCTAGCCAGGAACGCTGCGATTTAAAGGTTCTGAGGGTAAAGAAATCGGTAAAGATCTTTTTATGGGTAATAATGCCAGAGACCAAAGCGATCAGCATAATAAAGGCAGCAAGACAGGCAATCAGCCGTCCAGCCATGATAGGAACGCCATACAGTTGAAAATGGAAGTTATAAAAGAAATCGCCACCTTGGGTAGCCGACAATTTTAACTCTTGCCCTGTATTGGCATCCAGACTACGGCTTTCATAAGCCCCACTGGCTTGTTGCCAGTACATTTTATTGACCGGTTCTTCGTGATTGGCCACCTTGAGATACCATGATTTGGCATCTCCCGCATGCGTTTGCAGATAATTGGCCGCTGTAGTGATGGCAGTATCCTGATTGACTTGAACCTGCGCCAGTTGCGGTTGCATCCACAAATTAATCTGGTGACGATAGTACGAACTTGTTCCCATTAAAAAAATAGCAAACAAAAGCCAGCCAAAAATCAGACCCGTCCACGCATGTAACCATGCCATTGATTGGCGAACACCTTTATTTTGCATTTTTAATTTAAACCCACAGATAAGCCAAACATGGCGCCGGTCAACACCAGACTGGTCAAGCTGAGTTTCCACAGCGAATGTGCGCAAAAACTCAGAATGATAAAAGCCAGATAAAACAGAATCGAAATAAATGCGGCAAGGTAGATTGCTTCTGCCTTGTCTAATATGTGGCTAAATAATGCGCCGAGTCCGAGGCTTAAATACATCATGCACAGATAACCCCCTACAAAGCTCAGTACAAAGCGATAAAAAATGCTCAGTCGGTAGACAAGCGAAACAGATGCAGATTTAGCCATAATGGGTCTTGAAGCAAAAGGAGAGAGAAATAAATCACATATGGAAATGATTCTTGTTTATATTAAGTCTTCGTTCCATCTCAATCAATTCTTCATTCATCGTAAATCTAGATTGTGTTTTTAATAATAAATGCCATCTTAGATCAGAATTGTTTTTCACCAATCATGAACAATTTGCATGGTTTGGGGTGATTCGATGTAAAATCATTCTGTTAGAATCTTTTAAACATTTCTGTGGGGCGTGGGTCTTGTTAAAGCAAAAACTAAAAATTGGTATCGTGGTGGGGGAAGTTTCTGGAGATACTCTAGGCGTGAAACTCATGCGCAGTTTTCGCGAACAAGGCATTGATGTCGAATTTGAAGGGATTGGCGGCCCACAAATGATTGCGGAAGGTTTCCATAGTTATTATCCCATGGAAATCCTGTCAGTCATGGGAATTGTGGAAGTTCTCAAAGACCTGAAAAAATTATTTGCTGTGCGTGACGGTCTGGTCGAACGCTGGAGCGAGCATCCGGTTGATATATTTATTGGTATTGATGCGCCAGATTTTAATTTACGTTTGTCCAAAACCATTAAAGAAAAGAATTTACCGATAAAAACCGTGCAATATGTCAGTCCATCGGTATGGGCCTGGCGTCAAGGCCGTGTACATGGCATTAAACGCAGTATTGATCTGGTCCTTTGTTTATTTCCATTTGAGAAAACCTTTTATGAAAATTATGAGGTTGCCGCTGCATTCGTCGGGCATCCTTTGGCGAAACAATTACCGTTAAAAAATCCAATTGCAGAAGCCAAACATCAACTGGGATTATCGGCACATAGCACCCACATTGCATTATTACCGGGTAGCCGCCGTGGTGAGATTGAACGATTACTGCCGCTATTGACGGGTGCTGCAGAAATCCTGCATCGCAAGCATCCTGAGCTCGAGTTTTTAATTCCTGCAATTAATGATGCGCGCAAGCATCAGATTGAACAGGGCATTCAAAATCTGGATGCGAGCCTGAAAGCTAAAATTCATGTGCTGGAAAATAGCGATGCAGAATCCAAGATTGGCCGTATGGTCATGAATGCCAGTGATATCGTGGCTTTGGCTTCTGGTACGGCTACACTTGAAGCAATGCTATTGCATCGTCCAATGGTGACTTTTTATAAGTTGAACTGGTTGACCTATATCATTGCCAAATTGCTGGTCAAAATTCCCTATTATTCTTTGCCCAACATTATTGCCGGCAAAAAAGTGATTGAGGAGCTGATTCAGGCCGACGCAACACCTCAGCATTTAGCCACTGAAATTGAACGTCTCATGGATCATGAAACGGCGCATATTCAGATGATGCAACATTTAAGCATGCATAAGCAGTTGATCTCTGGGAATACCGAGGATCCGGTACAGGCGATTTTGAACTGTTTAAAAACTGGATAAACAAAAAAGGTGGCAATTAAGCCACCTTTTTTATGGTGCGGATTATGCGCGAAGAATCAGCTCATAGCCTGTGTACTTACGGATATTGATCACCCCAATATCCATTAATAAATACTGGCCTTTAATGCCTTGCAACACACCACGAATTTTAGGCGTTTTATCCAGATTCAGCGATTTAATCTTTTCAGGATAAGCTTCGACTGGATAAATGAATTCCTGCTGTTTTTCGTTCTCCAAAAACTCCAGATTTTCATTAAATTCAAGATTCTGGTTAAACTCCTCACGAATACTTTGAATCTTTGGTGCAAACTCTTCCAGAATCTGATCACGTTTTTCAATCAGGTTTAAGGGTTCAGCTTCACCTTTAAGGAGTTTACGCCAGTCGGTTTTATCTGCAATCTGGGTACCAAACAAGGTTTCCAGATGCCCTGACAGACGGCGCGACCCGACTTTTAAAATCGGTAGCGCCTGAGTTGCACCTTGATCCAGCCAGCGGGTCGGCATGTTGACGATACGGGTGATGCCGATTTTCAAGGCACTGGAGTTGGCTAAATACACGATATGCGGCTGAAAACACACATCATGTGCGAACTGGTCTTCACGGCAGGTGCCTAAATGATAATGGCAGGTTTCTGGCTTCATAATGCACAGGTCGCATTCGGCCTTGGTTTTAAAACATTTAAAACAATGCCCTTGTGAATAAGACTTCGGTGTTTTTGAGCCGCACGAGGTACAAAAGATATTCCCGGTCCATTCGATCTCGATTTCCTGTCCTAACACAAATGGCAGGTCAGTTTCTGTACGATCTAATATAAATTTATATTCAACATTTGCCTTGCTTGTTGATTGATCAGTTACACTATGCGTTTTGAGCGCTGCATGCATTTTATGACAAATGCCTTGTAGTTCCATGAATAAACTCTCATCTTTCTCAATCAAGGGTTGCAGTTATGGCTGAACAAAATGTCATCACTTCTATGCTAGACGATTTATCTCAAGAACAGCCCATTCATACTGCACTTTGTATCGGTCAGCAGATTGACCAAAATGCTTCAATTCAATGGCATTATTTTAACGTAACTGACTTTTTAAGTCTGCCATTTACGCAACGTTATGATTTAGGTTTTGTATTATTTGATACAGAAGAAATGCAAAACCTGACTGAAACGCAAAAAGCACAGCTGTTGGTGAAGTTACGTGACCTGATGGCAAAGCGAATCGTGGTGGTGAGCAAGCGTGAAGATGAAAAGCTGTTACGGTCGCTCGGGTTTACCCAGCTGATTGATAAGACGACGCATGACAGTGACTTTGCACTGTGGCAGTTTAATATCCTGACTTATAAGCATGTGCCGGACTGGTTCAATTCCAAATTCTGGGCCAATCCGGAAAACTGGGATAAATTCCGCTGGTAAATGACCAAAGCCGAACTTTCAATCCGATTGATATTTCAGGGCAAAGATCAGCGGCAAAGCCTTGCAAAATTTAACAATTTATCTTTGTGCTGTATTTTCAAAGCAGCGTATGCTTTTGGGATAAATAATTCCAAAAGGAACGTTTAGGTTATGACAGATTTAACCAATATTGTTGAAATTTTAGCGAAGCAAGCTTTAGGCGGTGGTCAGCAACAGTCAGGTCAGGCTGGTGGTTTAGGTGGGATTTTAGGTTCGGTACTGGGTCAACTGGGTGGACAACAGCAGAATACGCAAAATCAGCAAGGTGGCTTAGGCGGTATTTTAGGTTCGGTGCTGGGTCAATTGGGCGGTGCGTCAGGTTCAACCCAAAGCAATGCAACCGGTGGCGGTAGTACAGCGCAAACTTTATTGATTGCCGTGTTACCTCTGGTTTTAGCCTGGATTCAAAAACAAGGTGGCTTACAAGGTGCCTTGGATAAGCTGAAAAATGCCGGTCTAAGTAATCAGGTACAAAGCTGGGTCGATCCACAACAGCAAAATGCAGAAGATGTTCCTGCGCAAAATATTCAAAGCTTATTTGATGATCAGGATGTCGAGCAGGTTGCTCAGCAAACCCAAGCGCCTAAACAGGCGATTTACGGTGCGATCGCTTCGGTTCTACCACAAGTGATTGATTCATTGACGCCTCAGGGCAGCAATACCAACCCTCAAGAAGCCAATCAGGATATTCAGCAAGTGCTGAATCTGGTGAGTGGTTTTTTAAAGAAATAATTTTTTCTTCAAAAAGGCCTGCTTGATCTAAGCAGGCTTTTTTGTGGCGCAATGTTGATGAATTCAGCTTCTATATCCAGTCAAAATGGCCTAGTTTGAAATAAATGATGAATGACATTGCTGCTTTGAACTTTCAATCGCGAATGTGGGGCCATACACCGAGCTTGGTTCCGGGAACAGTTTAAGCAGTAAAATATACAGGAGTGCTGCGAGTACAATACTAATGGGTAGACTGAGATCCAGACCGTTAAATAAATGCCCCCAGATCCCAATAAACTGATCCGGTAAATGCACAAAGCATAAGCCAATCAGGGCACTTGGAATCCATGCAATGATGCCACGCCAGTTCCAGCCATGATGAAACCAATAGGCACCGCCTTTTATACCAGTCGCAAATACATGTAAATCATCATTTTTATAATATCCTCGACGCGATATAAATCCGATAATCATAATGATGATCCATGGACTGGTACACACCACAATCAGCGTGGCAAAAGTCATGACGCTTTGAGTCAGATTCGCTGCAAAACGGCCTATAAAAATAAACAGGATCGAGAGCAAGCCAACACAAATGGTCGCTTTAACACGGCTCAGTGTTTTTGGAAAAATACTCGACATATCCAAACCTGTACCATAGAGCGCTGTGGTGCCTGTAGATAAGCCGCCAATCAGTGCAATCAGACATAAGGGGATAAAATACCAGGCCGGTGCAATCTGAATCAGCCCGCCAATATAATTATTCTGCTGCATAAACATCGGTGCATCAGTTGCGACAATGGTGGCTGTCATAAGACCAAATAAAAAGGGAATAAGGGTTGCAAGCTGAGAAGCAAAAACTGCGACCATGATTTTGTGTGACGGAGTCTCTTGAGGGATATAACGGGACCAGCCACCTAAAAAAGTTCCAAAGGAAATGGGATTGCTAAATGCAATCAATGACGCACCAATAAAGGCAGCCCAAAATCCAGCTTGTCCCAATTGGATTTTTCCTGCATAGGCTGAATCGAATTGTTGAGAAAAAGCAAAAATACCTAAAAAGAACAGTAGGCTTGAGGCAATCACCGCAATTCGGTTTACCAGTAGCATGAAACGGAAACCATAGATACAGATCACCAGTACCAGTAAGGCAAAGCCGCTATAGACCAGCGCGTAAAGCCAGTTGCTTTGAGAACAACGCTCCAATAAGCGTTGGGTCGCTCCAATCAATGCGTCACCGGAGCTCCAGACCGATAGTGAAAAAAATGCAATCGCGGTAAGTAAGGACAGGAACGAACCGACAATTCTGCCGTGAACACCAAAATGGGCAGCGGAAGCTACGGCATTATTGGTTCCGGTACGCGCACCAAAAATTCCCATGGGTGCTAAGATACATGCGCCAAATACAACGCCACATAAAATTGCCAATAAACCGGCCTGAAATGAAAGACCCAGCATAATCGGAAAACTTCCTAATACACAGGTCGAGAAGGTATTGGCACCGCCAAAACTCAGGCGGAACAGATCGAATGGTGTCGCCGTACGGGCATATGCGGGTATTTCTTCGATACCAAAACTTTCAATGTGTGTAACTGATTTAGAATTCTGTTTATTCATATTGTTTTTCCTCTTTATCCAAGGAACTTCCCTGTTCCTAAAATTTATAATTTAGGCGGCATCTCTTGAAACCTGCTGTTCCTGAGTCGACAAAGAGCTACGCAATTGCTTCTTCCTGAGATGTGTAATGCCACAAATACCAATCAGGGAAAGCAAGGATAAAAAACTAAATAAAAGCGCCAAGGGTAACCATTCACCTGCATAGCGTTGTGCAAGCAAAGTCCCAATTAAGGGCGTAGTGCCACTTGTGATGGCTGCAATCATTTGATAAGAAATGGAAATACCGGAATAGCGTACTTGTGCAGGAAAAGCTTCAGCCATAAAACCAGCCACAACGGAATAGAGGGAAGACAGCGCAATCACGGCCAAGGTAATGCCTAAAACGATCAAATAAATATTTTTAGTGCTGACCAGCATGAACATGGGATAAGGAACGGCGATACATAAAATAGCCGCCCAGAATAAAAAACGATGCGAACCAATTTTGCTGGCATACCATGCAGCCACTGGCATCGCAATAAATTCAAATACAGTTACCCAAAATAAGGCATCCAGAATGGTTGGGCGACTGATCCCTACATATTGGGTGACATAGGTCATCATAAAGGTATTGGTAAAAAAGAAACCCGCGGTGCCGATCGTGATCGAGAGCCCTGCAAAAAGTACTTGTGGCCAGTAATGTTTGAGTAATTCTTTAATCGGGAATTTTACAATTTCCTGTTTTTCCTGCATTTGTTTAAATTCTGGTGACTCTTCAACACCTAAACGTATTGCAAGGCCGATCAACATAAAAACAAAACTGAGCAGGAAGGGAATACGCCAGCCCCAAGTGAATAAGTCCTGTTCATCTAATGAAGTAATGGCCCGAAAAACTAGCAGACAAAGGATCAGGCCCGCTGGACTACCCATTTGAGCAAAAGAAGCAAAAAAGGTTTTCTTGTGTGCAGGTGCATGCTCACTGGCCATTAACACTGCGCCGCCCCATTCACCACCTACGGAAAGTCCTTGTAAAAAGCGCAGTACAATTAACAGTACCGGTGCCCATATTCCAATATGGTGATAACTCGGAATCAAGCCGATGCCTGTAGTGGCCAAACCCATTAACAGCATGGTAAATAGCAGCATCTTTTTACGGCCCACCTTATCGCCCAAATGTCCGAAAATGACCGCGGCCACAGGTCGGGCAATAAACCCAACCGCAAAAGTGGCAAATGCAGCCAGCGTACCGGTTACCGGGTCGGTTTCAGGAAAAAACACCAGACCCAGAACCAGCGCGGCGGCAGTGGCATAAACATAAAAGTCATAAAATTCGATGGTTGTACCCACGAAAGCTGCAGCAGCAGCCCGTTTTGATTGATCTACTTTCATCCTCTAAAATCCTTGAGTCTGTCTTTATTTGATTCCTATCTTTTGCGAATACAATTACTTATGTGTAGTAACTCCGGGTAGGACACATAGCATTTCATACAGGAGATTGGCACCTAATAGAGAGGTATTGCCCGTCGTGTCATAAGGTGGAGAGACTTCAACCAGGTCACATCCCACTAGATTTAAACCTTGGCAACCGCGTACAATTTCCATGGCCTGGATGGTGGTCAAGCCGCCAATTTCTGGTGTGCCTGTACCAGGTGCCCATGCAGGATCAATCCCGTCAATGTCAAAGGAGAGATAGACCGGCCCGCCATCGACTTGCTGTCTGACTTCTTCCATCAACGGTGCAAGTGATTTGTGCCAGCATTCTTCGGCCTGTACCACGCGAAAACCTTGACGTCGGCTCCAGTTAAAATCATCTGCACTATAGCCTTGAGCCCGTAAGCCAATCTGGACAACGCGCTGGCAATCGAGTAAGCCTTCTTCGGCTGCACGGCGGAAGGTAGTGCCATGCGCAATTTTTTCGCCAAACATTTCATCATTGACATCGGCATGCGCATCAATATGAACGAGGCCAACAGGGCCATGCTTTTTATAGATAGATCTGAGAATCGGTAAGGTCAGGGTATGATCGCCGCCAAGTGTCAGGGGAATAATCGGATGTGCCAGAATACGATCATAATGTGCTTCAATAATGCGTACGGCTTCAGCCAGATTAAAGGTGTTAATCGGAACATCCCCCAGATCGGCGACATTCAAAGACTCGAAAGGCGCAGCGCCGGTTGCCATGTTATAAGGTCGAATCATCACGGATTCAGCACGGATTTGACGTGGGCCAAAACGGGTACCGGACCGTAATGAGGTACCAATATCTAAAGGGATTCCGATAAAAGCTGCATCAAGGTCTGCAAGTCCTGCTTCATTGTCTACCACGGGCAGACGGAGCATGGAGGCAATCCCCCCGAAACGAGGCATTTCATTTCCACCGAGCGGTTGATTTAACGTCTTGTTCATGTATTTCTCCTTTTTCTTATTTATTCACCACCCGTGAACCGGGTTAAATCGTATTTTTAAAAAACTTAGTTCAGATTTTTCTAAACTAATCTGATCATGGATGTTTTAAAATAAGGCGAGGAAATAAGGAAAAATATGATGGAAGACGTGGCCTATTCTGATATTAAATTAATTCGGATTTTTGTCAGTGTGGTAAGGAATAAAGGCTTTGCCAATGCCCAGCAGGAGTTAAACCTTTCCACCTCTGCGATTAGTACCTATATGACCCAGCTCGAACAAGTCGTGGGTTTTAAGTTATGTGAACGGGGACGAGGCGGTTTTTCATTAACAGAAAAAGGAGAGATGTTTTTACAGGAGGCTAAGCGTATCCTGCATGAACTGGAGAACTTTTCCCGACACACGGCCCAGATTAAAGGAGAGTTAACCGGGACGCTGCGAATCGGTATGTTGGATTGTATGGTAACCGATCAGAATATTCCTCTGGATCAGATGATTAGCCAGTTTTCAAAGCAATATCCGCAGATCTATATCAAAATCCAGGTGCAGTCGCCGTATGAATTGCAAATGGGGATTCTGGAAAACCGTTTTGATGTTGCGATTGGTTCATTCTTTATGAAAATGAATGGGGTCATGTACCAGCCTCTGCATCAAGAGCAACAATGGTTATTTTGCAGTGATCAACATCCCATGTTCACACAACAGAACCTGACTGCGGACGTTATCCGGCAGGGCAAAATGGTCAGTCGGGGATACTGGAGTCATAGCGAATTGGCAAAACAGGGATTTAAGCATTCATTTGCGACAGTTGACTCCATGGAGGCTCAACTTATTTTAATTTTATCTGGACAATATATTGGTTATTTACCGGAACATTTTGCCCAGCACTGGGTGGAACAAAAACGTTTAAAAGTTTTACTGCCTGCAACGTTTGGTTATAACGCGCCATTCTCGCTGATTTTTAGACGCGGCAGAACACAGGAGCAAGTGATTCAGAATTTTCGTAAAGTGGTAAAAAACTTTTTTAATGATCAGCCGGTCCGGCCCAAAAAATAAAAGGGCAGATCCATTGATTGCCCTTTTACTTTTATTGAAGAACTAACTTCAGATTAGAAGTTATATTCCATACCTAAACCGATGGTTGTTTTCTTATCATCTTTTACTAACCAATCACGTTTTTGTTGACCTACCACACCATAGAAACGTGTTTGTTTGTTGATTTGATAATCAGCACCTACACCATAAAGATCTTGTTTACGATCATCACGGCCATTAACTTCAGTTGTAGAAGAAATATATTCTGCTTTTAACTTCACTGGTGTTGAAGGGATGGTATAGGCTGCTGTTACACCATACGCATCTTCTTGTAAGCCCTTGTATGAAACAGCTGGTGAGCCTACCATCACTGTATCATCTGTTGGTTGAGCTGTTTGCCATAATGCACCAAACACAAGACCGTCAACGCCAGCTGGTGTCAGGTCGACAGAACCTGTAACACGGATTGCATCAGAATAAACACTGTTGTCGCCGCTTAAGTCACTATAAGCATTGTATTTAGAAGCAACACCAAAGTTACCTGCAACTGCTGCAGCTAGACCCCAGTCTTTATTTTCATAAGTTAAAGAGGTTGACACGCCATCGCCAAATCCATCACGGCTGCCTTTTTGGCCCTTAACATCGTTCTTAACAGCTGATGATTCTTCACCTTGCTGGAACATGATGTTAAATCCTAAACCACCCAGCAGTTTTTTATCTGTTTCAAAACCAATCACGTTCTTTAAACGATCTTCACCCACAAGAACTTTGGTCATATCCAATTCATTGTGATCGTTAAAAATATCCTGATTATTGCCGGCAGCAGTTTTGAAGTATGAGTCAAACTGACCTACTTTTAAGGTACCGATCCCATCAGATTTAAGACCTACAAAACGGTTACGGTTGCTGAACACATCACCATCACCATCTGCACTTACTTGCCATTCAATCAAATAAACTGCAGAAAGTTTATCAGTCAGTTTTTCTTCACCTTTTACACCAATACGAGAAGCGTTTGAGTTTACTTTAGTTACGCTTTCGTCTTTAAAGCCATTTTTATCAATTTGATCCAAAGTCACATTGAGCTTACCATACAATGTTGGTGCTGCTTGCGCTGCGTTCATGGCTAAAGTTGCTACAGTAGCAGCAAGAAGCAATTTTTTCATTGATATTTCTCCAAAACACTTTTTTGTAAATGGCCGATGCCTTAGTTACTGTTATAAGCTTGCTTGTGTACATAAAGTTACACAGCTCACTGACTTGTATGCAGTATCGGTAAACTTTGTGACAGAGAAGTGAAAGAAAAATGACAGTTTGATGACGATTCATATTTGGTAATAATTATATTTCTTATTTATTTTTAACGAGTTAGAAAATAAAAAAACGGAGTAATAACTCCGCTTTTGACTAAACTGACATTTAAAGCTCAGCTTTGATCTTTTCAGCAAATGCTTTGATTTTTTCCTGATCACCCATTTGTGCCGCATGGCGACCCAACTCATGCACAGAACTTGGAATCAGATGAAAGTGGACATGGGGCACGGTTTGACCTGCTGCAGCGCCAGACAGTTGCATCAGTACAATACCTTCAACATCCAGAGCTTTTTCAATCGCTCGTGCAACTTTTTGTACAACTTGAATGGTATAAGCCGCTGCTTCTGCAGGCAAGTCGAGTAGGGTAACTGCAGGAGTTTTTGGAATAACTAAAGCATGACCATCAGCTTGAGGCATAATATCCATGAATGCGAGTACCTGATCATCTTCATAGATTTTGATTGCAGGTAATTCACCACGCAAGATACGTGCGAAAATATTTTGGTCATCGTATGCCATGATTCATCCTTAAATAGGGTGTAGGTGCTTTAATATTGGAAATGCAGACTCTTGTTTAGAGTAAAGCGGAGTGCTTACACTCCGCGCAAACGTGCTTATTTACAGTTCAGTTCTTTTTGACGCGCCTTGATGTCATCTAGACGTTGCTGCTCTTTATCAGAAAACTTTGGCTTAGTGGTATGGCAGTTCTCGTTACCATATTTTGCCTTTGCATCAGCATCTTTAAAACAGAATCCTTTAGATGCATAGATGAGGTTATAGTCATCTTGTAACTTTTTACATTCTTGTTCTGGGGTTGCAGCGTGTACACTAACACCAGTAAGGGTAATTAGGCCTGCAAAAACTGCAACTGTTAACTTATTCATGAGGTGTTCCTCTAATCAAAAAGGTATAAACCAACGCTGTATGAGAATAGATTCATATGGCTCTTGGTCGCTACGTATATACCAATATAAGGTTTCTTAATAAAATTTCAATAAAACTCTATTATTTGAGTGTAATTTTACTCCACAATTTATCCTTATATTGATAAAAACCCTTTAATATCAATGGTTTTTATAAATTGCCATATAAAATAAACAATTATGAGGACATTAATCGAACGTTATTACACTTAACAGAGTGCTATATAGCTATTTTTATTGAACTATTTGGATATTTACCCAGACGTCGATGTATTAACAAATCTAATCCTAAATATTGAATGAATTATTTATTCAGATCACGATGAAAGGCTATAAAATCATTCAATCTCTAGTCTCCAATTATCTGAAAAAATGATCTATCGGTGGATAAACTGTTTGGGTGACTTTCTAGGTATAGTTTTAAAATATAAATCACCAAAAGAAAATTAATCTTAAAAAAATGGCCTGAACGATCAATAAAATTGAATTACCCAACACATTAATATCGAAATGAGAAGGTGCTGAATATTCAATCAAGAGATTATATTCGTTGTTATTTTGAACAGTGCTCATCTGACATGATGATGATACTCCCAAAGGCTGCGAGTACAGCCTTTGAAAGGAAAATAGTTAGGCAAGGACGAGATGCACTACTGCCTTGATCGGGCTTAAGTCGCATTATATTGCGCATTACGAAAGTCGATACGCTGTTCTTTGCTGTAGCGCATTGTTTGGCTGTCAGCATTGCGTTTGATGGCACGATGGTAGTTGATAATCCTTTTCAGATTACTCTTGAGCCATTTCATGGCCAGTTCATTTGAGTGAATCGGGCGGGGCTGACTGTCTATAGTGTCTTTGACCAGCACCGTATTCCAATCAAAAGGCGCAGCCTGAATACCTCCAAAAAACTCGGTATCAAATTCAGGGGTGTAGTTCAAAGAAACTTTGAGCAGATAAATTTTGGGTCCTAATCGGACATTGTAAAACCCATTTACATCTTTGCCCGTATATTGGGCGAAAGGGGTTGTATAGCGTTGCTTTTGCATCACATGCTCCACAAAAATAAATTTTGAGCGGTGTGAGTTCGAAAAATGATGTCTTAAAGAAAAATAAAGTAGGGAGAGAGGAATATATTTCAGAACTCACCTTATTGATATGGTGATGGACTGGTCATATTTACAGCACTTTGAAGTGATAGTGCGTCATAACTTGTCGGTTAGATTTTATCCGGTTGATAGTAAAATTGTCGGGCTAAAACATTGAATTTGAAGTTTCATATGGTCTAGGTCAATAGAAAGAAATTAAATTTTATCTAATTGAAATAAAAACAAAAAAAATTCATATTTTGGGGTTAAACAAATCTTATAAGTCTATTTTTAGGCTATAATGATGCTATGCTCATTAAAATTAGTACACTACCAAACACTCAATTTCATCAAGAAATTAAAAATGCTGACATATATTAAAAATAACTTTCCTGTTTTTATACTGCTGGTCATTGTTGTTGCAGGGTTGGGTTCTCCTTTTTTTACCGGACGATGGATTCTGGCTCCCAGATTAGCGGAAGTGGATAGTGAGTGCTACGGTGTAGATGTTCCGCAAACGATTGAGTATTCTAAAGTACTGCATTTTTGTTCATGTATTCATACCATTGCCATTGAAGATAAAGCAGAAAAGTATCGATACTGCACTCATTCCATAGAAAAATAATACAATAGCGCTTAGGCAATGAAATGATTGGCTTGATGGTTTATCATAAGCTAAGTATTTATTTAAATTAGAGTTTATCTATGTATATTGTATTTATTATTTTAACGATATTTCTGGTCCTAGGCTGGATAGCGAAGATGACTAGAAAAAAATAAGCTTTGCTAGGAATCGACTAGGCAGTCAAAGTTTATATTGTGTAGCTGAGCTTTAAAGTTGCAGGCTTATTTGCATATTTTTGTTGATATGCGTCACACTTTGCTCTATATTCGCTTTGTTGTTTCATTATAACTAAACAACAATAACCCTCATTCAGCGCAAAAGAATAAAGGGCAAGCCTACTCCTCTGGAGTGGGCTTTTTTATTGATCAAAATAGATTAGAATACGGGGATGAAAAGATCCCGCCTTAAACCGACATCCGTCACCTCAAACTGGACCATCGAACAGGACTGTTTTCTGATTGAAAATAGTGGCTTGCCTATGGAGAAATTAATTTTAGATTTACCTTTTTCAGAGGAAGAAATTTGGGCACGTAAAGCAGTACTGGGATTGGTCCGTAGACAGAGACAAATGCAAAGAATCTAAAATAAATATTTAATTTATCAGTATTTTTTTATTGTATATGCTATAACAGCTCTTTATCAGGGGATGGATATGGCAATTATCACATTAAGAGATATCGAGACGAATAATAACCTCCGGGTCAAGTCAGTGATTGATCCAGGCATCAAGTTTGACGCCAGTGGAAAATTTGAAATTATTAAGAATATCAAATGGATGTTTGAAGATACGGAACTTGAAGTACCCACGGAATTTCATGATAGCTTGAATCACGCCAAACTCGACCAATATGTAGGTTTGCAATATGTGATAATCAAGATTGAAACAAACTGATAACAGTGTTTTTCATCTTCTGCAAGCCGTATTTTTAGCTCGGATAGCCAAAAAGTCAGCTTGTTTATCAAATTAAGTATTCGCTAAATGAGCCGCAAGCTTAGAACCAGCTAAGTATTTTTATAAATTAGCAAGGTGAATGGTCGATATATAAAATTTTCTATTCACCTGTGAATGTAACAAACTTATAGCAAATACAGTAGATCAGGCGCGCAGGCGCCTTTTTTATCACTTAAACATACATTCTGAAGCATTGGTTACACAAATGATGTGTGTTCACTGTTGAATCTCCTGATCAATTATTCAAGCATGATAGGGTGAGTATTAATAAAGGATAGAGGTCATGATTGATGAAAATAAGCCTTTGAATTTTGATGACGATAATGAAGCGCTGGATTTTGAAGATGAAGAATTCATTGATGATAAAAAAGAGGATGAATTATACAACAGCATTACCAAAGATGGTTCGAGTGTAGATCCGGCAGATGACGGTGAAAAACATATTCGTCCTGAAGATGGTGATCCAATTGAAATTGAGGAATAAACGGGCCCGCTTCGGCGGGTTTTTATTGGGTTATTTACTTCGCTAAGCTGTTGTTCATGTTGGGCGTGAACGGTAATGATAAAATTTTAGTATTGAGCTGAAGCAAAAGATGGCGTCAAAGCGTGGAAAATGCAGCATGAAAACAATTTTTGATTATTTAAAAAAGATTTTTGATTACAGGTCAGTCCAACATCGTCATCACAATCCAAGTCAGGGTTCCAATATTGCTACAGCAGTGGATGTTGATGCATCAATTGGTGTGGCGGTCGATCTGGATTATTCGGAAAGATCTGTAAGTCAGGTCGGAATTGATTTAATTACCGGTTTTGAAGACTTGAAATTAGCAGCCTATGATGATGGAACAGGGACATGGACCATTGGTTTTGGTACGACAGTTTATCCTGACGGCATTCGGGTCAAACCCGGTGATCATTGCAACAGAGAACAGGCAAAGCTGTTTTTCCAGCATGATTTAAAACGTTTTCAGACTAGTGTAAATAATGCGGTGTTGGTCCCTTTATCTCAAAATCAATTTGATGCATTGGTTTCCCTCAGTTATAACATTGGCCAAAATGCGTTTAAGAACTCTACACTGCTCAAGTGTTTAAATACTGGAGATTATAAAGCCGCAGCAGAGCAGTTTCTCGTCTGGAATAAAGGCGGAGGACAAATTCTTAAGGGACTGGTACGCCGCCGTGAGGTGGAAAGGGCGCTTTTCCTAAAAGGATAAAATCAATTTTAGATCAGCGATGCCAAACGTTCATATGGATTCTATGACTTCTCCCACACCATGACATATTCCTTTGAACCTGTGGCTGTATCTAAGCTTTCATTTAAAATCCTGAACCCATGGGCTTGATAGAATTTCACACTATTTTTATTGTCTTGATATACATTTAATTGCAGACGGTTTCTTATTTGTTGGGCGTATTGAATCAGTTCTCTGCCTATACCTTTGGCCTGATATTCAGGGGAGACAAAAATTGCGGCGACGGTATGGTCTAGCAATGCAATAAAACCATAAATATTGTGAATATCTTCAGCTAGATAAACTTCGGACATGGGCAGATAGGTGCCTTGCATTCTGGAACTATTACTTTGCCAATAATCTGCAGGAATAAAATGATGCGCCTTGATGGAAGCGGCTAGCCATATTTCTGTTAATACGCCGAAATCATGCGCGCTTGCTTTGCGAATCTTATACAACGTATTGCCTCTGCTAAAAGATATAAAAGACTTTTTAGCATAACATAGCTTGAAAAATGCAATTTAATGTCGTTAAAAAAGCCCTAAAAAAAAGGGCTTTATCAAATAAGCATTAATTGGTGGTGATTTTCATCAATACCACACCAAATACGATTGAAGCTGCTGCCAAAAGACGTAACAAGCCCATCGGTTCATTTAAAAAGAATATTCCAATCAGGAATGCACCAACTGCACCAATTCCGACCCAAACGGTATAGGCTGTACCCAAAGGCAAGGTTTTCATTGCCACGGCGAGCAGGCCAAAACTCAGGATCATAAAAACAATGGTAACGATGCTTGGCGTGAGTTTGGTAAATCCTTCGGACATTTTCATGGAATATGCCCAGATGATTTCAAAGATACCCGCCAAAATAAGATAAGCCCAAGCCATTACAGACACCTCTTTAATAATATTTTTAGGTCGTCCTAAAGCTTGAAAAATGAAAAAAGAGGTCGTCCTCTTTGTTTTATATATAAGCACTTCTCAGAAAATGCTACAAGTAATTTTGAATTAAAAGTGTTTCGATCCGTTAAATGGCATTCCTGATCAAGAATGCCATCTTGCTAAAAAAAGTAGATTTATTTAAGACACATAGGCTTGTACATCGTACTCGGGTTCGCCGGCCAGAACCGCCACAAATTTCTCGACAGTTTCAGCCGTTAACAGGTAAGGATTAAACTCTTCTAAATGATATTTCATGAAAAAATCAGTAATATTTTGATTAATCGGTGAAAATTTCATAGACCATTGGGAGAAAAATTTATCTTCACATTCAACGTAGTAGAGAATTTCACAATTGACATGACGTTCATCTTTGACAATGCTGTTGTAAAACAGGTCATCAATAGCTGTTTTTGTACCTTCCAGACATTGTACGAAATAACCATGACCATAATATAAAACGCCCGTAATATTATGGCGGTAATTAAAGTCTACAGCCTCATCAAGGATTTCAATCAAAGTTGTTTTTAAGTTTGAGTCAATATTCTTAATTTTACTCACGTATAAAAGTCTGACAGACTCCATGACTGATATGCTCGTTTGTTAAGGATGAATACCTCTTATATAGAAAAAACAATGATTTGTATATTCTGTTGTGTAATGAACCGCAGTCTTTTGTAAGGGTAAATTGACAAGCAAACACAGGTCTGAGCCGTTTTAAATTTCTAATGGGTTTTAAAGTTTCAGTGTCTTAAATGAAGCATTTTATAAAGAGTGGTTATAAGTTGTGCTTGAAATGAGGTGCTAGAAATTGTGATTTTTATAATAGTTAATGAATTGCATCGAAATGTATTGCTTGCAGTCATATCTGGAAGAAGCCTGGCAGGCTATTTTTCAATGAATGATGACTCATAGCACACGAAGCAATAACTTGGGTCTAAGTATTTAAGGAAAGGCGATAATTGAGCGTTGGACCAACGGATGATGAGTCCGCTGCTCTAAATAACCTTTTCATACTTTTGTAATGACTTTATTTTAACCATTTGGTAAATTATAACCATGAATAATAAAGGTTTATAAAATGAAATACATCATAATTGGCATGCTCTTAATATTAGCATCAACAACAATCTTTGCCAGAGAAACCAACTCAATGCGTTCCTCTGGTGAGCTGGTTAATGTAGGGGATAGTGAAGGTGATTTGCTCAGGAAAATGGGAAAATCCTACCCGAGATATTTTATTCATAGAGAAGGGCGTCGCTCATGTGAAGCAACAGAATATGTCTATGAAATTGATTTGCAAATTTACACGGTGCTCGTCTGTAACGGAAAGATTTTTAGAATTGATGTGAATAATAAATAAGAGAAACTCAAATAATGAACTCTGTTCAAGGCTCAGGAGGCTACTATCTCAACTCAACAAAATAATGCAGACGCTTTGATTGTGATCGATGTACAACGGGCATTTGTCACAGGTACAGAAGCTGTTCCTGCATCTGAGTCATTGATTGCTGCCCTGGATCTTTTAATCGCTAAAGCGAGAGCTGCAAATGCCCCCGTGATCTTCCTGCAAAATGATGGGGAGGTTGGATCGGTAGATGAGCCCTATCAAGCGCGTTGGGAATTATTTTTTGCGCCTCAGCCTAATGAATATGTGGTTCGAAAAAGTGAGGACAATGGTTTTGATGGAACATCACTCCAGCATATTCTGGATGAGTTGAAAATTCAGTCATTAGCCATGTGTGGTGTTTTATCAGAAATGTGTGTGGCTGCAACAGCCCGTGCTGCTTTAGCCCGAGGTTATGCGGTGTTGTTACCACATGATGCCCATGCCACCTATGATGTGCCGGCTGGGCCCGGATCAGAAGCTGTTCCTGCTGCTATGGCGGCCAGAGCAGCGGAGTGGTCGCTGGGTGATGAAATCAGGATTTGTGCCACAGTGGATGAGGTTGGTTTTATTAAAGGATGACTGAAACTAACTTTCTGTTTCACATAATACTTCTTGATGAATATCTATACTTTGAGCTGCAACCCAAGATGTTTTTTCACCTTTGTAGGGCTCAAGCTTATATAAAAATTTATCTCTATCCAATAATTCAATTTTATATATTTCTAATGACCATTTATCAATTGGATATTTATTAATACTATAAGGTTGGCATTTCGGTATATTGTCAAGATTTTGAAATGAACAAATAATCGAATTTTCTGAAAAATCATGACAATAGTTCCAAAAGCCAGATTTCCCAGCCGGATAAATATGATGCGTATTTATCCATTGGTTCTTTTGTTCGGGAGCTAAGTTTTTATTATTTAAATATAGGCTTCTTTCTACGGAATTGGAGTACTTAAATTCTGCAATACAAATTGCATCATCCAAGAAGCATGGTGTGGAAAATGAGGGAAATTTATATATCAAAAATCCTAAAGCTAATCCAAACAAAGACAGTATTATTTTTTTCATATTTTACCGTTTACCGATTCGGTTATTAGATTCAAATTCATTTTTAAAAACCGCTCAAAAGAGCGGTTTTAACATTACTTTTTACTCTGAATTTTTCTCTTATTTCAGCGTAATTTTACTCCATGATTCATACAGTTTGGCTGCTGCGGAAAAGTCACTATTGGGTTCCGCAGTTAAATTTGCAGTTTGAATCAGGCTCTGCGTTAAAGCGAGCAGAGGTGCCGGTAATTTGGCATCCTTGACCAGATCCAGTGCAATACCAGTATCCTTTGCCAGTAGTGGCAGACCAAAGGTCACTGGAAATTCACGGCTCAGGACACGTTGCGGGAAAATATTTTCGGTCACAAAACTTTTGCCGCTAGAAGCATTCACGCAGTTCAGTGCTGCATCCAGGTTCACGCCATGTGCTTTTAAGGTACTGAAACCTTCGGTCACTGACCATAAATTTACGGCAAGCAGCATATTATTAATGGCTTTTACCGCAAACCCAGCGCCAGGTTCACCGACGTGCTGAATCAATTTACCTAATGCTGCCATTGCAGGATAAGCACGTTCAAATGCATCCACATCGCCACCGACCATAAAGGTCAAAGTTGCATTTTCAGCACCGACTGTTTGACCACTGACAGGTGCATCCAGAAAATCAACATTTTGTGCTTGTAACTTTTCAACCAGACGGCGGGCTGAATCTGGTACGCCACTGGTGCAATCAATCCAGATTGAACCTGATTTAATCGCAACACTTTCAATCAATTGCTCAACATCATCGCTGGTGGGTAAACAGGAAAAGATAATGTCGGCTTGTACTGCCTGAGCAAGTTCTACTGCGGTGGTGCCATATTCTGCTGCATGTTGTTCTGCCTTGCTAAAATTTCGGTTCCAGACCAGAACTTTCTCAAAATATTTAGGAAGATGCGCTGCCATGCGATAGCCCATAGCGCCTAAACCGATGAATGCAACAGATTGAGTCATACTTTACCTTTTTATTTGCGTCGATCGTTCGGCTAACCATGTGGTTAAAGTTGGCCAGAACTCAATTGAACTGTTTTGACTGGACATTAAACCTAAGTGTCCACCCGGGATAAGAGTAAACGTGACATCCTGACTGCTTGTCAACTGGGTCAGCGGAAAGGCAGACTCGGAAGTTACCAATTGATCACCTTTGCCAGCACCGACAAGAAGTGAACAATCAATGTTTTTAAGTTCAATGGTTTTGTTCTTGAGACGAATCGCGCCATGTTTTAAAGGATTTTGCAGCCAGACATTAAATAACATGTCTTGATTTACGCCGCCCGGGTAATCAATCATATTATTCAAGAAGTGACTGAGTGTGGCATCTTCCTGTACCAGCTTCAAATTATCCAGATTTTTCAACAATTGAATATTGCCATCAATCCAGCCTTTGGGGTCTAACAGCTTGAATCCCAAAGAATTAAGGAAGCCCGGTGAATGGATCATCAGCTTTGGCAAACGGTTATAGATATAGTCTTTAATGGTTGGGTTACGGTTGGTGAGATAAGCCAAGGTTTTATACAGCTTGCCGATATAACCTGAAGCGTAACTGTCGATTGGACTACCCAAAACCACCAGATTTTTCACGACACTTGGTTGATGGCGTGCGGTATAAAGCGTGACAAAGATGCCTGCCATACTCCAGCCATGTAGTGAAATTTTTTCCGATTGGGCATGCTGTTGAATGGCTTCAATACATTTTGGAATAAACTTATCAATAAAAGATAGAAAGTTAATCTGATAATTTTTATAAGTAAGCTTGCCCCAATCAATCAGATAGACATCAAAACCGCTGTCCTGAAAATGTTTGACCAATGAACGGTAAGGATACAGGTCATAGATATCCATATTAATCGCTAAGGGGGCAACAAAAACCAGTGGTTCCTTATAACGCTTATTCTCGGAAGCGTAGAAACGGACACGGGTTTGTTTAAATTGCGCAATCACTTGATAGGGCGTTGATTGAGACAAAACCAGTTTGTCGGCATCGAATACACGCATAGCCAGATGTTTAAAATTTGTTTTTTGCTGTTCCACAAGCGATTTCATCTTATAAAGTCTCGTCATGAGTCAAGATTGCACGAAGTCTAAGCGATAATTTCATCTTACGCCTTGACCTTAAATACCTTAGGCGATCAAAATATTGGCATATTTCCTCATTATGATCATAAGGCATACAAAACGATGAATCCAAGCGATGATTTAGAATACCAATTAGAAACACTGGCAATTCGCACAGGGCATGATCGTACCTCGGAAGGTGAACATAGTGAGCCGATCTTTTTAACCTCATCATTTGTGTGTGACAGTGCAGCGGATGCTGCTGCAAAATTCTCTGGACAAATTGCAGGCAATACCTATTCACGTTATACCAATCCCACCGTTCAGGCTTTTGAAAAGCGTTTAGCTGTTTTGGATGGTGCAGAACGTGCCGTCGCGACCAGCTCAGGCATGGCAGCAGTTCATGCCATGTGTATGGCTTACTTAAAAGCAGGCGACCATGTGATTTGTTCTCGCGCAGTATTTGGTTCAATCATTGCCTTATTTGAAAAATATGTGGCGAAATTTGCGGTTGAAGTGACCTTTGTTGATCTGGGTGATCTTGAAGGCTGGAAACAGGCGATTCGTCCAAATACCCGTATCTTATTCATCGAAACGCCGTCGAATCCTTTGGCACAAGTCGGTGATATGCAAGCCATTGCCGATATTGCCCATGCCAATGGTGCTTTATTTGCCGTTGATAACTGTTTCTGTACCCCTGTATTACAACAACCGATTAAGTTTGGTGCGGATTTAGTGCTTTATTCAGCAACCAAATATATTGATGGTCAGGGCCGTGCGCTTGGTGGTGCAGTAGTCGGTAAGCATGACTTGCTTGAAGAAGTAAACGGCGTGATTCGTACTTTAGGTAATTCCATGAGTCCATTTAATGCATGGATTTTCTTGAAAGGCCTTGAAACGCTTAGCATTCGTATGAAAGCCCATTGTGAGAGTGCACAGAAACTGGCTGAATGGTTACATCAGCACGAAAAAGTGGAAAAAGTCTATTACGCAGGCTTACCAGATCATCCGGGACATGAACTCGCGAAAAAACAACAAAAAGGTTTTGGCGGTGTCGTATCCTTTGTGGTCAAAGGCGAACGTGAAGGCGCATGGACAGTGATCGATAATACGCGCTTCTTGTCGATTACCAGTAATCTGGGTGACGTTAAGTCAACAATTACACATCCAGCAACCACCTCGCATGGTAGAATGTCGGCAGAAGCTAAACAAGCTGCAGGAATTGAAGAAGGTTTAATTCGTGTGTCTGTTGGTTTAGAAGACATTGATGATATTATTCGCGACTTATCACGCGGTTTAGATTTAATTTAACGAGAGAAACTTATGAACATTAATATGCTCATGCAGCAAGCTCAGCGCATGCAAAAAGATATGGAAACTAATCTTAAAAAAGCCAAAGAAGAGCTTGCAAATACTGAAGTTCATGCGGAAGCAGGCGGTGGTTTAGTTAAAGTGACCATGACGTGCCGTAATGTCGTTAAGCGTATCGAAATTAGTCCTGACCTGTTACAAGACGAAGCAGACATGATTGAAGATTTGATTGCTGCGGCAATGAATGATGCTGCACGTCAGGCAGAAGCAATTTCAGAAGAAAAACTTCAAGGTGCAAACTCAGGTATGGGCTTACCACCAGGTTTATCTGGTTTATTTTAAATCCCTCCCAGCCTCCCTTTTTTAAAGGGAGGAGTACCCCTCTTTTTTAAAGAGGGGTTAGGGGAGATTATGAGAGTTAATTAGTGTTTAGTGAACGATTTGAACAACTGGTTCAAGCATTACGTATTCTGCCGAGTGTTGGTCCAAAATCAGCACAGCGTATGGCATTGCATTTATTAATGAAAAATCGCGAAGGTGCCTTTGCACTGTCTTATGCTTTACATGAAGCTTCCAGCCATATTCATGAATGTCGTATTTGTCACTCTTTAACAGAACATGATGTCTGTGATATTTGTGCCTCGGTAGAACGTGATGAGCAATTGCTGTGTGTGGTTGAATCACCAGCAGATGTTATGGCAATTGAGCAAAGTGGCAGTTTTCGTGGTAAATATCATGTTCTGGGCGGGCATTTGTCACCTTTAGATGGCATTGGTCCGGAAGAAATCGGGATTCCTTACCTGATTCAGCGTTTAAGCGAAGGACAGATCCAGGAAGTGATTCTGGCGACCAATGCGACAGTAGAAGGCCAGGCAACCGCACATTATCTGGTTGAAGCGACCAAACATTTACCGATTCAGATGACCCGAATTGCACAAGGCGTACCGCAAGGCGGTGAGCTGGAGTATGTCGATAGTCATACCTTAAGTCAGGCTGTACACAACCGAATGCGCATGAAATAACAGCTTTCTTGGCATTTTCTTATATTTATTTTAAATTCATGCTGTTAATTTAAACAAATAATTAAATTTTACATTTTGTCTAACATTATCGTAGATCTATTTACGATGATTTGTGGCACTATGAGCTGGCGAAAAGGATTTTCGTTTTTTGATGAAAGGGAGAGAGGAGTAATTTCATGTTTTATATGTGGAATACCAATTAAATTTTTTTGTATTTTGTTTTTAGTTAAGCAATGCCTGATCTCGGTTAGATCACTCTATTGCGTATGGTTCTATATTATTTTACTTGAGCACACATGTTTCAGTTTATCCAGCAGCAACAAGATTTAGCTGTTCTCCTTAGCCAGATGGAACAGTGTTCTGTCTATGCACTTGATACCGAATTTATCAAGGTCGATACCTTATATCCCAAACTTGGTGTTTGCCAAATCAATTTAAATGGCCAGATTCTGTTACTGGATGGTGCAGCATTGGATCTGACCCATTTCTGGCCGAAGATTTTTGCTGCTCAACAGAACATTTTCCATGCCTGTAGTGAAGACATTGACTTGATCTATCATTATGCAGATCAGAAACCCTTGAATAATGTGTTTGATACCCAGGTCGCAATGGCATTTCTGGGGCATGGTTTACAGGTCAGTTATCAGAATGCATTAAAGACCTGTCTTAATATCGATATTGAAAAAGACCAGACCCGTTCAGACTGGCTGGCAAGACCACTTTCGCAAGAGCAAATGAGCTATGCGGCAAATGATGTCATCTATTTAAGTAAGTTAGCAGATACCCTTAAAACTGACCTGAAAGCGAAAGGGCTGTATCAATACGTACTGGAAGACTGTCAGAATCTCACCAAAGAGATTGCAACGGAAACACCACTGCCAGAACTTTATACCGACATTGGTAACTACCGCCATTCGCGCCGTGAGTTGATGCAACTGCAGCAGTTGAGTATCTGGCGAGAGCAGATTACCAAGGCCTTAAATCAGCCACGCAGCTTTATTCTTCGCAATGGCACCATGATTGATCTGGTTGAAAAAAATCCGCGGAATACCTTTCAGCTTGCCCAGATCAAGGATATCCGGCCGAATGTGATCCGTGAGCATGGTAAAACCATTCTGGATTTATTGAAATTCTTACCGCCTGAGAATGAATGGCCTTTACGCATGGCACGGCCGGTCAAGAGTAATTCAAAAGAAGTGGCACCTAAAATCGATGCCTTAATTGCTGATGTCGTACTTCAGACCGGAATCCCGAAAGAAGTATTGCTGCGTAAGAAATGGATGAACGCCATTTATGAACATGTGGTCTTTCATCGGGATGAGCAGAGCTTGCCGAATTATCTGATAGGCTGGCGTTATGATTTGCTGACTCAACCCTTGATTGCCTTATTGCGGGAAGATATTGAGTATCTGGCTACTCAGATGAAAATTGCCCGTTAGCGTTTTGAAAAAAGAGCTAAGTGATTAGCTCTTTTTTTTGCCTTGATGATCAGCATCATGGGCCGTCTTCGTTCATCCTGCCAGCCCATCTTTTCAATCATTTCATCGCTAGGCAGTGGTTCAATCAGGGCGGTGATTTCAAAACCTGCTTTGAGTAAAGCCATGACATGGGTTTCGATGGTGCGGTGATATTTCATCACATGGGTACCCAGGAATCGTGTTTCTCTTTGGCCTTCTGCAAAATAATGGTCCACCGGCCAATACAGTGGCTGTTTCTCATGACTATAAATCCAGTCTTGCTGCGCACGTGCGGTAAAAATCGGGTGCTCGACAGAATAATAGATTTCTCCCTGTGGCACGAGCAGTTGAGCAGCTTTTTCGAATACAGCATCCAGATCTTGCACGTAATGCAAGGCCAGTGAACTGATGATCAGGTCAAATGACGCTGCTTCAGCGATAAAATTTTCAATCGAACTATGTTGGTAAACCACATTTTTTGCTGTATTTAACTGACGTGCTTTTTCTAGCATTTTAGTGGATAAATCAATTCCGATCACAGAACTCGCACCTTGTTCAGCAGCATGTTGACAATGCCAGCCATAGCCACAGCCCAAGTCCAAAACCGTTTTATTGTTTAACTCTGGTAGGTGTGCTTTAAATGCCGACCATTCACCAGCAGCGTGCAAGCCATATACCGAACGCGGCATTTTTGAATATTCAGTAAAAAATACAGGATCATCATATTTGTTTTGTTGCATGGCTGTTCCACCGGAAAATCAGTGTTTGATTATGGCATTCTAAGACACGGCATGGAAATAAGGGCTAAGGTGGCGAAAGAAAAAAGTCGACTCTGGCGTTAACAATCCTTAATGTATCCATTTTTATTTTCATGTATGCTGTCTTTGATTGTTAATAGATGTGAGTAAACATGCACTGCGATATTTATAGATCGAGCAAAAAAGATGAAATGTATATGTACATTGCTCGTCCAAATTATCCTGATGACAAGGAACAAGAGAACCCGTTTGAAGGTGTTCCAGAAAGCGTTTTACAGGCCTTCGGCAAAGCCACCTTTGTGATGCATTTAGAACTTCATAATGAGCGAAAACTTGCACGTGCCAACGTTTTACATGTTTTAGATTCATTGAATACCAAAGGCTTTTTTATTCAAATGCCGCCTGAAGGACTAATCAATCCGAATGCGGTAGAACCAGAGGGCTTACGCGGTGCTTGAAACTTTAACAGCAATCTGGTCGAACATTCTCTCGGTACTGGATCAGTTTCCTGAAGAAAATGTCGCGATCATTGTTTATGTTACGGGGACGCTCATCGCATTGTGGTGCTGGTATCGTTTGATGTCACGTCTGCCCAATCCGATTGGTGGCATCCTGTGGATCGTGGCTTTTGCAGTTCTTGCAACGCCAACGATTTCAGAAGGTCCGAATTCAGCCCTTGCCCCTGCAATTTTTGGTCTGATCTTTGGTGTGCTGACCAAAGAGCATGTCTTGATCTGGTCAAATCTATCATTGATTTTATTCGTCATTGGTACAGGGCTACTGATTGGCTTCTGCTGGTCAAAATATACTGCAAATAAAACTGCACGTTCAGTTTAGATACTAAGTTAAATATAGAAAAATAAGGTTTTTAAATGTCTGCTGATACACAACACTTCACCGGTACAGATCAATATATCGCGACCGATAGCTTAAAACTTGCAGTGAAAGCTGCACGTGCCCTACAAAAACCATTGCTGGTCAAAGGGGAGCCGGGTACAGGGAAAACCTTGCTTGCAGAACAAGTAGCTGCCAGTCTGGGTTTGAAGCTGATTACCTGGCATATCAAATCGACCACCAAAGCCCAGCAAGGTTTGTACGAGTATGATGCGGTGTCGCGATTACGTGATAGCCAGTTAGGTGATGATCGTGTCTATGACATTAAAAACTATATCAAGCCCGGTAAATTGTGGGAAGCATTTACCAGCGAAGAGCGTTGTGTCTTGTTAATTGATGAAATTGACAAGGCAGATATTGAATTCCCGAATGATTTGTTGCATGAACTCGACAAAATGTCGTTTTATGTCTATGAGACAGGCGAGACCATTACTGCCACACAACGCCCGATCGTGATTATTACCTCGAATAATGAGAAGGAATTGCCAGATGCTTTCTTGCGTCGTTGTTTCTTCCATTATATCGAATTCCCTGATGAAGCGACCATGCGCGACATCATTGCAGTCCATTTTCCGAATATCTCCAATACACTGGTCAGTGAAGCATTGCAGGTGTTCTTTAAATTACGTGAAATCCCGAATTTGAAGAAGCCACCATCAACTTCAGAGCTGATTGACTGGTTAAGCTTGTTGATGGCGGATGATATGCCGGAAGATGTATTGCGTAATCATGACAAATCGAAAGCGATTCCACCATTATATGGTGCCTTGATCAAGAATGAACAAGATGTGCAATTACTTGAACGTTTAGCCTTTATGTCACGTCGTTAAGAGTACTGAGCAATGTTTGTGCGACTGTTTTACACCTTACGCAAATATGGCGTACCGGTCACGACACGTGAGCTCATTGATCTCAATCAGGCAGTAGCTTCAGGTCTTGTGTTCGCAGATCAGGACGAGTTCTATCAGTTGGCGAAAACGGTTTTAGTCAAAGATGAACGCTTCTTTGACAAGTTCGATCGTGCCATGAAAGATTACTTTGATGGCATCGAAACCTTTGATCTGGATGAATTGCTGAAACAGGTTCACAAGTTACCCAAAGACTGGTTTGATCTTGAACTGCTGGAAAAGCATCTGACACCTGAACAACGTGCGGAATTACAAAAAGCCGGTTCTCTGGAAGAGCTGATGAAAATGCTGGAAGAGCGTTTGCGTGAACAGCATAAGAAACATCAGGGCGGCAACCGTATGGTTGGCACAGGTGGTACTTCACCTTTTGGCGCCTTTGGTGATCATCCTGAAGGTGTTCGCATCGGTGGGCCTGGGCGTAAACGTTCGGCGGTAAAAGTGTGGGAACAGCGTAAATACCAGAATCTGGATGATGATCAGGTACTGGGGACCCGCCAGATGCAAATCGCCTTGCGTCGCTTACGTAAGTTTGCCCGTCAAGGGGCTGCTGAAGAACTCGATGTGGATGGCACCATCCGTGAAACCGCCAAACAGGGCATTCTGGATGTACAACTGGTGCCTGAGCGTCGTAACCGCATTAAGGTATTGATGCTGTTTGATGTAGGCGGTTCGATGGATGCCTATATTGCTGAATGCGAGAAGCTGTTTAGTGCAGCCAAATCCGAGTTTAAAACGCTGGAATATTTCTATTTCCATAACTGCCTGTATGACTATGTCTGGAAAGACAATCATCGCCGTAGTGCAACCCGCATGAATACCTGGGATCTGTTCCATACTTATGGACGTGATTATCGCGTCATTGTGGTGGGTGATGCCAGTATGGCGCCGTATGAGTTAAAGTCGGTTGGTGGTTCGGTTGAGTATATGAATGATGAAGCGGGTGAAGTATGGCTAAGACGTTTACGCCAGCATTTCGATAAAACCGCTTGGCTGAATCCTGAAATAGAAGGCTATTGGCATTACACCCAAACCATTCACTGGATTAAAGACATTTTTGAAAATCATATGTTTCCGATGACGCTGAAAGGTATCGAAGACATGACGCGCTACTTATCGCGTTAATATTTATATTAAGACGACAACTTTATAAAAACAGGAATAATCATGGAACATCAAATCAATGGAGTAGCTTTGTTGAGGGCGGTTATCGATTCTAGAAATTAAAATACTCAGGTCAAAAGATATAAAAGCCCTCGACAGAGGGCTTTTTGTTTAATATTGATTAAAGATATAAAAATGATAGATTTTTAACTTTGAAATATTAACGAATGTATCCATTTTTTAATAATTTTGAGAAAGCTAAATTGTATAAATGTATGAGCGGATTAACGATGTATTGTCCATACGATTTCCACAATGGCATGCCTAAGAGATTAAGTAAAAATGCGATGGTAAATGCGCCAAGCATATCCAGAGGAAAATGTACGCCTAAGTAAATTCTAGACCATGCAACCAACCAGGCCAGGCCTAAAAATATTAGACCGATAGCTCTTTTTGAAAATAACAGTGAAAAAGCAATCGTACTAAAAAAGAGCATATGACTACTCGGAAATGATCCACTTGGTGCATGGTCAATCAGTGTTCTTCCCACTTCCATGACAAAAGGGCGTGGAGAGTAGAAATAGCCAGAAATTATTTTGCCAATAACAAAGGCCAATAGGGTAAAAAAAGTTGCTTTTATAATTTGTTTTTTTACGTTGAGACCGCCTTTAAACCAGCAGATAAGAAAAAATAGAACCACGATATAAAACAAGTCATTTGCTATGAATATAGCCGTTTTAATCGTCCAGTCAGAAGCCACATCCGGGGCATTTATTGAATGAAATAAACTTAAATTTAAACGCTCTAAGGACATACAATTCACCTAAACAAAACTGGAAAAGTATATCAATTCCGGGGGCTCACTTCAGAAGAGGATTGCTGTGTCTTTGTTAAAAAACCGAAATTAGCATGAACGGTCATAGCACTATTTTGATCAGTGTAGCTTCGCCCTGACTCGAGCTATCAATGAAGCTTGAAGAAGCTCATCAGAAAAATGAGCGTGCGTTATCAATGGCACAGCAAACCAAAGCTGGGCATGTTTATATTATTTCTAACATTGGTTCATTTGGTGAAGATGTTTATAAGATTGGTATGACGCGACGTTTGGAACCAATGGATCGCGTAAATGAACTAGGTGATGCGAGTGTGCCATTTTATTTTGATGTGCATGCAATGATTTACAGTGATAATGCCCCAGCTATGGAAAATGCACTTCATAAAGTATTTGCTGAGCGACGTTTAAATCTAGTCAATCTACGTAAAGAATTTTTCCATGTAACTTTAGATGAAATCCAAAGCGAAGTTCATAAAATTTCAAGTGATGCTGAATTTACTATCACTGCTGAAGCTGAACAATATAGACAGAGCCAAACAATTAGACATGAAAAAACTCAAGCAGAGAAAAAGCTTGAGGAAGAAATACCAGCATTGATATAAGAGATTAGTCATGGGTTTTAATTTTAGAAAAAGTCTAAAGATTGCGCCGGGTATACGTTTAAATATTACGAAAAAGGGTATTTCTAGTGTTTCATTAGGTGGAAAGGGCGCACGAGTTAACCTTGGTAAAAAAGGGACGAGAACAACTGTAGGATTACCAGGAACAGGACTTTCGTACAGCAGTTACAGTCCTAAGCAAGTGAAGAAAGAATCAGTAAGAAATGCGCCTACAAAATCAAGTATGCTTATGAATATGTCTCCAGTCGGTACGCAAGTTCCTCCACCATTGCCTTTTATGCCAAAGATTGAGCGAAAGGTTTCAATTCTTTTAGGCATCGGAATATTTGTCTTACCGTATATTTTTGCTTGGTTCACTCTACGTGAAGGATATTCAAAGCTAGCGAGGTTTATAAGTTTTGGATGGTTTTTATTTTTAGTGTTTGTGAGTATGCAGAAATAATTCATTGGTGTTAGCGACTACAGAAGATAAGGTACGTTGGTATAAATACAACTTTGATCAAAACCTTAAAGTAGGTGACTTTGAGTTATTAGAAATTTTAGATCTGAGACAAGCGCCTTTGCTTGGAGATAAGGCTATTGCAAAAGATGCAGCAAAAGCACTTGGTTTGAAGACGTGGCGTTTCGTGAAAATTTAATATGTTTTGATATTTTTAATAAAACAAAAAATTTTCAATTTAGTCGAATTAATTGGATGAGGGTGGTATGTTGAGAGCGACTATTATTATATTGGCAGGTTTATGTTCTATTGTTACGTTACTATGGGCAATATTAAAGCCTGATTTTGATTCATGGGGTGCATTTTTAGCTTCGTTTATAGTATTTTTATCAAGTTTTAAGATTCCTAAAAAATTAGATATTACACCATCACCTATGTCTGTAATAAAAGAGCAGAGAGTTTCTGATGACTCAATAGGGTTACAAGCTGATGTCATTCAGGATGTAGTGATTAATAAGGGGAATGGAAATGTGGAAAAAGAAAATGCCAAATAATCAAGAACAAGCTGTAGTTGGTGGTTCTGTTGCTTTACAGGCAGATCAAATACAGGATGTAATAATTAATAATGGAGTTCAAATAACTGAAATTATACCGATCTGTAATCAATTGTTTGAAATGAACTTTCCTCGTTTAAGAGAGGAGGCAGCTAAAATTGCCCTTGAGAATGTTCAGAAATTTTCATTGGCTTTACAAACAAGCATCAATGAAAACGTTGAAACTATCGTATTAGAAAAACTAGCTGATCCAGATATACAGTTTTGCCTAAATCAGTCATTGCAGCTAGTTGCTAGGCATGGAGAAAAAATTAAACCTGAATTATTAATCAATTTGATCCAAAAAAAATTGTCTGAAGATACCAATGATTTTGAAAATTTAATTTGTAATCAAGCTATAAATATGTTGGATAAAATCACTATCAGACACTTGCATTTGATCCTTTTTGTTGGTGTTGTGGACAATATCTTACCTCGTATATCTTTAGGACATAGTGCTTTAAATGTTGATGATTCTTTTTTAATAGATATTATTAAAAAGATAGATAGAGTTTTTTGTGATCTTTATTTTAAGTTTGATAAGTCTTTAGAACTTGAATATTCTGATTCAAAATATTTGGAGTCATTAGGTATTCTTAATTTTGATAATATGCCTTTTTCTTACTCAAGCTTTGATATCTTACATAGTAAATTAGGTAATGAAATTTTAATAAATGGGCAAAAAATTAAAGAAGCGTACTTAAAAAAAATTGTTGAGGAAAATTCAGAAAAATATTTTGAATGCCTAAACCTATATAATAAAATATTTAAACATAATCATGTTTCTTTATCATTTATTGGTGATGCAATTATGAAGAGTTATCTAAATGGACAGTCACTATCTATTTAAAAATTATGAATAAAATTTTACTATTTTGAATAGAGAGCATCACTAGCGGATTTTCTTTTGACCAAGTAAAGTTAGCTTCGCTTTACCTCAAAAACTAACTAAACTTAGTTTTCTTCACTTTTTTTTAAAAGTTCAGTAATTATTCTGAAGTATTCCGTATTATTCTCAATACTTTGCTTCAAAAGTTCTCGAAGATCATTAATCTCCTGTTCACTACTAATAGGTTTTTCAAAACTTTGCTCCAATCGAGCAACAATATCCGCATTCATAGAGCGATTCAGTTCTTTGGCTGATTCTGCAATTTTATCTTTTAATTCTTGCGGTAAGCGCAAATTGTAAGCAACACCTAAATGTTTACCCATGATTGTAATCCTTGTAAATCTGTTGACATGGTATCAAGTGGACATATATATTTGCAATATGTCCAGTGGACATTGTTTTTTAAAATTAAAACGCCCCGAATAATCTTGGCGGATCACGGGGCGAGTTATCAACAATCTTCAAGGAATATTGATATGAATAGTTTAACATTTAATGCCATACAATTTCACCCAATACAACAGAATGACGACCAAATTTGGATCACTTCATCCGAATTAGCTCATGCTTTAGGTTATGCACGTGAAGATTCCGTGTCTCGTATATATGATCGTAAGTCAGATGAATTTACTTCCGATATGACAACGACCGTCAAATTGACGGTCGTTAGAGCCACGGGTTCAGTTGAAATGGAAAATCGTATTTTTTCCTTACGTGGTTGTCACCTCATCACATTCTTTGCTCGTACACCTGTCGCAAAAGAATTCCGAAAATGGGTGTTAGATATATTGGATAGGGAAGTACAACCTAAGACAAAGAATTATAAAACAGAACGTGTAGTTTTAAACGATGCTGTAAATATGCTTGTAGCAAAGACCAAGCATCTTAACTTTTCAGATGCCTACAAGCTCATTCACCAACGCTTCAATGTGAACGGTATAGATGAGATCTCATTTGATCAGATTCCCGTAGCTGTTGAATATGTCCATCACTTGATTGCACTGTTCAGTGTAGATAACGAACCAAATATGATGAACGTCAGAGCAATGGCAATGCATCTAGTATGGTTAAGCGGGTGGTGGAGACAGTTTGGTGCTGCTGTAAGGGGAATTAATCCACATATGGGCTCTGCTATCCATGATCATTTCAATGATGGTGGATTTGTTGCTTGGATGTTCATCGACAAAGAAAAACATGCAGAACTAAGAAATAGGATTGATACACATCCTTGGCACTTAGCACCGATGGATCGTTATCATTTATTAAATAATCATTCTTAGTCTTTGGTGAAGATGATGGGAGTCGAACCCGTGTCCGCAAAAGCCGCTTGTTTAAGCGGTTTTTTTATATCTTTAGCAGAGGCTTTTCACCCATTCTTTTACTGTCAGATCGGCAAACCCAAATCTTAACCGAATAAAAGATATTGTTAAAATTTTGCTAAAATTTTGTTAAGGCGAAATTTTCACCAACAAAAGATCCAAGCAAAAAACTGAAAAATTCTATAAAATAAACAAAATGATTTACTCAATTTAAAATTTGGCTATTGATATAAATGACTGATATAGAAATAGAAACACATCCGTTACAACCTTTTTTACCTTCAAATGCAAAGCTATTGATGCTCGGTAGTTTTCCGCCGCCGCAAAGCCGCTGGAAGATGAATTTTTACTATCCTAACTATCAGAACGTTATGCCTTAAAATATAAATATGTAACTGATATATAATAAATTAACCATTAAAATTGATCATTTTTTAACGCAAAAATGGGACTTATAGAAACTATAGAAAACAATAACTTATAAATCCCATTTGTTAAAAGATTTTATGTCAATTCGGCAAATGGCAGAGTAATACCAACATCCACATCATTCCACACAATCTCATGACCAGATTCATAATGATGAGTCATTTTCTCATTGCTATGTCCAGCTAAAGCTTGAGCGCTATGACCCGCTTTTTTATGCAGAAAATAGCCAGTGCACGTATTTCATGGAAGGTGGGTATCTGTCTTCCTTTAAGTTTTGGATATGCCCTGGATAACTTCACTATTCGTAAAAACTCTTCAGATAAATACTGTGGCAGTATCTGGGTCCAGTGTTCTTTATTCTCGTTCTTGGTTTTACGCCGCGGAATCTGAGAAATAACAAATGGACTTTGAACTTTGCCAGACTTGCATCGCTCCAGAACTTTCTGCAGTTCACTATCTATCTTGATCCGGACGTAACCGGCACCTTCCATCACCTCAAAATCGTCAATTGGATCGTCCGTGGTTTTCTGCTGGGCGATATGAATATATCCATCATAAATATCCGTCCAGCGAAGGTTGACGATATCGCTTCGTCTTTGGGTGGTTAATAGTGACAAATCAATGGCATTCTGGAGCCATAGAGGAGAGTGCTCCCGGATCTGTTGAAGGCCGGTTACAGTATGTCGTTTACGTTGTTTCTGGACATGCTTGGTTAACGTGACACGTGCAGGATTATCCGGGCAGAGACCTTTACTCATGGCCACATCAAAGATATTGCTCAATAAGCTACGTACAGCCTTTCTATTAGACGGTGTTAATTCATCTAACTGATCATTGACCATTTTCAAAGTAATGGATTCCAAAGTCTGATTTCCCCAGATTTTGTATAACCTGTTCAACTGGAGCTGATATGACTTTTTACTGTTATCTGCCAGTGGCCGACCGTCTTTACGTCTTTTCTCATCAAGATACTGCTGGCAAAACGCTTTGAAGGAAATAGTTTTACCGGTGACGTTAGATACCAGATCCTGTTCCTGGATAAGCAGTGAGTTGAGTTTGCGTGCGGCCTGAATTGCTGCAGCCTTATCACGTCCGATTGAATGAAATTTGCCTGTTACAGGGTGCCGGTACCTCCATGAATTACCATTACCTCTGTAAAGATTGGCAGGTAAATCTTTATTACCCGAGTTGCGTGACCGTGACATGTTTAACCTTGCAGAACCTTATTGACCAGATCATCGCCAGTCTTTTTCTTGTAAATATCCCAATTGATATACCAGTTTTTACGTTTTCCCGAACCGAGTTGTTCGGCGGGCAGCTCACCTAAACGGCACTGACGTGTAATGGTCTGAGGTGTAGGAGGTGTCGCACCGCCGTCAGCGTCACCATACACGCGCTTAATAAATTCAGATACTCGAATCAAGCAAGACATAAATTTACCTCCTATACTGTCTTACAGCCCTGAATGAAGGGCTGTATATGCAATCTGCACAATTTTAAATTTTGATTTTTTAAGGTTTAAAGTTTTAAGAAGGTAATGTGCTGTTTAACTTTTCAAAAGACTGCGTGCGGGCAGCCTTCTGATTGGTTAACAAGGAGACCGAAACATCCTTGATCATTTCATTACCTTGCAGGACCTGTTGTTTTGCCTGGAGAGCTGTCGTAGCCTCTACACGTCCTCGTAAGCTGCCTTTGCCGTGAAGCTTGGCCACATACTTAAAGATGTAGGTTTTTACGCACTCCAACCCTCCATGTCCTTTTTTGCCTTACAGGCCTGCACGATCTGGGCTTCGTAGCGGGTGCCCTTAAACTGTTTATAGATCGGTCCCAGATCTGCTTCTTTATCCGCATGATGGATCGCGTTTAAGGCCTGCTGAAAGTCCTGAGTCAATTGCTGTGCAGCATTGGCAGGAGCCATCTGGTTTTGCTGTTGTGGCTGTCGTTGTTGCTGAACCGGTGGCTGGTTTTGAGCAGGAGCATTCTGCTGGTTGTTCTGGGCAGGTGCATTGGTCTGTTGATGGAAAGCATCCGTATCAGCATCTTGAGTATCATCAATCAGGAACAGGCCATTCAATGCGTATTTACGCGCATAAGAACTGGATGAGCCAAAAGTCTGGGCCACATCCATTCCTTTTTTATTGATCTCCACGCCGGCATGAGCCGTAGTCATGGTTTGTTTGCCTTGAGCATCGGTAAAGACGGCTTTGGCCGTGATCACCACAACAGGACCGATCTCTTGTACTTCATCAGTCACCACAAGAGTAGCGCCGTATTTCTGCAATAACGGCTTTACACCTTCGAGGATATCTTCAAGGCTACGGTAATGGAATTTACCGAAACTGTTGTATTTGCTCTTTGGTGCTTTTAACTCAAGCTGGATCAGTTGTAGGGCATCGAGTGTGGTTGCTGATGCCATTTGTTGATTCACTGCTGCATTCATCTTAAATCTCCTTAGGCACCGTTGTACTGCGCGTTACGGTATTCAATACGTTGTTCTTTGCTATAGCGTGGGGTTTGGCTTTTGGCACTACGTTGAATGGCGCGTTGGTAATTTACGAGTTTCTTGATATTACCTTTTAGCCAATACACAGATAATTCTTCTTCATTGATCGGGCGAAGCTCGCTATCTGGCGTTTCCTTGACGAGGATAGAGTGCCAGTCAAAAGCAGCAGCCTGAATGCCACCGAAGAATTCTGTATCAAAATCAGGGGTGTAATTTAACGATACGTTGACCAGATAAATTTTGGGGCCAAGGCGTACGTTGTAGTAGCCATTCACGTCTTTACAGATAAATTCTGCGAATGGTGTGGTATAGCGTTTCTTTTGCATGACAGGCTCCATATTACTGGTCTTACCCTGTGTATATGATGCTGAATGCCCAGTATTTACAGAGCTTGCAAGTCGCTGTGCGTCATAGCTTGACGGTTTTATTTTGTACAATAAAGAGCCGCTAAATGTATTGGTCTTTTGGATAAATGCTGAATGTAAATGTGCCATGTCTTATCCTCCAAAAGTGCCATAAACAACAGCAGTAAGGACCAGCCCGAGCAGGAAAACGACCAAAATAATAGGAAAGAGCTTAAGCCCATCTTTTAGATTGGCTTTGATGATTTCAAGCGTACTGATCTGATAATCAGTAGCAGTAGGGTGCTGGTGTAAACGTTCGGACGTTTGACTATGTATAGGCTTTTGTTTCATAATCTATCTCATGTAAGTGAAGAGAGCCCCGTCCATCCGCCAAGATTTCGGGGCTTTTTGCTGTCCATGAGGTAAATATACCCACAAGGTAAAATATTGTAAATACCTTGTAGGTAAAATAATAGGAAGAATATTTATACTTGTTGGGTAATTTTTTGTTTTAACTAAAAGAAAACCCACCGCTGGGGTGGGTTATAGAATCATAATAAATATGTTAATTAGCTATAAATCTTGATGATTTAAGTTTATTCCAAGCTGTTTTAATATGCATAGGTTGCATGGTTTGCTTTCGATTATTCCATTTATGGACATGCGTTACAGCATCTTCCCAAGATAAAATATTTTCATGTTTTGTTACCCAGTGTACAGTAGAAAGCAATTCTAGCCCATATAAGGATTCATAGCCATCTATCAAGTCTTTTACTTGCTCAATGTGACTTAGTAAATTGGGAGAGTAATTTTCAACAAAGCTTCTTGCTTCATCTAAAGCTTCAGGTATGGGTTTAATTTCCGATGCAACAACACCATCCCCAACTCCTTTAATGAAATGCCCATCAATACGATCAAGGACATGTCTTAATTTATCAGCATAGGGACCATATTCGTATTTAACGAATTCTAAATTAAGGTTAAATCCCGTTTCTTGTAAGAAATAAACTAATTTTTGGGTTTCTATTCGAGACAATCCATAACCAACCTCACGATAACCGTCCAAAAGTAATAATAGGGCAGCTCTACCCTCTGTCATCTTGGGGCGGGTGGTGTTTGTATTGGCTGAAATAGTATCTGCATTTGGTTGGTTGGTTGGTGGATAAATGCGTACATCCAAATGAGGATGATTTTCAAATGTCTTGATAATAAGAGGAAGCACCTCATCCCAGTCTAAACCACCATTACCACACCCCAAAGGAGGAATAGCAATCGATTGGATATCGTACTTTTCTACGGTTATCAGAAGATCTATCAGTCCAACTTGAATATCTTTAATTTTTGATGGAGAACGCCAATGTTGCTTTGTTGGAAAGTTAATAATGTATTTAGGTGTTGCTAGGCTACCAAGATCGTAGGTTAGCATTTTGCCGATTACAACTTCCTTATTCTTACATGCTTCTGAGTAGGCTTTGAAATTGCCTGGCCATTTCTTTTTAAATTGCAGGGCTATCCCTTTACCCATAACACCTACACAATTTACTGTATTTACAATGGCATCAACATCAGATGCAGATAATAAATCTCCCTCATGAAGTGAAATAGTCATAAGCTGTCTCCTAGAAATACCAATCAGGTTTTATGCTTACTGGTATATTCAAATGATACTTTCTTAGTGAATCCTTGACAAACATTAATGCATCATTATTGTGAACACCAATTGCAGAGATAAGATCAATGGGGAAGGTATTGTAAACTAGAAACTCAGCTTGGCGCATTTCTCTGCGTTGAGGGTAATCGACTGTATCATGAAAAAATTTACAGTAACCATCAATAGCTGGAGGTGATGTGAGGTATGTCCAATTTACAGTTTGCGGTAACTTGGTGTGATCATTTTCAAATGTTGCATAATCCAAAGAAGCATTTCGATCAGTAAAAACATAGAGGTTGTTAGTTTCTAAAATTTTTTCTACTGTTGTTTGTAAATAAATAATACTATCTTGTCTATAATCACATCCGTCTACATTACCTTGATTGATAACGTATAACATTGGTGATCTAGGGGCAAAATAAAAGGGGACATAATCATGTAGAGATCCATGAGGAGGAACAGGAACATTCTTAGAATTTCTTTTATTCTGGACAGAAGAATGTGCAATATTCCCATAACGAATTTGATCTTTAGTGCAGGAATTTTTACAAATTAACGAGCCTTTATTGAGAATCGAATCCAAGTTATCAATTGCTGTCATATGGAATAAGCGTGTAGGCATTGGCATATTTTATATCTCATTTTTTAGGGCTTCATTAAGGTTTAACCAGAGCCGACTCCAATCGACCAACAAAACTTAACTCGTTAAGCTGTTCTTTTGTGATGATTTCATCTGGATATTTGTTTTTATCAGGGTTATCACTTTGTAAACGAACAGTTTTTTCATTACCATAGCTGATAAAGACTCGTTTCATTCGTAAGTATCCGTTATGGAGGAATACATACACATCTCCATTAATAATCGCAGCTGTATCAATAGGTGATATATCTACAAACAACGGGCTATCAGGAGTAACCGTGGGCCACATACTATATTCCGCAGAGTAAATTACTCTTAAATTTTCAGGTTTTGATTTAATGCCTAATAACATAAGAATGTTTGGATCTATTTCTAAATAGTCAGAAATGTCTTCTAAAAAATTGGTCACGCCATTACCACACGCAGCTTTGACATCCTTATGAACAGGGATTCTTACAGTATTTTTATTTTCATAGGATGATTGAAATTTCAAAGAGCTTATATACGCCTCATCTTTCGATGAAGTCATTGGTGATAAACCATTAGCTTGATCTAAAAATCCTTTTGGCTTATTGCAAGCCTGTTCAATTTTTTCTGCAGTTTCATCACCAATATTTTTTGTTGGATTTTTCCCAATATATTGGCTGAGCAGATTGTAAGACATATCAATTTTATCAGCGAATTCTGTGCGACTAAGCCCTAAATCTTTCATTAATTTTTTGGTGTTACTAAGTCTTATTTCATGAATTGTCTTTAATTCACTCATGATGCAATCTACCTGCTTGATTCTAGTTAAATAATTTACCTGTAAGGTAGAAAAAATAAATACCCTGACAGGTTGTATTTTATTTACCTGTTGGGTATATTTATATTTAATTTACCTATTAGGTGTATGTATGGTTACCCTTTATGAATATTGGCGCGGATTAGAAAAGAGCGAACGTATCCGCTTTTGTGAAACAACCTGTATTTCATATGGATATATGGAATCTCATTTAATTCATGGCCGAAAAAAACCAAGCATGGATACGATCCAAAAAATGGTTGATGCCAGCAATAAAAAATTAACCCATGAAGGCCTATTTATTTTTTTCTTAGGAAAAGAGTTAGGGCAACAGGCGACATCGTGAAAAGAAGATATTTGCAAAACAGGAAAAGATATGCAAAACGCAACAGCACAACTTAAATCGAGTGAAAAGCTATTAGAACCAATGACCACCCGAGTCCCTATTGATGTAAAGCTGATAGTTGATGATTTGGCTGATGGTAATCGAGCGAAATGGATTAGAGAGGCCATTGAGTTAAAGATCGAAGTTGATTTGGGCCAATCTTTAAGCGAAGCCAAGAAAAAATCAAAGAATACAATGAATTCAAGTGAATACCTGAATGTATTCAAAACTCTTTTTTCGGTATTCCAAATAAGCAAAAAGCCCGATGTGCGAGATCGGGCTTTGAGCAGTGTTCATTAATCGAAGGAATCAAGAACATGACAAATATATCAAACGAAGTATCAACCCACAACAGTGATTTCATTGTGGGGGATACGGTTGTAATTAAAATACCACTTGAGTTCATCAATAGAACTTTTGACTCAGATGAGCTTTTCACAGTGCAGGATATTTGTGGGCTGCAGAGTAGTGGAATCACCATCTTGGTGAATGGCCATCGTGTTACAGCAGCAGAATCTGAACTGCGCCATGCCTCAATTGCTGAGTTGAATGCCAAACGCCGTCTGACAGATATTGAGCAAGTACTAGCGGAGGTTTCATGAATACAAAGCTTCCAGACTACAAACAACTTCAGGCGATCCAATCCTGGTATGAGCCAGCATTAAAACTTTTGAACGATCTGCTTGAGCGTAACAAAGCCAATCTCCGTAAGCGGGGCTATAACGAAGAGAATGCAGCAGTAACACGCGAAGAGTTTAGACAGCAACTTGCACATCGTGGATGCATTACCTTGCATTTGGCTGGCGAAATTGAAACGAGTTTGTATAAAGCCCAAAAGATTGAATACATGGGCGGATATTTAAGACCTAAGGTTGGTGATGTATGAGTTTAGATGCATCAATGTGGGCGTGGAAAACACGCCAGAAGCAGAAAAAGGGTGGAGCACTAAAACCACTCAAGAAACTGGTTTTACTCTCACTGGCAGATCGAGCTGGTGAAGATCATGTTTGCTACCCAAGTATTGCCCGTCTTGTTGAAGATACAGAGATGGATCGTAAAACTGTGCTTAAAATTATAGATGAGTTAATTGAGG